>NZ_PSRT01000074.1 GCF_004212635.1 Bradyrhizobium genosp. SA-3 | reverse complement strand
TGAAATGCGGAAACAGCTTCTGATTGCGGGACAAAATCCTGAAAGCCTAGAAGCCGATTATGATCGTGCTGATCAGGGCAGTCTTGGCAGGACAGACACGCAGCACGAAATCAGTTACGGGGCGTCGAATTGAAGCGGCCGCGATGGCTCTCCTCGATGCCGCAATAAGTATCAAGCGGCGATGGCTCGGGAGGCAACAATGAACACGCCCGAATGTTATACTGTGATGGTCGCTTGCGGCTCGTCCCTCACCATTGTCTTTTTGATGGCTTTCGGGGTTTGGTAGGCGGCGCAAGGGCGCGGCGCTTGCGTGCGGCAATCATGACCCCCGGCTACGCTGGCTGCTCTCTGGCGCGTCGATGCCCCAAAGGCGGATGCGGGTGCCGTAGAGTTCTATCGCGTCGCCATCGATGATGCTGGCTTGGCCGATCAGGTCAGCAGACGCGGCCACCTCGATCAGCCCCGCAGTGGGGTGGACAAGCTCGACGATTGCGTTCGGCTCGGTGGTCAGGAAGCCGTAAACCAAATGCGGTCCCGGGATCGGCGTGGACTTGGTAAGCCGATCTCCCTTCGAACTCCGTCCACATTGCCGGGCCGATAGCGGCCGGTCATCGTTTTCAGCGAGAACCGGGCCGCATGTCTTCGGCTTAGCGTCGGCACGGTGACCGACCGCTTGTGTTTATAACGCAAGTCAGTATTTCGCGACGACCGGGCCGCCCCAGCGGTAGTTCACACGGACCAAACCGATGTCGACGTCCTGACCAATGCGGGCGGTTCCCGCAAAAGCGCCCGCCGGAGCACCCACAATTCCCGTCGAGAAGAAGTCCACATCCCGGTGCCCCATGAACAAGTGGTCGTATTCGACGCCAACCGACCAGTTCGGCGCGAAGCCGAATTCAAGGCCCGCCCCCACAGCGCCGCCCCAGCGGGTTTCATCGCCGTCGTTGATGGTGAGCCCAGTCGCAACATCGGCAATTCGGTATTTGTCGCGGACGACCGCAGCGCCACCCTTCACGTAGAGCAGCACGTTGTTCCAGGCGTAACCCACCTGGCCCGTGAACAGACCGAAGGCATCAATCTTGGTCTCATCCTGGACGCCGGCGAAGACGAGATTGATGTTCGAGCCCTTGAAATCGGCCCAGTTGCCCTGCGCCTCCACACCGAACACCCAGTTCGCCGTCTGCCAGCGGTAGCCGATCTGACCGCCGGCCGTGCCTCCAGTCGCATCGTGACACCCCATGGCAAGAGGCGGAGCGACGACCACGCCGCCGGCATTGACCACATCCAAGCATTTATGGGCTGAGCCGCCGCCGCCATTGAGGCCGACGTAGAAGCCGCTCCAGTCGTAGATCGGGGCGACCATCGGCTGCGGCGCTTTGGTGTATGGGCGAGCCGCCAAATCAGCGGCGGAGGCAGGAGCGGCGAGCGTGATGAGGGCAACGGTGCCCACCAACATTTTCTTCATTTTTCAAATCCAGAGTAACGCCCCCGGCATGCAACCTATCATTGTTAACCGAAGTGTCTGTCACCCGAGCGCCACCTCGCCCGAGAAAATAAAAGTCCTCTGCCCGACCTTGGCAGTCGACAAGGATCACGCCTCATCTGCAATCGTGTTGCGGAGGGTACCGATGCCCTCTGCTTCCACCTCGACGACGTCGCCGGGCTTCAGCCAGATGGGCGGCTCGAAGCGCGCGCCGGCACCCGTCGGGGTACCGGTCACGATGACATCGCCAGGAACCAGCATCGTGAACGTCGAGATATAGTTGATGATCTTGCGGAAGGAGAAGATCATCCGGCTCGTGCGGTCCTGCTGGCGGACCTCGCCGTTGATCCGGGTTTCCAGCTTGATGTCGGCAAGCTGGCTCTCATCGGTATAGGGGATGAGCCACGGTCCCATCGAACCGGTGCGATCGAAGTTTTTCCCCTGAGTCACATTGAATTTGGCGTGCCGCACCCAATCGCGGATCGTGCCTTCGTTGCACAGCGATATTGCGGCGATATGGTCGAGCGCTTCGCTCTGTGGAATCCGGCGACCGCCCTTGCCGATCACGATGACGATTTCGCCTTCATAGTCGAGCTGCGGGCTCTCCGGGGGACGCAGCAGAGCCTGTTCATGGCCCGTGAACGAGCGCGGAAAGCGGATGAAGAGCGAGGGATTTGAGGGGGCCGCCTGCCCGTCCTTGTATTCCTCGTTCCGGTCGGGGAAGTTCACGCCGACGCAGATGATTTTTTCCGGTGCCGGAATCGGAATCTCGTAACGGATATCAGTGACCGGAAAATCCGCCGGCAACCCGGCGCTCTCCTCGGCAAGGGACACCAGCGCGCCGACTTCGATCACCTCACGCAACGTACGCCAACGCTTGCCATGGCGGCCGGACAGGTCGACGACGCCCTGATCGCCCAGGAGACCGTAGCCGGGTGTGCCGTTGCGGGTGAAGCTGACGAACCTCGGACGAGACATGTGGCGCCTTTCCTCACGTTTCAGGCGATATGCGAATGCCCGGTCACGGGGCGATGATCGGCTGGGCAGCCAGATCGGCGTCGCGCGGTTCAGCTCCGGCAAAGAGGCTGCCGTGCTCGAACCAGGACTTCGGCGCAGGCGCCCCCCAAAGCGTCTGACGTTGCGGATCCTTCAGGTCCCATTTGATCGGCTCGAGATCGGGATCGACCGTCTGGTAATCCGAGCAGTAGATCTCGATCCGATGACCGTCCGGATCAAGGATATAGAGGAAGAAGGCATTCGAGATGCCATGGCGGCCGGGACCGCGTTCGATGTTGGACACCCATCCGGTGGTGGCCATGAGGTCGAGCAGATCGATGATGTTGAGCGGGGTCGGCACCCAGAATGCGGTGTGGTGCAGGCGCGGGCCGCGGCCATTGGTGAAAGCCAGATCGTGAACGCCGCCCTTGCGGTGGGTCCAGGCCGCCCATAACCGTCCCGTCTCCTCATCCGCCGTGTACTCCGTCACGCGAAAGCCGATCTCGTTGTAGAAGGCGACGGATTCATCGACGTTCGGCGAGAAGCAATTGAAATGATCGATCCGGAGCGGCTTCACGCCCTTGTAGAGCGCGTATTTCTGATGGATCGGCGGCAGCCGGTCCATCTTGGAATAGAACTCGAGGGGAATGCCATGAGGATCGCGGGTGCGGAACGTGCCGGACTGATAGGGACGCTCGACCCATTCAACCGGCAGATCCCTGCTGCTGAAGAAGCTGGCGGCCTTGTCGAGATCTTCCTCGCTGAACACCTTGAAGCCGAGGTCACGGGCTTCGATCTTCTCTGACTTCCGCAGCACGATGCAGTGATGGCCGCGCTCTTCCATCGCGCGAAGATAGATCGCATTGGAGCTCTCGTCCGTCACCTGCAAACCAAGCGTGTCGACATAGAAGGCCCGTGACCTCGCAAGATCGCTCACACCGAGTTCGACATGACTGAGACGCACGATGTTGAATGGTGGATAAAGGTTGGGCTTGGGCAATGCCATGATTTCCTCCGTTGGTCTGCTGCGGACCGCTTAGCCGCCCAATTTTTGGATGTTGTGCGCGGTGGTGGCGAAGGCGACGTTCTTTGTCTCCATATAGAAATCGAACGACCAATCTCCTCCGTCGCGTCCGATGCCCGAGCTCTTCACACCGCCAAAGGGCGTCGGCAGGTGACGAACATTCTCCGAATTGACCCAGATCATGCCGGCTTGCAGCCGGTCGGTGAAGCGGAAGGCACGCGTGACGTCGGCAGTCCAGAGATAACCGGTGAGGCCATACTGGACGTCGTTGGCGAGTGCGAGGGCATTGGCCTCATCCCTGAACGGGATCGCCGTCAGCACCGGCCCGAAGATCTCTTCCTGCGCGATGCGCATTTGGTTGTTGGCGCCGGTAAAGAGCGTCGGCGCAACGTAGCAACCGCCGCCGGGACCGTCGACCTTGCGGCCGCCGGTCGCAATCTTGGCGCCCTCCGTTCTACCAATCTCGATGTATTCGAGCACCTTCTTCTCGTGAACCGGATGGATCAACGGACCGATGACGGTCTCGGGATCGAGCGGATGCCCCACCTTGATCCGGCTGGCCTTCTCCGCAACGATCGCCGTGAACTTGTCATAGATGCTCGCCTCGACGAGAAGACGCGAGGACGAGGTGCAGCGTTCGCCGTTGAGAGAGTAGATCATGAACACCGCTGCATCCGCAGCGCGCTCGAGGTCGGCATCCGCGAATACGATCACCGGATTCTTGCCGCCCAGTTCGAAATGAACACGCTTCAGCGTATCGGCGCCCTGTTTCATGATCATCGATCCGGTGCGGCTTTCGCCGACGAAGCCGATCGCCTTGATGAGCGGGTGCTCGGTCAGCGCCTTGCCAGCATCCTCGCCAAGACCGTTGACGAGATTCCAGACGCCCTTGGGCAGCCCGGCCTCCTCCGCGATCTCGATCAGCAGACGTGCAGTCAACGGCGAGAATTCGGCGGGCTTGTGAACGATGGTGCAGCCGGCCGCGAGCGCCGGCGCGATCTTCCACGTCGACAGCATAAAGGGCGTATTCCAGGGCGTGATGATGCCCACCGGACCGATCGGCACGCGGGTGGTCATGTTCACCTGACCGGCGGTGCGAAGTGACTTGCCGTCGCGCGCCTCGGGCGCGCGGTCGGCGAAGAAGCGGAAATTCTCCGCTCCCCGCAGCGCGGCCTTGGCCATGAACTTCAGCGACTGTCCCGTATCCATGCATTCGACGAACGCAATCTCTTCAGCGCGTGCGACGATAGCGTCGGCCACCTTGTGCAACAGCTCCTTTCGCACACCGCCGGATGTTTCGGCCCATTGCCGAAAGGCCGCCTGCGCCGCCCTCGCGGCGCGATCGATGTCCGCGGCCTTGCCATGCGATACCTTGGCGAGCGGCTTCAGGTCGACCGGAGAGATCGTTTCAAAAGTTGCATTGTCCGCAGCCGGGATGTCTTCACCGCCGATGCGGTTGAGCACGCCCGTCTCTCTAAGGCGGGCAAGGTGGCGCTCGGCCTTGGCGATATTTTCCTGCAGCTTGGACATGACGGTTCACTCCCTTTTTGCAGCGCCGCACGCGGGCAGCGACCCTCCACCTGTTTTCGCGATTCCAGAGACGAATGGCATCGCCTTTCCGACGCATCAATCCCGGGTACAGTTGGATATACTTAACATGTTAAGTATTACGTCGACTGTCAAGCGTTTTCGCACCCCCACTTCACGGCGAAGCGCCCCGACCGGCTTGACCCAGGGTACGAGACGCGAGCCCATTCCGGGAATATTCTCCTCGGCCAAGCCACGGGTCGAATCCATGGTTCCATAGATCGCGTTGAAGAAATCGACGGCGCCGGCTTCCTTTCAGGATCAGCGCGTGCGCGTGTTCCAATGGCTGCCGTTGCAACCGGAGGCGCGACGTTCGGAACTAAAATACCAGCAACAGTCCCGAAACCAGCAAGATGCTGAGAATAATCCGCCGGAACAGCGCGTCATTGACGCAGCGGAAGACATAAATCCCGAGCGCCGTTCCTGCGAGGAGCGCCGGGATGCTGACTGCGAAGTCAACCAGGACCTTTGTCGACAGATCTCTTCGGATCAGCATAAGACCAAGTGCGAATATCTGCATGGCGGCGATGAAGGGTTGAACCATTCCGCGCTGCTCGTTTTTTGGCACCCCGTGGATGTCGCACCAAATGGTCGGTATTGCACCCGGCATTGCCGTCAACCCGCCGACAAAGCCTCCGCCGAAGCCGATTAATGCATTACGTCCCGCATTCATCTGCAAGCGATGAGAAAGCACCGGCCGGAATAACGTGTAGGCCGCATAGCAGGCGACCGCGAGACCAAAGCTCTCCCTGAATATCCGCGCGTCTGCAGCTTGCAGCAACCACACGGCGATCGGAACGCCAAGCAATCCGCCAACGACGAGTACCGAACTCTGTTTCCAGCGGATGCTTTTTCTCAAGGCCCAAAGACCCGTGGCCTGCACGGTGATGCTGCAAGCCATCATCAGTGGGACCGCCTCCAGTGGCGGGAGAACGTGAAGGAGAATCGCGCCGGCCACCGCCGAAAAGGCAAAGCCCGCCAGGCCCGAGACGAACGCGCCGCAAAACACTGCGATACTGAGCAGACAAAACGACGCGATGTCGCCCATGAGCTAACCTTTCATCCTGGAATGGCGACCTGGCGACTAGTCTTCCGACGACAGCCCGGGCGGCTCGGGCGCTGCTCCGGCATCGCTCTGGCGGGTCGAAGTCAACATCGTGGCTGCAAGGATGTGCAAAATGACAAAGCAGATGGCGATCGTTGCCAGCAGCGTATTCTCGCTCGGTGCCGAAATCAGAAGCTTGCGTTCGAACGACTCGTCACTGACCGACATTGTCACCTCCTCCAACATCTGACCGAGAGGCAAACTGGTGCCACGTATTGTCGATCAGACGATGATACTGTCGAAAGGTGCGCTCGGCCTGCAGCCGTCGCGAGTGATGGAGCGTTTGAAGGAGGCGCCCAAACCAGTCTTCTTTTCGAGAAGAACCCGTGGACGCGACAAACGAATTCGCTGAGAATAACGCATCGCTTCTGGTTGAAGCTCTGCTGTCAAATGATGGTAGGGATGGTGCCGAGATCGACTGAAACATCTTGTGAAGCAACGACCCATAGAACACGCAAGTGAGACGCGGCGCCCTTTCTTCCAAGCGCATGACACGAACACCTTGTGTGAGTGACCGGATACGGCTGGAAGTATCGAACGGGACGCCGCGCCGCGCTTTGAGGCGAGCTTAATTTGTTCTTATCGTTTCCTTGATTTTGAAGGGTATGCTTGATTTCGGGCCGGTGTACCGGTTGAATATCCGCCTCGCGCGCACCTCCGAAGGCATTGTTTTGCTGTATCTATTTGACGAATTTGTTCTCGACACAGACCAGCGGGAATTGCGCCGTGACGGACGTGCGATTCCGTTGCAGCCTCAGGTTTTCGACCTCCTCGAATATCTGATCCGCCACCGCGCCCGTGTGGTGACCAAGGACGATCTGATCAGTGCAATTTGGGGCGGGCGCATCATCTCGGAGTCAGCGCTCACCACCCGCATCAACGCAGCTCGTACGGGAATAGGCGATTCCGGCGAGGCGCAACGGCTGATCAAGACTTTACCGCGCAAAGGCGTCCGCTTTATCGGCGCGGTGCGGGAAGCCCCCAGGGAGGTCGAGAGCGCAGTCGCACCTCTGAAGATCGAAACCTCCACCCTGGTGGTCGGCCGGACAGCCCCCCTCGGGATGATCGACCAGATGACCCGGCACGTATTGTCCGGCAAACGGCAGATGGCTTTCGTCACGGGAGAAGCCGGAATTGGCAAGACGGCGTTCATCGCCAAAGCCATCGAGCGGCTGACGGAACAGGGCTTCGATCTGCTTTATGGGCGCTGCACCGAACGGTTCGGAACAGATGAGGTGTTTCTGCCGCTCATCGATGCCTTGGTGAACAGGTATCGAACGAACGGTCCCGAGCTGATTTCGGCTGTTCGCACCCACGCGCCCACCTGGATGCTGCAACTGCCAGGCGCCATCGACGCATCGGAACGCGCGGCTTTCCAGAACGAAGTGTTCGGCGCGACGCGTGAGCGGATGCTGCGCGAGTTTTGCGATCTCCTCGAAGCGCTGAGCGCCGGCCGCCCCTGGGTCATTGTTCTCGAAGACTTGCATTGGAGCGACTTCGCGACACTCGACGTGCTGTCTCGTTTCGCGCGCGGGAACGGCAGGGCACGCGTGCTGGCCCTCTGCTCTTATCGGCCGGCCGACAGCGCCATCGGTGGGCATCCGATCCGCCGCCTGCACCAGGATCTCCAGATTCATGGGTGCTGCAGCGAATTGCACCTCGATCGATTGTCGCCCCAGGAGGTCGGGCACTATCTCGCATTGCGCTTCCATGACGCCGAATTGGCCTCGACCCTATCAAAGCCGGTATTCGAGCGAACGTTGGGGCACCCGCTGTTCGTTGCGTCACTGCTCAAGCATCTGATCGACCAGGAATGGATCGTCGAGGTGGACGGCAGATGGCGCCTGTCTTCACAAGACGCATTTGCTCGAGACGGCATTCCAGACAGCCTCTTGAAGATGATCGGCCATGAACTCGAACGCCTTACCGACAACGAACGCCGCCTGCTCGATGTCGCCAGCGTTGCCGGCGAAGAATTTTCCGCAGCTCTCGTTGCAGCCGGCCTATCCGATGATGCCATCGACGTTGAACGGGACATCGAAGCGTTGATCCGGAAGGATCATATCCTTGTTCGTTCAGGTGTTTCCGAATGGCCCGATGGAACTTATTCGGGCGCTTACGCCTTCCGTCACATTCTCTATCAGAACGTCATTTATCAGGATCTCCCGCCCGGGCATCGCGCGCAGACACACAAGCGCCTGGGCAAAAGGCTGGAGGAGGCCTATGCGGGCCGCACCGGCGAAATAGCGCCAGAGCTTGCACTTCATTTCGAGCAGGGTCGCGACTTCCCGAGCGCGTTGCGCTATCTCGGAGAAGCGGCACAGAGCTCGATGAAGCGTCTCGGCCATGCCGAGGCCGCGAGCTATCTCACCCGGGCGCTCGGCATACTCGACCGCTTCGATGCTGCCGACAAACTCTCAACCCGCATCGCCCTTCTGCGGCAACGAAGCCTGGCTCTCCGTTCGGGTGGCGACCTCGTCGGCTCGATCCGTGATCTCCAGGATGTGATTGCGTGCGCCGAACAGGTGGGTGAAATCAAGCAGCAGCTCAACGGTCTCATGGCCGTGAGCTCTTTATGGCTGCGGGTCGATCGCCACGCCTGCCTCGAGGCAGCCGACGATGTATTGGCGCGAAGCCAGGCGCTTGCGGACGACACATTCAAGGCCCTGGCCCAGGGCAGCAGCGCCAGCATCAACCTGTTCCTCAACGGCTGGCGGGATCAGGACGCCACGCTCTGCGACAGGGCGATCGAGTTGAGTGCCGGCGCGACCAATTATGGCATCCTCATCCGGCGTCATGGAATATCGGGGATCGTTGATTGCTGGAGATCGCGGTACCAGCAGTGCCGCCGCGCCGGCACGGAGGGAAAGCGGCTGGCGCGCATGGTCGGCGACGTTTACACGTTCGTCCTGTTCAATGTCCTTGAGTCGATCGCGCTCATTCATCTCGGCGAGTGGCGCGAATTACAACGCGAAATCACGGCCGGCCTCGAGCTGGCGGTCAGGAACGCGAACGATCCCAGCAGCGCATTGTGCCGGCTGACGCTTGCGTGGCTGCATGTCGAAGCGATGGATTTCGAGGGAGCCCGGGAGCTCTGCGAAAGCGTCGACGACAGTCTTCTGGTGGGCGATCAGTCCACATACTTCCACAAGCGGGCCGTCCTCGCGAAGGCGTTTGTCGGCCTGAATGATCCGTTGGGAGCTCGCAAGCAATTCGATGATATTGAGCGCCGCAGGCGTGAAGAAGGCATCGACATCGAGTTTACCGCCGCAACGCAGCTGTATCATTGTCTCGGCGAATATTGCCTGCTGATTGGCGACTTTACCCAGGCCCGGAGATGGGCACGCCAGCTGCACGACTATGTCGCATCGGCGCCCGATCTCAATCACCTGGCCAAGGCCCACGAGCTGCTCGCGCGCATCGCATTTGGCCTGGGTGATTCGGGGGACGCTCTACCGCACCTCTCCCGCGCGCTGGAGATCGTTGACGACGCCGATTTCCCGATTGCTTCGTGGCGGGTGTACGGCACGGCCGCCGAGATCTTCGCGAGGTACGGAGACGTCGACAGGGCGACGACTTATCGCTTGCGATTTGTCGAGACCGTCCGAAGGCTCGCGCGAAATTTCGAACCCGAGGATCGGCTGCACAAGAGCTTGCTCGCTGGGTTAGCAACGCGAACAGCGCAACTGGAAGCGATGACCTCGCTGCCTCTGCGACCCTCTTAGCCGACGGGGCTTGCCGAACGCGTTTGAGAATGAGTCCTCGACACCCGGCCAGCGGTGTTGTGCGTCGCATCGGCAGCGAGCCGGTGAATCAAGTGCACTGTCGCCGTTTTTCCAGGAAGGCCGCGATCCCGAGGCCAAAAGCGTCCACCTGTTTACGAGGGACGGTGACAACGAGGACCGTCGTGTGCGCTCGCGTGCCCTTGCGGAACGTCTCGCCCCATGTGCCGTTCTGCCAAGTCTCGCCGGGGAGAGGAGATTTACGTGAACGGCCTCGACATCCCTCACCCCTCCACCCGCCATAGCCTCCACCGCTCCGGCACGCCCTTCAGCTGATGCACGCCGTGATCCCTGAACCGGATCTCGGGCTGCGAAACCAGCTCCTTGACCGCACTCGACACCAAAACCTCCCCCGCACGCGCTTTCGCGGCGACGCGGGTGCCGATATGGAAGGCGAGACCGACCATTTCGCCGCCGCTGATCGTGTATTCGCCGGCGTGCAAGCCTACCCTGATCTCGAGCCCGAGCGTGCGCACGGCCTTCTGGATCGCGGTCGCGCAATTGATGCCGGCGGCGGGCTTCTTGAACGTTGCCAGCACGCCGTCGCCGGTGGTCACGACCTCCTTGCCGCGCGAGCTCTTCAGCTCCTTGCGGACCGCGGCGTAATAGTGGCCCATCACCTTGGTCCAGCGCACATCACCGAGCTTCGCAGCCTTCGCGGTGGAGCCGACGATGTCGACGATCAGGATGGTGGCGAGCGCCTGCTTGAGCTCGGTGCTGCGCATCGTGGATCTGCGCCGGAGCGCGATGGGTCCGGTCAGCGGCTCGTAGCGATGGTTGCGCCGCCGCGCGATCGCCGCCGTAGCGTAATCAATGGCACGTTGCGCCGTGCCACAACGAACGGTCTTCTGCTGCGGCGATCGCGACCAGTAGACCTTGCGCCCGTCGCCGGCGCCCTCTACCTCGACGGCGCCCCACTTCAGGAAGACCGCCGAGCCGACGCGCCTGACACACCACGCCTTCGACGTGTATCCGGAAACGTTCGACTGATGGACTCCGATGCGAAGGAATTTCGGCATGAACGGGCGGGCCAAAGACCGTTTGGGCGGACCTTCGGCAAAACGTAGTCGTACAATCCGGCGTTAGCAACAGGACTTCCAACCCGCCCCTCCGCCCTCCTAGGCCCGCATCCTAGGCTCCTCTGCCGCCGCCCTGCCTGCCGATCGTGCAGCGCCATGCGGCGAGACGTTCGGCCGGATGCTGCGCCATCCATTCGGCGAGCTGCGGCGCGCCCATCAGGCAGGACTGCATCGTCACGTCGGCGAAGTCCGAGGTCGTGACGACCTGTTCATGACAGTCCGTCGGAGAGGAGAGACGACAGAGCACGGCAATGATCCTGATCATTTCACGCCAGCTCCTTCGACCAGTCGTATTCGGCTCTCGCGGCCGAGCGCGCCAACGATCTCGCCGCATCGACGCTCGAAGCCTTTTCGGCGCGCCGCTGATAGTCCTCAGCCAGCATCTTCAACCGCGCCGCAACCACCTCGTCCGTCATGCTCCGCGCCGCGCGCAGCAGGCTCTGCGCCGTTTCGATATATTGCTTGCCTCGTCGTGACATCTGAAGCGTCATAGCGCCCTCGCGCGGTTCCGATGAAGCGGGCGGCATTCGTGGTCTGGGCCGCCAACGAAACCATCCTACGGGTCTTGCGCGGGAATCTCTTTCAACCAGGCGCGCTCGATTGTCCATCCGCACGACGAGCGGCCCGGAGCATGAGGGCAGGCAAGCGCCCCGTTTGCGCAACTGATGGGCCAGGCCAGAACGCGCCAGATCGCGGGGCCCGAATTCTCGTTTGATCTCGGAAACGCAACGACCAGGCAGGCGCGATCACGACCACGGCCGTTGCGGGCGCGACCATTCAAGCCAGCCCGCCCCCGAAACGACATGGAAATCTATGACGACGACGTCGCCGGTCTTCCGCGCGCCGTTACCCCTGATACGCAAACAGTTCGATGGGGTCGCTGAAGCCGCGCACCTCGTGTTGGCCGACGTGCTCCAGCTCGAACTCCCGCTCCACCAGCTCGGCGAAGGCGCGCGACAGCAGCACCGTTCGTCCCAGCTGCTTGGTCAGGGCCTCGAGGCGGGAGGCCATGTTGACGGCGGGGCCGATGACCGTGAAGTCGAGCCGGCTGGTCGAGCCGATATTGCCGTACATGACGTCGCCGACATGGACGCCGATGCCGTAATTGAGCGGCGCGCGGCCGGTCCCGTTGTTCCGCTCGTTCAGCGCGGCCATGGCCTTGCGAGCTTCGGTCACGGCGTGCAGCAGGTTGGCGCAGGCATCCGGCTGGCTGAGCGGGAAGATGGCGAGCAGGCCGTCGCCGATGAATTTGAGGATCTCGCCGCCATGCCGCGCGATCGGCGCGGACATCGCGTCGAAATAGTCGTTGAGCAGATCAATGACGTCGTCGCGCGGCCAGTTGTCGGAGATTTTTGTGAAATCCCTGAGGTCGCAGATCATGATCGCGGCGCGCACCGTCGTGCCGGTGCCGCGCCTGGTGGCACCGGCGAGGATCAGTTCGCCGGCATGGTGGCCGACATAGGTCTCGAGCAGCGTGCGCGCCAGCCGGTTCTTGACGCGGATCTCGCTGACCAGCGCCAGCACCGGCAACAGCTTCTTCAGGCCCGCGATGTGCGCATCGTCGAATCCGCCGGGCCGGTCGGTGGCGAAGGTGACAAGGTGACGCTTGCCGAGCGTGTGGTAGAGCGGCCAGGCCACATAGTCGGTCAGGCCTCGCGCCCGCATCTCATCATAGAGGGCGTGCTTGCGGCCGAGCGAGGAATCCTGCTCGAGCCGCTCGCGCACCTCGGCAGCGCCGTCATGGATTTCGTTCGCGGCGCTGCCGATGTATTCGGACCGCTCGCGAACGTCGTAGTCGACCAGTGCAATCTCCGCCTCCCGCATCCCGTCGGACCACATCATCCGGGCCCCCAGCCATTGCGGGTGATGGATCAGGATGTGAAGCGTCGACCGCTTGAGCGGGATACCCGCCTGCTGGAGGCGGATGCACATCTGCGCGAAGATGTTGTCGACGAAGCGCTCGTCGCGCGTGCCGTTGGTCAGCCAGTCGACGACGCTGTCGGCTTGCGTGATGGGGGCGTGGTTGTCTGGCGGCGCGTTCATATCCTGCCCCTTTGAGCGGCGATCTGCATCAGGGCAGATATCGTGCTCCGGCGCGGCGGCGTCAACCTGGCCAATTGCCCGGTTTGTGCGCAGCGGCTTGGCGGGGCAGTCGCCGTCTAGCCGACGATCCGGATCGATCCCAGCACCGCGAGACCCGATGCGAGCGCAAGGCTCGATGGCTCGGTGAGTTCGATCTTCAGCGTGCCGCCGCCAGGAATGGCAAAATGCTCATCGCCAAGACGGATGCTGCAATCGTCCCGAACCGCGTAAACCAGATGCGTGCCGGCAAATAACGATCGATCGCCAGGTTCCCTATGCGCTTCGAGCTCGATCTCCGCCGCACCCCGCCGCGCCATCAAGTTCACCACCTCGACCGGACCGGCCTCGAGCTCGGTGACGATCGCGAGCTCGCCGGCAAAACGCACGGTGGTGAACGGCTCGCGCTCGTCGAATTCCTGCTCCGGCGCTTTCAGCACCAGCCCGCGCCCGCCTACGACCATCTGAAGCCGGTCGATGCCGGGCATATGGGAGAACGGACCCGGCGCCACGATGGGCGTGCTCGCGAAGCGCCAGAGCAGGCTGTCCCAATCCTTCACGGGCGCGCTAGCGCGATGGGCATCCGCGATATCGGTGAAAATGCCGCCGCCGTTCTTCCAGGGCGAGCGGGTGTAGTGTTCGGGTTTGAGCAGCGTGATTTTCATGTCCGCATCATGCCCGTGATGGGTCGACTTTGCCAACTGGTTTGGCAAATGACGCGCGCCGATTCCGAGCGCCTGCCACCAGACCCTTCGAGTCGGAGTCCGCCGATCAGCTCGTTGACCAGCGCTTTTGCTACTTCGTCGTCAACGCTGCGACCGGACGCCAGGAGTCATCGGGTGCAGCGGCGGACAATTTCCGACAGCGCTCGCGCATCAGCTCGGCAGGACCATCGCGGCCGCGCTCAGACAGCACGGCTTCGAAATCGGCGAGCGCGGCAGTAAACCGGCGTGCGCGGTAGTGGGCAAGTCCCTGCGCGTAGCGACCGACCCAGGCGGGAGGTTCGTTGCCGACGCCATCCTCCCCGATGAGCCCGATCAGCTCGTAGACCGAAAATCCCTCCTCGCGTCCGTACACGGCAATGCTGTCGATCTCGCGCGTGATTATGGCGCCGCGAGCCAGACGTTCGGTTGCCTCGCCGATCAGGATTTGCGTGCCGTAGGATTTGTTGGCACCCTCGAGACGGCTGGCGACATTCACGGCGTCGCCAATCACGGTGTAGTTCAGGCGCAGCTCCGAACCGATATTGCCGACCAGCATACGGCCGGAATTGATGCCGATCCGGATCTGGAGCGGCTGGCCGAGATCGTCGACAAGGCCAGAAGCGTCGATCGCTCTCCGGCAGCCGAGTGCCGCGCGGCAGCATCGCAGCACGTGGTCGGACTGCGGCTGCGGCGCGCCCCAGAATGCCATCACGGCATCGCCGATGAACTTGTCGATGGTGCCGCCATTGGCGACGATGACCTCGGAGGCGAGGTCGAGGTAGCGCGACAACAGCGGCACCACGCGGTCGCCGAGCCGCTCCGACAATCTGGTGAAACCGGCGATATCGATGAACATCACGCTGAGCACCTGAATGCTGCCGCCGGGTTTGGCCTCGACGCCCTGACGCAGCAGCGAACGGACGAGATCGGCCGGGATGAACTTGCGGAACGCGGAGAGGCCCGCTGCCATTTCGGCGATCGCGCCAGAGAGGCTCGCGATTTCCTTGAGACGCGACGGATGGCGGCGGACCTGCTCAAGCGCGAAAGCCTCGACGTGGCGGAGCTCGCCCACGACACGCGACAGCGGCGCGGCAATGACGGAGCGCGCCAACATTGCCGATGCCAGCGCCGCGAGCACGGCGCCGACGGCGAGGCCGAGGATCAAGCGCCGCAGCGTCGCCTCGACCGGCCCGAGAAACTCGGCCTCGGGCATCACTGTTGCGAGCGACCAGCCGGGAAACGGCAACGGCGTGAGCGCGACCTCATAGGCGGCGCCAACGGACGTCAGCCGGCTGCGCGAGGCCCGCTTGCGGCCCTCGTCACCTGCCGTCGCCAGCGCCAGCCGCGCCAGCGGCAACAGCTTGGTATCGCCTCTGGCGGGATGCAGCTCGTCGGCGTCCTTGTCCGGTGCGGCGACCAGCTCACCACTATCATCGATGATGAAGGCCGTTCCCGTCCGCCCGACCTCGAGCTGCGACAGGAAGCGCGCGAGCCTCGTATATTCAATCATGATCGCGAGCACGCCCTGCCGCTCCTGATAGACGTCAATCGGACCTGCGAAGGCAATCGACGGCCGCTCGCCGGTCGGATGGTCCATCACTCTGAACCATTGCGGCTCCTCGGCGGCGAGCCCGGCCTTGAACCAGGCGCGGTCGGCGACGCGAAACTCGGTCGGCTCGAAACGGCGATTGGCGAACTCGATATCGCCGGGCACCACGTCATACTCGTCGACGCGCCGCTGGCCCGCATGGTCGGTCAGCGAAATCTCCATCATCTCCAGGCGGCGATCGCCGAGCTTGTGCGCGGCGAAGAAGGAACCGTCCGGCCAGCCGAAGGCGACCCAGGAGATCGTCGCCTGCGACTGCAATTGCGAGAGGAAGACGAACTCGCGCTTGTCGGCCTCGCGGGTGTCAAGCACGTTCTGGAGGAACAGGGTGCGGATTGCCGTGTGCGCGGCGCGCGCCTCGTCGACGATGGCCGAGACCTCCTTGCGGACCGCCGCGACGATCTGCTCGTTGATAGTCGAAGCAAGCTGCCGGCTGGTCGCCTCCGCCGTTCGCCACCACAACAGGCTCGACAGCGCCGCGGTCAGCAGGATCGCGGCCAGGACAAGGGCCGAGACGGCCAGGCGAATGCTGACCGTCAGCCTGGCGATCGCGCGAAGCTGCCGTCCGGGATCGACGTTCATGGTTGTTTCCGCCTTCGGCCGGGCACGGCTCCTGTCATCGCTCTACGCAGACTTCCGCCGTTCGTTACCTCTGGCAGGCCCAATCGATCGCAGCCAATGCCCTCCCGCTAATGTCTCGATAGCGCCAAGGCATTGGATTTGAACGGCCGCTTGCCCGCTAATCCTGACCCAAGCGCGCCTGCGGTGCGCCGGATCCATGCGGTCTCACGGCTTCGTGAGCAGCTTCGCGGTAACGCGGGCTGCGCGCGGAGCGAAGGAGACCATGCGCTTTCGCCTGCCAGGCGATGCCATCACGAACAGGAGAAATTCCGATGTCTGCCAAACATGCCGTCACGTCGATCGTTCTCGCCGGCGCGGTGTCAACCGCCCTCGCCACCCTTGCCGCCGCCGGCCCGTTGACCAAGGCGGAGGGCGATGCGGCCATCGCCGCCAAGAAGGAAAAATGCTTCGGCGTCGCGCTGAAGGGCCAGAACGATTGCGCGGCGGGGCCGGGCACGACCTGCCAGGGCACCTCCACCGTCGATTTCCAGGGCAACGCATGGAAGTTCGTGCAGGGCGGCACCTGCACCAGCATCGAGCTGCCGAACGGCAAGAACGGTTCGCTCAAACCGGTCTAACGCGCCGCGTCGCGCCCACGACAACAGGAAAAGCGGAGGAAACCATGACGACGGCAATCGTGCCCGACGCGTCTGCGGTGCCACTCCGCTACTCCGCTCCCATCGGCGGCGTTGCCGGGACGAGCTTCAAGCCCGAGCACCTCCAGGCCATCCTGAGCGCGGACCGGCAACGCGGCTTCTTCGAGGTGCACGCCGAAAACTACATGGGCGCGGGCGGCCCGCCGCATCGCGCGCTGGAAGCGATCCGCCGCGCCCATCCGCTGTCGCTACACGGCGTATGCATGTCGATCGGTGCACCCCAGCCGCTCGACAAGGCGCATCTGGCCCGCTTTCGAGGCTTGGTAGCTCGCTACCAGCCAGCGCTGGTCTCCGAGCATCTTGCCTGGTCAACGCATGCGACCAGCTTCTTCAACGATCTTCTGCCGCTGCCCTACACCGAAGCGACGCTGGCTTGCGTCTGCGACCACATCGACCAGGTGCAAGACGCGATCCGCCGTCCGTTGTTATTGGAAAACCCGTCGACCTATGTCGCCTTTCGCGAATCGTCGATGAGCGAGACCGATTTCATCCGCGCCGTCGCCGAACGTACCGGCTGCGGACTGCTGCTCGACATCAACAACGTCTTCGTATCCGCGACCAATCATGGATTCTCCGCGCTTGAGTACCTCGCGGAGTTTCCGCTGTCGCGCGTCGGAGAGATCCACCTCGCCGGCCACGCCGCGCAGGCGGACGACGAAGGCGACTTGCTGCTGATCGACAGCCATGACGGCCCGGTCGCGGATGCCGTATGGAAGCTCTACGAGATCGTCATCCGGCGCCGCGGCGGCGTGCCGACGCTGATCGAATGGGACAGCATGATTCCGGACTGGCCGGTCCTGCAGGCGGAAGCCACCGCAGCACAAGCGATTCTGGATCATTACGGCCCGGCCGCGCTGGTGGGAGACCGTCATGCCGCCTGAGCAGGATCTATCCTTTGCCGCCGCCTTTGCGCTGGGACTGCTGGACCCCGCGCGGGCGGCGCCTGCGATCGTGGCGGGTCCGAACGGCAAGGCCGCCGGCAAGCGCTACGCCGTCTACCGCAACAATGTCACGGTGAGCCTGATCGACGCGCTCGCTGCGATCTATCCGGCGGTACAGCGCATCACCGGTCCTGATTTCTTCCGTGCCATGGCGCGCTTCCACATCCGCAGCAGCCCGCCGACTTCTCCGCTGCTGTTCGAATATGGCCGCGAGTTTGCCGACTTCATCGCACGATATGAGTACGCGCAGACAATGCCCTGGCTTGCGGATGTCGCCCGCATCGAGCGGGCTTGGCTCGATGCCTACCATGCGCGAGACGCCGCGCCGCTGTCGCCCGCCGGGCTGGCAGCCATCGTCCCGGAGCGGCTGGCCGATCTTGTCTTCATCCCGCATCCGGCGCTGCGGATCGTACGCTCGTCATTCTCGGCGGTGACGGTCTTTGCCGCCAACCGCGACGACGCGCCGGTTGGACGCATCGACGCGTCCACGCCGGAAGACGCGCTGATCACCCGGCCCGAATTCGACGTCATGGTGCGGCGCCTCCCGCCCGGCGGCGCAGTGTTTGCCGAACGTCTGGCGTCGGGCGATCCACTCGGCGGGGCCGCTGCGTCGGCGTTGGATGCATGCCCCGATTTCGATCTCGCTTCCAACGTCACCGGCCTGATCGAGGCTGGCGCATTCACTTCGCTTGCTCTCGGAGACGCACGATGATCACCAATCAACGCATGACCGCTGGACACGGCCCGCCATCGCTTGGGCTCCTGCTCGACAAGGCCAATGATCTGATACGGACGATTGCCGCGCCCTCGCTCGTTCAGCTCGTGCTGCGCGCGGCGCTCGCCGTTCCGTTCTGGCGCTCGGGCATCCTCAAGTGGGACGGCTTCCTCAGACTCAACGACACCGCGGTGACGCTGTTCAGCGACGAGTTCATGCTGCATCTGCCCGGCGGGCCCTATCACTTTCCTGCGCCGGCGGTGATGGCCTTTCTGTCGGGATGTGGCGAGATCATGTTTCCGATCCTGCTGGTGCTGGGTCTCGGCACACGGTTCGCCGCGCTCGGATTATTGTTCATGACTGTCATCGTCGAGCTCACCGTGCCCAACGGCTGGCCGATTCACCTCACCTGGGCGGCCATGGCACTCGCCCTGATGGCTTACGGACCCGGGCACATCTCGCTCGACCATCTCATCTGTCGCGCGCGATCGCACGCGCGATAGGACGCTGCTGGCCTCACATTCCGCTCAGGCGCTGTCGACCGCGCGTCTGCGCGGTGACGTAGACGCTTTCGTCCGACGGGAAGAACAGCACGGCATAGGCGATGCTGGAGCCGGCCTGGTTCACATCTTTGCTGGCGCGGTGACGTGGCGATCTGTGCTAGCTTGGATCCCGTGTCCAGACCTTCAGCGAGGCAAGCATGTCCGACACTGACAAGGTTTTCGCCGGCTCGGTCCCAAAACTCTACGACGAATATCTCGTCCCGATGATCTTCGCCGAGTATGCCGACGACATCGCAAGACGTGTCGCCGCGCTCTCTCCTTCCGTATTGCTCGAAATCGCGGCGGGCACCGGCGCGGTGACGCGCGCCGTGGCGGCGGCGCTGCCGCGCGACGTCCGCTACGTTGCGACCGACCTCAACGAGCCGATGCTCGCGGTCGCGGCGCAGCATCAGGCCGACGATGCTCGCATTACCTGGCGCCAGGCGGATGCGTCGGCTCTTCCGTTCGACGACGCCGAATTCGACGTGGTCTGCTGCCAGTTCGGCGCCATGTTCTTTCCGGATCGCGTCAAGGGCTATTCAGAAGCAAGGCGCGTTTTGAAACCGAGCGGCACGTTCCTCTTCAATGTCTGGGACCGCATCGAGGAGAACGTGTTCGCCCACGATGCTACGATGGCCCTCGGCAAGTTGTTTCCCGATGATCCGCCTCGTTTCATGGCCCGGACACCGCACGGCTATTTCGACCAGACGATCATCCAAGCGGATCTCGAACGCGCAGGTTTTGGCAACGTCTCGATCGAAACGCGAGCCGCCATCAGCCGCGCGCCGACGGCAGAATACGTGGCGATCGCGTACTGCCAGGGAACGCCCCTACGTGGCGAGATCGAGGCCCGGGATGCGAGCAAGCTTCAGGCTGCGACCGACGTCGTTGCCGAGGCGATCCGAATTCGCCACGGGTCAGGACCGGTCGAAGCCAAGATCCAAGCGTTGGTGATCACGGCGCGCGGCATCTGAAGACGGCGTCCGTCATGTACGGCCCCGGCGCGGTGGCGCGCCCGCTTACCACCAATTCCGCTGCATCGGCTGCGTCGATTGATAGTACTGGTACTGGCCACGCTGCCGGCGCGGATTGACCGGTTGCACATACGGATCGCGCTGCTGGAAGAAGAAGAAGCCGTTGCCGCCATTGTCCCAGCCGTCATCGCTCGCGATGATGGCCGGCGCGGTCGGCTTGCGCGTGATGAAGCCGCCCTGCGGCTGGTTGCTCAGCACCGCGACGAATTCGGTGCGGTAGTTGGTCTCACTGCTCAGCGGTTCGTCCGAGATGATGATCGAGGAGCGCGGCAACGCTGTCGGCGCGATGCGGTCGAGCACCTCCTGCGGGATGGTGATCCGGTCGAGCGCGTTCCTCGCCTCGTCGCCGTTTTCGATCGTGACCACGCTCCAACGCAGGCCCGTATCGGTCTTCGCCATCGCCGTGAAGATGTGCGTGCCGAGCGGCAGGTCGGGATTGCGGATCGTGACGGGGACCTCGATGCTGGTGTCGAACACCTCGCCGCCGCCGTCGGGCGCCGGCTTATGGGTGTTTCGCCGCACGTAGAGCTTCTGCGTCGCGCGGCTGACGTAGACCGAGACCGGCTCGAGCGCGAGCTTTGCATCGGTCGCAGCCTTCACCGCATCGGCCTTCCTGGTCGCCGCCGCCTTGGCGGCCTCCTTGGTGGCGGCGGCGGCGTCGCGCTTCGGCTGCGCGGCGGCCTTGGCGGCATCGAGCTGCGTCGCGGCATCCGCAGCCTTGGTGGCGACCTTCTGCTTCAGCTCCTCGGCCTTGGCGCGGGCCTGATCGGTCTTTGCGTTCGCGAGCGACTTGTCGGCGAAGACGAGCTCGGCGTCAGCGCGGGCCTTCTGCTGTTCCAGCTTGCGCAGCGACGCCGGGAGCGAAGCAGCTTCTTTTGCGGCTGCCGATGCGGCCTTCTTGGCCTCGTCGGCGGCCCGCGTGGCCTCTTCGGCCTCGACGGAGAACTTGTCGGCACGGCTCGGTGCCGCCGCCATGGCCTCCCGCTTCGGCATGAACAGCGAGGGGTGAGAGAACTCGGTCGGGACCGCATCGTCCGGCGAGATGATCACGCGCATCCCGATATACGTCTTGTCGAACAAATTCTCGGCAAAGCCGAACGGCATCCGCACGCAGCCATGCGAGGCGGCATAGCCGGGCAGCGGCCCGCCATGCAGCGCGATGCCGTTCCAGGTGATGCGCTGCATGTTCGGCATCCAGGCATCGTCATACATGGTCGAGCGGTGATCCTTGTCCTTCTCGATGACGGCGAAGACGCCGGCCGGCGTCTCGCGTCCCGTGGTGCCGGTCGACACCGGCGCGCGCAGGATCCAGCCGTCGGAGTCGTAGAAGGTGACCTGCTGGCTCTTGATCGACACGATCGCCATGATCGGCTCGCCGGCCACGCGCGGCGCCACCGCCTCGGCCGCCTGGCGGGCCTGCTTGGCCGCGGTCGCCGGGGCCACCGCTGCAAACATGGCCACTGCCGCAAGCGCAATGATCCCGGCAGCCCCCCGACGCCGCATCGCCCTGGTGGATTGCGCCGTCGTCGATCGGTTTTTCATGCCATCCTCGGTCGAACTGCCAGTCTGCCGGTGTCGCTCAAATGTCAAATTGCGATCTTTGACTTAAGAATTCGCAGCCGCCTTACGTTCCCTCTGTGGCGAGATTCGGCACGTTCCGGCGACAATCTCTCATATATGACGGTTCGCACAGGCGGAAGGCGGCTTCCGGCCGAAGCTGGCCTGAAGCTGGCCTCGATCGCTGCGGCAGAATGTCCGGATCGGCCGCCCGCGGCCGGCGTCTGGCGGCGACTACGCCCACCGCGCAATTAGACGCCCAGCGCCTTCCGGTTGAACGTTCGCAGGAGGCGCAGTGACAATGTTCGCACGTTCGCGACGTTCATCAGCCACGCCGCGGTGGCGTAAGCGAGGCCACCGGCGAGGCTCACGACGATGAGCGACCCGAGACCGGTGCCTTCCGCTTGCGATCGCGCCATCAGGATCGCGGCCGCCATCGCCGCAGCGGAAGCGGCAACAGCGGCGAGGCGGTTGAGGTCGAACGGGACCGGGTGAGCGCGATGCATCAGGACGATGGCAACGAGGAAGCCGATCGCCTCGGTCGCGAAGGTTGCCAGCGCCGCACCGTAGAGGCCATAGCCGGCGACCAGCGCGAACATCAGGACGACGCTGACGACCAGCGTGAGGAAGGACTGTGCCGCCAGCATGAAGGGCCGTTCGGCGAGCTGGAAGCTGATCTGGACATAGAACTGATTGGCAATGCCGAAGAAGCGCGCGAGCACCAGGGTCGGCAGCAGCGCCGACACGCCGGCGCTGAAGTCGACACCGACCAGCGTGCCGGCGACCTGGTCTGCGGCGAGCGCAAGCCAGACCGCGACCGGCGCGACGACGACGAGCAGCAGCTCGAAGCTCTCGGAAAGTCGCTCCCGCGTCACCGCATCGTTCTTCTCGGACAACGACCGGAACACCAGCGGCACCGTGGCCGCCGCGACGCTGGAAGCGATCATGACCATGAACTGGCGCGGCAGATCGGCGGCGACGCCAAAAATGCCGGCGGCGTCCGTGCCTAGCAAATAAGCGACGATGAGACGGTCGCAGGCTGAGTAGACCGCAACGGAAAGCCCGGCCAGCGTCAATGGAAGGCCGTAGCGTGCGAGCTGCATGAACTGGCTGCGCTGGAAGCGCGCGATCTTGCTGCGGTCACCGACCAGATTCAGGATGATGCCGGTGAGCGAGCCCAGGCCGAATGCCGCGAGCAGCCCCAATCCACCCCAGCCGAGCCAGATGCCGGCGAGGCCGAAGCCGACGCTCGACACGCTGCGCACGATCGAGATCGCCGCGAAGCGGTAGGGGCGCAGCTTGGCACGCTCGAACTCCTGGCCGACATCGACCGCATTGGCCATGATCGCGACGAACATGCTGGCGAGCAGCAGCTCGACGCTGACGTCGCGGCGGAACAGGAAGACTAGCGGAGTGGTGGCGCAGAGAACCGCGGCCGTGAGCGCAAAGGCAACCATGGCCGTGCCGCGAAAATCGACCTCCGCCGACATCGCCTGATAGCGCGACACCGACAGCTTGATCCAGGCGAAGAAGATCGCGCCCAAGATTCCGGCAAGGCTGATGCCGACGACATAGACGCCGTACTCCGCCGGCGTCAGCAGCCGCGTGTAGGCCGTCACCGCGAAGAACCCCACCGCCGCCGGCAGGATGTAGGCGACGAGATAAATGGAGAAATGGCGATTCAGCATGCGGACTCGGGACCGGTTGCGGCCGTGAGGATTAACGAAGCGTTAAAACACTTGGACTTTGCTGGAGCAATCGACTGCGCCGCTGGGCATCGGCAAGATAGCCGCATAAGCCTGCAAATCGGACCGCGAATGAAGCGTTCGCGCGGTTATCGCGCGTTAGCGTTAAATTTGCCCTGTCCTTGAAGGGGCCGGCGGGATCACAGAAAAGAAGCAATGATAGCGAAACGTCGCCCGACTCCTCCGATGCGCTGATGTGACTGACATGGACGTTGCCGAACGAACACGGGCGAAGCCGACCTCTCGGCCGCATCGCGGCGCTGACGCGCCGCTGGTTCCGGCAACCCCAGGCATGACTGGAGGCGACAGGATGGTCCTCAACCTCTTCTTCGAGGAACGGGACGATCGCTGGTTTCCCGGTGACCGCCACCTCCGGCCGCTGCTGCGGCGCTTGCTGCTCGGCAAGTCCTACGTCAGCGGCCAGCGGCGCGTGCTCCTCAATCTGTGCGCGGGCCTCGATCGGCTTGGCATCCGCTATCGCGTCAACGACTATCGCTACATCCAGAAGCATCCCGAAGAACTGGCCTGCATCATCGGCCGGCCGTTCGTGCTCGACTGGTTCAAGTGGGAGAACCCGCTGCTGCTCGGCGTCGCCATGTACGACCACCCGATCGATGCGCCGGAGAGTCTGAAGGACCTCGACGTAAAGCGCGTGCTGGTGCCATGCGCCTGGTACGCCGACATGTTCCGTCCGCACTGGCCCCATGTCGGCGCCTGGCCCGTCGGCATCGAGACCGATTTGTGGACTCCAGCGCCAACCGAGCAGAAGAGCGTCGACGTGCTGCTCTACGACAAGGTCCGCTGGGATTACGGGCGGTACGAGGCGGAGCTGATCGAGCCGATCCGCAGGCATCTCGAAGCAAGCGGCCGCACTGTCGAAGTGATCCGTTACGGCCATTACAAGGAAGACGATTACAAGGCGGCGCTGGCGCGTTGCCGCAGCATGGTCTTCCTCTGCGAGCACGAGAGCCAGGGCATCGCCTGCCAGCAGGCGCTGTCGAGCGGCGTCCCTGTCTTTGCCTGGGATCGCGGCGGGCCGTGGCAGGATCCGAAATATTACCCGAACAAAGTGAGGTTCGAGGGCGGCGTATCCTCGGTGCCCTATTTCGACGCGCGCTGTGGCATGACCTTCACCGATGCGGACGGCTTCACCTCCGGCTGGAACGGCTTCTGGTCGCAGGTCAGCACCGGCGACTTCGCGCCGCGCGACTATGTGCTGGACAATCTGACGCTCGAGAAAGGCGCGCTCCACTATTACGAGATCGCCGAAGCTGCGATGCAGAACCACGCGTGACCAGGCTCGACAGACGCGAATTCCTGCTCGGTAGCGCCGCGACACTCGCGACGGGCACATCTGCGTCTGCCGTGCCGGTCTCGAAACGTGCCCAGCGCCGCCCGGGCTATGGTGCCGCGGCGACACTCTGGGACCTGCAAGCCGATCCGCGGCTCGGGGACGCCATCAGCACCTATTGCACGCAGGTGGTGCCGGTGCTCGAGCTGAAATGGCCGATGCTGCGGCCGGATGCGCACACCTTCGCCTTCGAGCGCGCCGACGCGATCCTTGATTTCGCGCAGGCGAACGATCTGACGATGCGCGGCCACGCGCTCGCCTGGTATCACGACATCCCGGACTGGACCAAGCAGATCAAGGACGGCAAGGGCGTCGAGCGCGCCTTCGTCGATCACATCGGCACCGTCGTTTCCTATTACAAGGACAAGCTGACGTCGTGGGACGTCGTCAATGAGCCGATCCCGGACAATCCCCGCAGTCCGAAAGACCGGCGCAACACTTTCTGGACACAGCATCTCGGCGAGCGCTGGATTCCGCTGGCCTTCCGTACCGCCGCCGCGGCCGACCCCTTCGTCAAGCTCGCGATCAACGAATACGACATCGAGTCGGCCAAGGATTCCTTCATCGCCAAGCGCGCGGCGTACCGCAACCTGATCATGGACCTGCTCGACCAGGGCGTTCCGCTTCACGCCGTCGGACTGCAATCGCATCTGCATGCCGAGCTCGAGATCGACACACACGGGCTCGCCGAATTCGTCACCGAGCTGCGCTCCTGGGGGCTCGAGGTGCTCGTCACCGAGCTCGACGTCGACGATCAGAAGCTGATGGGGAGCCCGGCGGAGCGCGACGCCATCGTCGCCAAGCGCGTCGATGATCTGCTGACGGCGATTTCAACCAGCGGACCGGTGCGCTCGATCCTGACTTGGGGCATCTCGGATCGCTACAGCTGGATCAATGGCACCTTCGCCCGTAAGGACAAGCAGCCGAACCGTCCCCTGCCGCTCGACGGCGAGTTCAAGCCGAAGCCGTTCATGGACGTGATCAGCAAGTTCACGAAGGATGCTTGAGCGCGCTATTGGTTGAGCATGATCTTTCCGGAAAACCGCTGCACACTTTGCGCGAACGCGGCCCTTCGGGTCCGGATCATGCTCTAGCGCGCCTTCGGTACCTCGAATGTGGCCACCTCTCCCATGTGGTCGGGCGACAGGCTCGGACTGCGCCGGTCGCGCGAGCTGAGGCGGAACACGTCGCGGATGTCGTCGATCGAGGTCGACGAATAGGACTGGATGCAGAGCGCGACCTGTTCGGGCGAGGCGGCGCGCATCATCGCTTCGATGGCCGGACGGTCGAGACGCGTGTCGTCCCAGTGCGAGACCGCGATGCTGTCTTCCGTGACCTGGTGAGTGGCCAAATGCGCGGGCGAGCTCGCGACGAAATGGCCATAGAGCAGGTACTCGGAAAACTTCTTCTTGCGGCACAGCGCCAGGACCCAGTTCAGCCCCGTCGCCGCCTTGATGGCACCGGTCATCGCGCGTGCGGTGTCCCGGTCCCACACCAGCGCGTTGCCGACATAGTCGTCCGCGGGGAAGGACCGGTCCTTCACGCCGAGGAGCTGATCGACCGTGCGCAGCCAGAGGCCGTGCAGCGGCGCATCGGCAGCGATGGCGTTCGGCGTGACGAAGAGCGGCGTCTTCTCACCGCCGGCGTATTGGCCGACGTCGAATTCGCGGATGAACAGATTGTCCGAGTCCAGGATGCAGACGCGCTGCTCCGGCGCATTGAGGACGCCGGCGATCTTCAGGATCTGCTGGATGTGCCAGCCGTGCACCGGTGACGAGAGCAGCGAGAGCCAGACGCGCCGGCTGCTGATGAACTGGAGGGCCGGCGGCAGCGCGAAGAGCCATTTCGGCAGGTAACGCGAGGCCGGGACGATGACGCGCTTGTCGGAACCGAACCGCTCGAACAGCGGCACGTCCTCATCGTTAACGAGAACATAATGCCGCGTGTATCCCGAGAGCCAGGTGTCGATGCTCTCGCTGAGCAGCGAAAAGCGCTCGATATCCTTGGCGTAGCTGGCGGTCAGCAGGGCAACGGAATGCATGGGCGCGCTCGAATGGCAGTCAAGCCGCAGTCATAGCCGCGTCAAGACGCGTTGGATACTTCCATTCGCAATCAAGGTAAAATGAAACGAAGCGTTAGCCATCCGCCGGCAGTCCCTGTTCGAGCTTGCGAAAGCGCAGCGGCGCCAGTGCGGAGGCGCGCTGCCACCAGTCGGCGACGCGGTCGTCGAGCGCGGACACACCTCGGCCCTGGCCGGGAAAGATCCGGATCTGCTGCACCGCCTCGGCCTCAAAACCCCTGCCCGTGCGCGTGATCTTGAGGGCGGCACCTTCGCGGTCCCGCTGCGTCAGCGGCACCAGGAGGCGGCCGCGCGGACGGAGCTGCTCGAGCCAGAGTGGGTGCGGGTGCGAGAAGCCGGCGTGGACGATGATGACGTCGGCGGGCTCGCTGATCTTCTCACATCCATCGCCATGGACCACCTCGACATTGCGATAAGCGCGGAGGTAACCCGTAGCGCGCTTTGCAAGCCGCTCGTCGCATTCGATTGCAAGCACCCTGCCCTTTGGGCCGACGATCCTCGACAGCACCGCGGAAAAATAGCCGAGCCCACAGCCGATCTGGACCACCCGGTCCTTCTCCCCGACCTCGATCACGTCGATGAAATGCGCCCACAGGCTCGGCAGCCCAGTATCGAGCTTGCGGCGCGCGTCGATCGCGACCAGCACATTGTCGTAGATATGCACGGGGTCGGCGTCCGCCGTCAGCCGATAGCTGCGCGCCGCCGCGCTCTTGATGCGCCAGGGTCCCCTTGGCAGAAAATCCTCGCGCGGGACGGTAGCGAGCGCTTCGAGCAGTCGCTTTGAGACAATCCGCTCGCGCTTTGCTATTGTCTCCACGTAACGCGCACGCGCTGCGGCAAGATCGCTCATGTCATGGGTCGACCTGTTCGCGGACGAGCGCGTCCGCACCGAGCTCGTTGACCAGCTGCATCGCCTGCTTCAGGTCCGGCGTGTAGAAACCTTCGCTGAACTTGCCGACGATGGGCACGAGCAGGAGACTTGCGTGCTCGCGCCTGCCGGCCTGGTGCGACAACCGCGCGAGGCTGACGGCGGTACGAAGCTCCCAGGACAATGCGCCCTGCTTGCGCGCGGTCTCCAGCGACAGGGCGAACATATCCTCGGCCTCCCGCACTGATGCCGGGTCGCCGTCCGACAGCGTGATCTCGCCTTGCAGGCGATAGACTTCGGCGAGGTAGGAGTGATCGCCGGTTCGTCTTGCGGTCGCGAGCGCGCCATCCAGCGCGCGCAAGGCGGCATCGCGCATCCCGACCTTGGCATAGGCCTCCGCGAGCAGGCAGCGGAACCAGCAGCCGGCGAGCCAGGAATCCATCGCCTCGTACTCGTCGAGGCCGAAGCGCATCTGGCTGAGGCCTTCATCGGCTTCGCCGAGCTGAGCCAGCGCCCAGCCACGAAGGATCGCCGCCTGCTGCTTCCAGTGCAGGAAATTGTGCTCGGTGGCGATGATCATGGCGCGGTTGGCGTGGTCACGCGTGCCCTCGACGTCGCGCAGATGCTGGCAGAGATAGGCGCCGAACACGAGCGCGAAGGCCAGCGTGAAGGGATGGCGGATCTTCTCGGCGTTCGCGATCGCCTGCTCGCTGTGCTGGCGCGCCGCGTCCGGACGGCCGAGGAACCAGAGCAGATAACCGAGGTAGGAGAGCGAGACGACGCCGGGATCGATGCCGTGGCGCTCCATCAGATCGGAGTGCAGATCGGGGCTGTAGAGGTTGATGCAGCGGTGCAGGTGATGCTGGGCAGCAGCAAAGCGGCCGCGATAGAGCATGGTCATCGCGATCGCGCGGTGCGCCTCGATCAGATAACCGGTCTGCTGCGACGGCTGCGCCCGCTGGTTCAGCCGCTCGCGCTTGGCGAATCTCAACAACTCGACGCTGAGATCGTGCGCGCGCGTGAGATCGGCCCGGATGAAATGGCACACCCACAGCCCGCGCGTGGCGGCGAAGGTCTTTTCGTCGTCGTCGAGCTGCTGGCCGAGCTCGAGCGCGCGGATGTAATTCTCCTCGACCTCCTGCACGGCATAGCCTTTGGCGGCGATCAGCGCGTTGCCAAGTGCGATCCGCAGCTCGAGCTCCATCTCGTCGGCGCCCTGCATGCGCGCATTGGCCTGCACGACGCTCAAGCCGCGCCGCAAATGACCGATCGCTTCCAGATTGGCGCCGCTCTTGGCCGCCCGCTTGCCGGCCTTGAGCCAGAAGCTGGCGGCGCCCTCGCTCTGCCCGGATTCGGTCAGGTGATGGGCGAGCAGCTCCGGCTCGCGCTCGGTCTTCTCCGGATACATCTCGGCGAGCACCTGGGCGATCCGGGAATGCAGCTTGCGGCGCTCGCTGTGCAGCAGGCTCGCATGCGCGGCGTTCTGGATCATCACGTGCTTGAAGGAGTAGAGCGCGTCCGGCGGATGGCCGCGGCGCATGATCAGGCCCGCCTCCTCCAGATGATTGAGCGCGGCTTCGATCTGCTCGGCGGGCGTGTTGGCGACCGCGTGCAGCGTCTCATAGGAAAACTCGCGGCCGATCGTGGCGCCGATCTGTGCGATCCGCTTGAACGGTCCCATCCGGTCCAGCCGCGCCATCAGCGAGTCCGTCAGGGTCGCCGGGATCGCGAGTTGCCGCCACGGGCCCGACAGCACGTAGCGCCCGTGCCGCTCGGTCAGGAGGTTGGATTCCAGAACCGTCTTGGTCAGCTCTTCCAGGAACAGCGGCACGCCGTCGGTCTTGACGATGATCTCCTCGACGACTTCCTTGGGCAGCTCTCGCCCGGCGACGCGTTCGACCAGCGTCGTGCGCAGCTGCCGGCTCAGACGGTTCAGCACCAGGGTCGTGACATGCGAATGCGCGTTCCAGCTCGGCTGGAATTCGGATCGCGCGGTGATGATGACCAGTATCGGCCGGTTCTGCACCCGGTCGACCAGGAGGTCGATCACCTCGCGCGAGGTCGGGTCGATCCAATGCAGGTCCTCGAACACGATCACCAGCGGCATCTCGCGCGCAAGGCCCAGGAAGTGATTGACCAGCGCCGCGACGGTCGCATCCTTCTGCTGCTGCGGCGAAAGGTCGAGCCGCGGATAGCGGTCGCCGGTCGGTATCGACAGCAGCGCGGCAAACAGCGGCGCGACCTGCTCGATGTCGCCATGCGCGGCGGCGATCGCGGTTTCCAGACTCGCCAGCGACTGCGCGGACGCATCCTCGCGGTCGAGACCGAGGGAGAATTTGAGCTGCTCGACGAACGGATGGAACGCCGTGGAGGTGTAGTAAGGCGAGCACTGGAGCGAGACTTGTCCATGGCGATCGCCGGATATCCGCTCGAAGATTTCCTGGATGATGCGCGACTTGCCGATTCCGGGCTCGCCGAACTTGACGACGACCTGGCCGTCGCCGTCCTTGACCTGCTGCCAGCGCCCCATCAGCAGCGCAATCTCCTCCTCGCGGTTGACGAGCGGCGTCAGCCGCGTGCCCATGGCGGCGGCGAAGCGGGTCTCCACCCGCGAGGCGCGCATCACGTGCCAGGCCTGTGCCTTCTCGGGGATGCCCTTCAAGTCATGGACGCCGAGATTGCGGTAGTCGAACTTCCCCTTCAGCAGCGCTTGGGTCGAGGCGGAGATCACGACGCCGTTGGGCGGCGCCAGACCTTGCAGGCGCGCGGCGAGATTGACGGTTTCTCCGACCGCAGAATCGCGCTCTTCGGTGCCCTGCCCGACGAGATCGCCGACCACGACGAGACCGGTCGCGATCCCGATGCGGACGGCGGGCGAGTGGCTGAGCGCACCGCGCGGCTCGATCGCGTGCGCGCTCGACAGCACCTGCACGATCTCGAGCCCGGCGCGCACCGCGCGCTCGGCGTCGTCCTCATGAGCGGTCGGATAGCCGAAATAGACCAGGATACCGTCGCCGACGAAGCGGGCGGCAAAGCCCTCGTAATGCTTGACCACGCGGACGCAGATTTCGCGGAAGCCCGCGATCATGTCGCGCACGTCTTCCGGATCGAACTGAACCGAGAGCGAGGTGGAATCCACCATGTCGCAGAACATGCTGGTGAGCTGACGCCGTTCCGCGCCGACCTCCGCGCGCGCTAGCGGAGGCGCCACTGCCGCCGACGGCTCCGCCGTTTCAGCCTGGAACAGCGCCGACATGGCTCGCTGAAGCCGCTTGCGATCGCCGAGCGGCAATCCGAGCTCGACCAGATCCGATTCGGTCAAGTCCGCCATGACGTCGAGATCGAGACGGTGCTGCGCGAAGAGATCGGTGTAGTGGCCGAGACCGATGCCCTCGAGCCAGCGCTTCAGCCCGCCCTCCGTTCCCGTGCCCGGCTCATTCTCCAGCATGGTGATTTCCGCCCGACCATCACTCCGTCGAAGGGCTTTAGGCCCCTCAACCACAGATTTTGAGGCCCGAACTTCACCTCAGACTGGACGCGTTCCCTAACTCTTGGGAAGAATAGCTCAATCAGATCAAAAGGGAATGGCGTTGTCGGACATTGCATCCGGAGCGGGACAGGGAACGGAAGCCGTAGGCGCCGAAACCAAGTCCTTTGCCCATATCGGCGACCTTCTCGACTTCCATGCGCGGAAGATGCCGGCGGCACCCGCCCTCCTCGCCCCGGGCCGGCCGGCCCTCAGCTACGCCGCACTGGGCGAATCGATTCAGCAACTGGTCCGTACCTTGCGTGGGCTCGGCATCAGTCCCGCAGACCGCATCGCCGTTGCACTGCCGCGCGGCGCCGACGGCGCGCTGGCATTGATCGCGGTCGCCTCGAGCGGTGCCTGCGTCCCGATCAATCCCGATCTGACCGCGGATGAGCTGCAGCGCTACTTCAGCGAACTGAAGCTGTCGGCGCTCGTGACCCGGGCCGACATGAACTCGGCGAGCCGCGACGTCGCCAGGACGCTCGACATCGCGGTCATCGATTTCGTGCCGGGGCCGGTCAACGATCTCGGCGCCTGCGCGTTCATCGGGCCGACGATCAGGCCGGCAAATGCCAGCGGCACCTCGCGCGGCGACGGCGATGCGTTCATCCTGTTGACGTCGGGCACGGCGGCGCGGCCGAAAATGGTGCCGCTGACGCATCGCAATGTGTGCCTGTCCGCCCACAACGCCGGCCGCGTGCTGTCGCTCACGTCCCACGATCGCCTGCTCAACGTCCTGCCGCTGTTTCATGCCCATGGTCTGATCTCCGGCCTGCTGACGGCGCTGACCGCAGGCTCCAGCGTGATCTGCACCGAGGGTTTCGACGCGTCGTCCTTCTTCAGTTGGATGCGGGAGCTGCAGCCAACCTGGTACACGGCGGTGCCGACCATTCATCGCGCGCTGCTGACGGCGGCGGAAGCTGATCCGGACCGCGTCCGGGCATCGTCGCTGCGCGTGATCCGCTCGGCCTCAGCCTCGCTGGCGCCGGCGATTCTCGAAGGACTGGAAGCGACGTTCGGCGTTCCCGTGCTCGAGACCTACGGCATGACCGAGGCGGCCTCGCAGATCGCGGCCAACCCGTTCGAGCTGCGCAAGGCCGGATCGGTCGGCCGCGCCGCTGGCCCGGAAATCGCGATCATGGACGAGACGGGCCGCCCAGTCGCGAGCGGCACGCATGGCGAGATCATGCTGCGCGGCCCCAACATGAGCCGCGGCTACTACAATGACGAGGTGGCGACAGAGGCCGCGTTCCGCAACGACTGGTTCCGGACCGGCGATCTCGGCTATCTCGACGCCGACGGCTATCTCTTCATCGTCGGCCGCATCAAGGACGTCATCAACCGCGGCGGTCAGAAGATCTCGCCGCTGGAGGTGGAGGAGGTCCTGCTCAGCCATCCGGCGGTGCTGGAAGCCGGCGTGTTCGCCGTCCCGCACGAGAAGCTCGGCGAGAACGTTGCGGCTGTCGTGGTGCTGCGACCGAATTCCGAGGCGACCTCGGACCAGTTGCGCCAGTTCGCGCGAAAGCGGCTCGCGGCCTACAAGGTGCCGAGCCTGATCCGCAGCGTCGCCGCGCTGCCGAAAGGCGCCAGCGGCAAGCTCAAGCGCAATGCGCTGGCCGCGCTGATCGCAACCGTGGGCGGCGGCGACGAGGCCGGGCTGCCGCGCAATGCGCTGGAGACCCAGCTCGCCGCGATCTGGGCTGGTCTATTGGAGCTACCGCAGGTCGGCGCCGATCAGGACGTCTTCGCGCTCGGCGCGGATTCGCTCGCGGTGACGCAGATGCGCTCGCGCCTGCGCGAACGCTTCAACGTCGATTTCTCCTTCGAGGACATTTTCGACTGTGCCACGGTCACAGCTCTTGCGGCCCGGCTCGAGACGGCCGCAAGCCACCGCGAGGCGGCGCTGCCGGCATGGCGCAAGGCCATAGACGCGGACGCAGCGCTGTCGTTCCAGCAGCAGCGGATGTATTTGCTCTCGCGGCTCGATCCGACCCGCTACAATTACAACGTCGCCGAAGTCGCGCTTCTCAAGGGCCCTGTCGACGTCGCGGCCCTTCAGGCGGGCCTTGCGGCGACCTACGCGCGCCATGAGGCGCTGCGCTCGGTCTTCATCGAACGGCAGGGCGAGCCGGCGCAGCTTGTGCTGCAATCGCCACCGCGGTTCGAACGAATCAAGCTCAGGCCCTGCCTTGCGGACAAGCGGATCGCAGTGATCCGGCGCGAGGCGCTCAAGCTCGCACAACATCCGTTCGACCTGGCACACGAGCCGCCAGTGAAGGTGACGCTGCTGTCGTTCGACAAGACGAGCCACGCGTTGGTGGTCAATGTCCATCACCTCGTCACCGACGGCTGGTCGCAACGGCTGTTCTGGCAGGAGCTTGCCGCCCATTATGCAGCCGCGCACACGAGGAGCGCCGCCGCGCTGCCGTCACCCGCCTTCCAATATCGCGACTTTGCGCTGTGGCAGCAGAGCTGGGCGCAGACGCCCGCGGCAAAGGAACAGCTCGACTATTGGCGGACCCAGCTCGACGGCGTCACCACGCTGCCACTGCGAACCGACCGGCCGAGGCCGGAGATCTGGAGCGGCCACGGCGCCCGTCGCTATCTCGAATTCTCAAGAACTCTGTCGGCCGACCTGCGGACGCTGAGCCAGAACCAGGGCGTCACGCCCTTCATGACGCTGCTCGCCGTGTTCCAATGCCTGCTGTTCCGTCAAACCTCGCATGAGGATGTCGCGACGGGATCGCTGATCGCCAACCGCAACCAGATCGAAAGCGAGCGCCTGATCGGGCTGTTCGCCAACACTCTGGTCCTGCGCAACGATTTCAGCGGCGATCCGAGCTTCGGCGAGATGCTGCGGCGGGTGCGGCAGGTCACGTTGGACGCCTACCGCAACCAGGATCTTCCAATCGAGGAGGTGTTGCGCGCGCTCCAGGTCGCGCGCCGCAGCGACGGCAATCCGCTGTTCCGGATCATGTTCATCCTCCAGAACGCCTCGATCGAGGCGGCGCGCTTCCCGAACCTCTCGACGCGGCGGCTGGAAGTCGATCCCAAGGTGGCGCGCTTCGACATCACACTCGAACTGGTCGAGGCCGACGGCCGTTTCACCGGCTTCTTCGAATACGCCACCGATCTGTTCGACGCCGCGACGATCGACGGCATGGCGGCCCAGTTCAAGACCCTGCTCAAGGCGGCCATCGCTAATCCCGAGGAGCGCATCTCGCGCCTGCCGCTCCTGACCGAGGCCGAACGCCGGCAATTGCTAGCGAAAGGCCGGGGCGTGCCGGCTAATTTCACCACGCGCGGCAATTTGAGCGAACGTTTCGATCGTCAGGCCAAAACGACGCCGAACGCTATTGCGGTATCGGACGGACGCACGTCCCTGAGCTATCGCGAGCTTGCGCGCCGCAGCCAGGCGGTCGCGCGCTGGCTGGTCCGCGAAGGCGTTGGTGCCGAGAGCGTGGTCGCCTTGCTGGCGGAGCGCGGACCCGACCTGCTCGCCGCGATGATCGCGGTGCAGCGCGTGGGCGCGGCCTTCCTCAATCTCGATCCCGACCAGCCAACGGTACGGCTCGCGACCATCCTCGGATCGAGCTGCGCCCGCGTGCTGCTGACTGGGCGGGCCCACTCCGCGATGGTCGAGACGCTGCTCGATCCGCTGGTCGAGCGCATCCATGTGGCCGAACTCGAAGACGCGATAGCGCCAGGGACGACCAAGCCGGCCCACGCCGCGCCGCGCGCCGCCGCGAGCCTCGCTTATCTCGTCTATACCTCCGGGTCCTCCGGCACGCCGAAGGGTGTCATGGTCGAGCAGCGCGGCCTGTCGAACCATCTGGCCTCGCTCATCTCCGAGCTCGGGCTCACGGCCAGGGACGTGATCGCGCAGACCGCGCCGCAGAGTTTCGTCATCTCGGTCTGGCAGTTTCTCGCCGGGCCCATGGTCGGCGCGCGCGTGCATATCTGCGGCAACGCGACCGTGCAGGACCCGATCATGCTGGCGCAGGAGATCGAGCAGGAAGGCGTCACGGTGCTCGAAATCGTTCCCTCGCTCTTGCGGATCGTCGTCGAACGGATGAACGAGGCACAGGTCCAACGCGCCTTCTCCAAATTGCGGCTGCTGATCTCGACCGGAGAGCCGCTGCCGGTCGATCTCTGCCGCACCTGGTTCGCTCGCTGCCCGAAAGTGCCGCTGATCAACGCCTATGGCGCGTCGGAATGTTCTGACGACGTCTCCCTGCATCGCCTGACCAAGGCGCCGGCGATCGCGACCGGCAACGTTCCGGTCGGCGCGCCGCTGCCGAACACCCAGCTCTATGTGCTCGATGCAAACCTCCAAACGCTGCCAGCCGGCGTGACCGGCGAGCTCTGCATCGGCGGCGCCGGCGTCGGCCGCGGCTACATCAACGATCCCGCTCAGAGCCGGCAGCGCTTCCTGCCCGATCCGTTCTCGCGCCGGGCGGGCGCACGGCTTTACCGGACCGGCGACCTCGCCCGCCGCCGCGCTGACGGCACGATCGAATGCCTCGGCCGCGCCGACCATCAGGTCAAGATCCGAGGCTACCGGATCGAGCTCAAGGAGATCGAGAACGTACTTGCCGAGCATCCGAGTGTACGCGCCGGCATCGTCGAGCCGCGTCGCGAGGCGAGCGGCGATGTCAGGCTGGTCGCTCATATCGTCGCAAGGCCCGGCTGCACGAGCAGCGCCAGCGAGCTGCGCGAATTCCTGAAAGGCAGGCTGCCAGGCCATGCCATCCCGTCCGCCTTCCTGTTCCTCGATCAGTTGCCGCTCAACGCCCATGGCAAGATCGACCGGTCGGCGCTGCTGGCGCCGGCGCAGCAGGACGTGTCCGGACCGGATGCGGCCGTGCCGGCGCGGCGCTTCACCGAAAAGGCGCTCTCCGACATCTGGATCGACCTGCTGAAGGTCGAGAGTCTCGGCGTCACCGACAATTTCTTCGATCTCGGCGGCCATTCGCTGCTCGCGGGACAGGTGATGGCGCGCGTCGCCCGTGCGCTCGGCGTGTCGCTGCCGATCAAGACCATCTTCGAGGCCCCGACGATCGAAGAGCTGGCACGGCAGGTCGACGCGGCCGTAGCGGCGAAGCCGCGCAAGCCTGCCGCAAGCGGGATAAGGCAAACTGAAACGAGGCTGGCCGACCGCGGTCCTCCGACTCTCTCGATCGCGCAGGATCAGATGCTGCGGATCGAACAGAACCTGCCGGGGCTGCCGCTGTTCAACCTGCCCTTTGCCTTCCGCCTCCAGGGCCCACTCGATCGGGCCGCTCTGGCGCAGGCGATCGACGATATCGTTCGCCGGCACGAAGCGCTTCGAACCACGTTCAGCTGGAACGGCGAGGAGCCCGTCAGCCACATCGGCGCACCCGGCACCCTCGGCCGAGTCCTGACCGTCGAGACTGTCGGCGGCGGTCATTCCCATAACAACAAGCGGCGCAGGGCGCTCGAACTCAGGAAGATCGATCTCCTGATCGAGCAGGAAACCTATACCCCGATCGACATCACGCGCGCGCCGCTGATGCGCACCCGGTTGTTGCGGCTCCACGACAACGATTACGTGCTGCTGCTGACGCTGCATCACGCCATCGTCGACGGATGGTCGATCGGCGTGCTGTTCGAGGAATTGTCGAACCGTTATGCGGCACTGGCCGGATATCCGTCGATGCCGCTGCCGAAACGAGCGCCAGCCTTTTCGGACGTCGCGCGCTGGCAGCGCTGGTGGTGCGGCACCGGCGCGGCCCGCCGCCAGCTCGCCGACTGGACCGAGAATTTGCGCGGCGCGGCCCCGCTCTTCGATGACGAATCAAGACCGGGTGCGTCCACCGGGCATCATCCGGTGAGCCTCGAGCGTGAGCTGATCGGCCGGCTCACGGCTTTCGCCGGCCGGCACAACGGTACGCTATTCATGTGCCTTCTCACCGGCCTGAAGGCGCTGCTGCTGGCGCGAACGGGGCGCACCGACATTGTGGTCGCCACCGCCATGGCCAATCGCGCCCAGCCGGATACTGACCGAATCGTCGGCCCGTTCGAGAACACGGTGATCGTCCGCACCAAAATCACACCGGAGCTGTCGTTCGTGCAAGCCTTGGCGCGGGTGCGCCAGAGCGTACTGGACGCGCATGCCCGGCAGGAGCTGCCGTTCAATATCCTGGCCGACCATCTGGAGCGGGAGGGGGTAGATCCGGCCTCGCTGTTCCAGGTCTATTTCACATTGCAAAATCCGCTGCGCCAGCCGCTCGATCTGCCTGATCTCGCGACAGAATCGATCGGCAACATCGCTCGCGAGGGCCAGCCGGTGCTGCCGATCGACCAGACCTGGCTGTCACTGATGCTCAAGGAACGCCCGACCGGAATCACCGGTTCATGCAATTACAAGCGGGAGCTGTTAGACGGCCGCATGGTCGGCGCCTGGATGGAGGATCTCGTCGCGTTGCTGGCGGCGGCGATCGCCGAGCCCAGCGCGCCTCTCGGCAAATTGCTCGACCGCAGAGCAGCCTGATTTCAAGCCGGAGGAAAACGCCGGCTCGTCGAAGCTGTGAATGATCCAGTTGCATCTTGATTATTTGGCGCCACCGCGCAAGATTGTTCGCGGGCTTTGATTTGCACGATTATTTTCAACCGGGGAAATGTTATGGGTTTCATCAAATTTACGAAGAAGACCTCGCTCAGCGAGGAGGACCGCAAGGCACTGCGAGAGCTGCTCAACTTCGAGAAAGACAAGCTCAAGGTCGCGCTGAAGGATGTCGACGACAGCCTTAAGGCTCTGCGCGGGGCCAAGAAGAAATCCAGGAAGAAGAAAAAGTAAGCGTCGGCCGGGGACGCCGCACGATTGTTTAAAAATCGACCGCTCGCCTGTCGAGTTGGGGTCTCGCACAAGCTTGCGTCTGTAAACCGGCCAGCAATCGACAAGGATTCGCCAGAGTGGACCGCTAGAAGCGGTCTGCTCAATTGATTCTTGCGTCCCGCGCCGGGGATTCCCTCCCGCCTGACGCCAAAGGCCTCATTGATGGCAGACGACGGAATTGAACTGTTTGTCGGACTGATCGAGACCATCGACACGCCAGGCGTCGTCGATGCGTGTCGACGCCTGCTCTCCGTCGACGAACAGATCCGGGCCGACCGTTTCATGTTCGAGCGGCATCGACGGCAGTATATTTTCGCGCATGCCATGCTGCGCATGGCGCTGTCGCAGGTCGCCTCCAACGTTGCCCCCTCCGACTGGTCCTTTGCGGCCGGTCGCTATGGGCGGCCGTTTGTCGCAGCGCCCAAGACCTCGACCGCGCTGCATTTCAGCCTGTCGCATGCCGACGGCTGCGTCGCCTGCGTCGTCTCGCGGCATGAGGCCGTCGGCGTCGACGTCGAAACCGTGTCCCGGCGCATCGCGCCGTTGTCCACCGCGCTTCGCTTCTTTGCCCCGGAGGAAGTCGAAACCTTGCGCGGACTGCCCGAGCCCGCCGCGATCGAGCGCTTCTTCGACTATTGGACGCTCAAGGAGGCCTACCTGAAGGCCAGGGGCTTTGGGCTCAATCTACCGCTCGATGCATTCGCCATGCAGGTGTCACGCGAGGCCATCGAGATCAGCTTCAAGCCCGATATCGCCGACGATCCGCATGGCTGGCGCTTCTCGCTGTGCTCGCCATCGCCCTCGCATCGCCTCGCGATCGCCGATGGCTCACGTGCGGACGGCGGCCTGCCGATCAGCCGTCGGGCCTGGCCGCTGCAGCAAGCGGCCGAATGACGCCACCGCGGCTTCTCGTCTGTCGAGGCAATGACGTGTTTTCCGGCCTCTGCCCCCCGCCTTCGCCAAGGCTTCGGCGGGCAAAGGCGGTAAAAGACGGAGATCACCGCGCCTCTTCGAACCCTGCCAGCACCGAGGTCAGGTTCGCGCCCAAAATATCCGAGAGATAGCCGCCCTCCTGCACGAATACGGTCGGCAGGCCCATTTTCGCAATGGCCTGGCCGATGCGGCGGAAGCCCGGCGTGGTGACGGCCAATCCCTTCAGCGGGTCGTGTTCCGAGGCATCGAGACCGAGCGCGACGACGAGCGCGCCGGGCGCAAAGGACTCGATCGCCTTGCGCGCGACGTCCAGCGCCTGGATGTAGCCGTCATCGCCGGTGCCGATGGCAAGGGGAATGTTGAGATTGGTGCCGAGGCCCGGACCCTCGCCACGCTCATGGGCATAGCCCCACACGAACGGATAATACGCAATCGGATCGGCATGGATCGAGATCGTGTAGACGTCCGGTCGCGCGTAGAAGATGCCCTGCGTGCCGTTGCCGTGATGGACGTCGACGTCGAGAATGACGACACGCTCGTGCTTCTGCCGCAGATGCGCCGCTGCGATCGCGCTGTTATTGAGGAAGCAGAAGCCGCCCGCCATGTCGCGATAGGCGTGATGGCCCGGCGGACGGCAGAGCGCGTAGGTCGCATCCTCGCCGTCCATCACCATCTGCGCCGCGGTGACTGCAACGTCGGTCGCGGCACAGGCGGCCGCCCACGTGCCCGGCCCGATCGGCGCCGCGGTGTCGGCGGTGTGCCAGCCGAGCTTGCCGACGATATGGGTGGGATAGGTCGCGGCGTGGCGCACCGGATGGATGTTGCCGATCATCTCCGGGCCGGAATCGCCGAGTGCAGTCCAGGCATCCCAGGCTTCGCTCAGGAACGACAGATATTCCGGACTGTGGATGCGCGCGCGGGGGCCCTGCCCGAATTTCGTCGGCTCGACCAGTTGATGCTTGCCGTCCTTCAATCCCTTGAGCAGGCGGTCGGCGCGCTCCGGCTGCTCGGTGGTGCGCTTGACGACACCGCGAACCAGGAAGAATTGCGGATCATGGCTGCGATGCAGCTCGGTATGGACGGCTTTCACTCACACACTCCGTGGGTCGCATGCTCTTTAATGTGCCGCAGAGTCTTGATCTCCGCGACGGCCAGATGCAAGCAAGAAGAATGCCGCCCCTGTCGCGCTGCCCTGCGCTGAAAGCAGATCGCCCGCGAAGCTCAGCAACGCCCGCGCTGAAGACAGTGCTCGCGGCCCTGCTGGTCGGTGCGGAAGGCCTCGATGAAGCCGCCTTGGCGCTGCGTGACGAAGACGGTCTTGCCGTCGCCACCGCCGAAGGCGAGGTTGGTCGGCTCCTTGGCCCTCAGCGCGATCTCGCGCTCGACCGCGCCGTTGGGCTTCATCAACGCGATCGTGCCCTTGAGAATGCGCGCCACATACAGCCGACCGGTGACATCGGTGCGCAGGCCGTCGATGGTGTCGGGCTGGAACGACTTGACGAGCTTTGCGTCGACGAGGTCGTTGCCCCGGATGCCATAGGACCAGATCTGGCCGCTGCTGGATTCGCCGACATAGAGCGTCTTGCCGTCAGGACTGAGATCGATGCCGTTGGTGGTGCCCATCGCGCGCGGCGCCGCCATGATCTGGCCCTGCACCGATCCGTCCGCTGCCTTCGCGATGCGCCAGATGTGGCCTTCCCGGCCCTTCCAGTTCGGATCGCTCGCATAGATCGTGCCGTCGCGCGCGATCGTGATGTCGTTGGGCTGGTTCATCTCGTCGGAGTGAAACCAGAGGGACGGCTCCGTCGCTCCCTTCGGAATCGTGAAGACGTTGTGCTTCTTGTAGTCGGCAATGAACATGGTGCCATTCCGATCGAAGCGGATGGCATTGCCGACGCTGCCTTCGGGCAGCGCCGTGAAAGGCTCCGACGCCGCGCCGCCGGCTGGCAGCCTGCCGATGGTGCCTTGCTTGCCGAAATTGACCACGAAGAGGTTGCCGTCGAGGTCGGCGGCGGGCCCTTCGATGCCGAAGGTGTATTCGCCTGTGGGCGTCACCTGTGCGCTTTCGAACAGCTTGGTCTCGGCAGCGGCCGGCAGCGTCGCGACGAGCAAAATGCTACTGCACAGGCACCAGAAATTCCTGCCGGATGTAATAGCCATCGTCGTCGGTGCACTCGCCGTTCAGATAGGGATCGGCCGGCCGGAAGAATCGGCTGAAGCCGGGTTTGTCTACAACGCTCTTTTGTGTCACGACCACGACCTTGGCGGCCGGTATTTCGCCGCATTCCTTGTTGGTTTTGCCAAAGAACTTGCGCTGCGGCGGGCCAGATTTGATCCGCATCCGCGTGCCCGGAACCATTTTCGCAACGAGCAGGTCCGCGATATCGAGCAGTCGCGTGTAACCCGGCTCGGTCTTCGGCAGGCCCTCGCCGCCCGGCGGCATCAGCTTCTCCGCACCGAGACCGCGCAGCCGCGTGCGCAGCTGGCCGGCGTCGGGATCGCCCGGATAGATCCAGCCGTCCTGTGACAGCATGAAGCGGAGCACGGCTCCGTCCTTTTCCGCATCCGATTGGCCCGGCTTCAAGCCGAAATCCGAATGGCAGCCGACGCAATGCTTCTCGACGAGGCCCTTGCGCAGCGACGTGAGCCGGGCGCTGTTCTGCGCGTCCCTGGCGACGAAGGCCGCGAGTTGGTCGATCATCGCCTGGCTGCGGATGTCACAGGGTAGCGGCGCCGGCGCATCGCCTGTGGCGCGATCGATGCGGATCACGGTCTTGTTCTTGTCTTCGACCAGCCAGATCGCGCCGTCTTCCGCCACCGTCATGCCGACCGGGGCGCCTTGCGGTCGCGCGCCGTTGACGCGGTGCCAGCCTGAAATCAGCTCCTCGAACGGCGCGGCGGCCACCTCGCCGGCATCGGTCAGGAAGCTGCGGGTCGGGTCGGCCGCGCAGCTGACGTGATAGTGCACCGGCGCCGGGGCAGGCTTTGGGAAGCCGTGGTCGTCGACGTCATGGATGAGGACGCGGCTGCCGGTCGGACGATAGCCGTGCAGACCGACCAGCAGCTTACCCTCCAGCTCCGGAAATTTTGTGCCGTGATAATAGAGCATCGCGAGCGGCGCACCATGCGGCGGCATCAGCGAGAGCGGCGGCTTGTAGAGCGCATTGGCGGTGCAGAGCGATTTATAAATCCCGGACTGCAGCACGCTCCTGAATTCCGGGCTCGGCGTCGACACATCGTAACAATAGGGCCAGCCATAATGCCTGCCCTGCTCGATCGCGTTGATCTCCTCGTTCGGCTTGAAAATGTCTGGCAGATCGCGGCCGTTCTCGCCTTGCAGGAAGGCGTAGCCGGCATCGGGAAAGTTCGGATGCAGCGCCAGCGCCATCGAATTGCGCAAGCCCCGCGCATAGACGGTGTGCGGCGGATCGGGATCGCTCGGCTTCAGCGCCGGGAAGACGCCACCCGCAGGCGGCGTGTATAGCCAGATCGATGCCATCGCGGACGCGCCCTCGGCGGCCGCGCAAGGCTTGGTGATCGGTGCCGGCGTGACGCAGTCGTCGCTGTGCGAGCCGATATTGACGAACAGCCGCCCGTTCCTGTCAAAGACAAACTGCTTGAGCGGATGCGCGCTTTCGTCGAGCCTGGTGCCGTCGGGCAGACTGATCCGCCGGCCGGGCATGCGACGGATGATGGTCTCGACCGTGCCGCGCGGATTGTCCGCAAGCGGATCGAACCGGAAGATCGTCTCTGCGGTTGAGGCATAGAGCTTCCTGTCGGGACCGATCACCAGGCCGAACGGATACTCGACGCCGGTCAGCAATTCCCTCAACCGCTGGCCTTGGGGCGCCCGCGGGTCGAGCAGCAGCAGGCGTCCGTCGGTGTGGCCCCAGCCGCCCATATCGGCCACCACGAACAGGTCACGGCCCGGCACCTGGATGATCGAGCGCGGGAATTTCAGGCGGTCGTCCTCGCTGGCGACGAGGCCGGCGCAAAAGCCTGCCTTCATGTCGATCTGGATTTTGGGAAAGGCGAGATCGCCGCTGCCGCAGACGTCCGTGCCGATCGTATAGCCGCTCTTCCTTACCGGGTCGGAGGACGCTCCCGGGGCAACACCGAGCAGCGCCCCAGTAACAACAGCCACAAACAAGCACAGGCGTCGACGTTCACGCCAGAATATGAGGTGATTCACGGCAGCTTCCCCGGATTTCCGGCGAAACTTGTTCCATGCCGCCCAAGCGCGGTCCAGCTGATCATCACCCGCCTGTGATTAAACCTGTAACGACCTCGGAGGCGACCAATCTCCGTAAATTCCCTTACCGGGTTCGACCCGAATGTTTCGCGAATGCCTCGGGTGGTATCGGTTTGCCATCCCAATCGCTCCTCACAGGAGGCGTATATGGTCCAGGTCTATTTTCACTGCTCCAATGCCGAGGGCACGCTGATCGATCACTACGGCGCCGCCGTCTCCAATCTCACCGAGGCCCGCGACCGCGCCGCCCAGATCATGCGATCGATGATCCTGACGCCGAGCAACGAGGATTGGCGTGACTGGGTGATCCATGTCAGCGACGACGACGGCGAGGAGATTTTCGATCTCCCCTTCACCGCCATGCTCGGCAAGCCGCATTGAGGTGATGCCATGCTGCTCGCTCCCTTGACCCTGCTCCGCCACCCCCTGAGCTTCGTCGCCAGCAAATGGCACATACTGATGAGGATCGCCGGCGACCCCTACCGCCCCGAGCTTCACTACATGCGCGGACCCGGC
>NZ_PSRT01000073.1 GCF_004212635.1 Bradyrhizobium genosp. SA-3 | reverse complement strand
GACCACCGAATTCCGGATTGGTCGTCCCAGTGGCACCCGTTGCTGGCCATCGAAGCCAGCAGGCACCGGGTAGCAGAGACTGAAGGTGGTGTTCTCGGTCGGGCCGTAGCCATTTGAGATTCGCAGCGTCGGATGTCGCTTCTGACATGCTCTGATGGAACTGGCTGAGACCTCTTCGCCCCCGACCAGCAGTTGCTGCAGCCCACTGGTGCTCCGCCCCTCCCCGACATAGACGTCGAACAACCGCGCAGTCATCCAAGCAATAGTGATGCCTTGGTCTTGGATGATCCGGGCCAGCGTTGCCGTCGAGAGATAGCGTTCAGGATAGAGCACAACACTGGCGCCGTTCGCCAAGGCTCCCCAGACTTCGAACGTGGTCGCATCGAATGTCGGCGAGGAAGCGTTGAGAAAAACGTCCTGCGGCGAGATCTCGACGAAATCGTTCTCCGCCACCAGACGCACCACTCCGCGATGCTCGACCATGACCCCCTTGGGCGTGCCTGTTGATCCGGAGGTATAGATCACATAGGCGAGATGGCGTGAGGTGAGGCCAAGCGCACGCGGGTCCGGATCCGACGCCGGCAGATTTGCCCACGCCGGCATGGCCGTCTCCAGATCCACCACGCTCACATCGGCCAGCGCATCGGCGCCCAGCGCGGATCGGCCGGCCGCATCGGCCAGCAGGAGCCGCGGCGCCGCATCGTCGAGAACCTGCCGCAGCCGCGCCGGTGGATAGGCCGGGTCCAGCGGCAGGTACGCCGCGCCCGCCTTGAGGATCGCTAAAAGCCCGACCACCATCGCCACGTCGCGCGCAACGCAGATCGCCACCGGTTGGTCCGGCCTGACCCCGAGCCCGATCAGATGATGCGCCAGGCGGTTGGCCCGCGCATTCAGCTCGCCATAACTTAGCCGCTCCTCCTCATGGACCACCGCCACTGCGTCCGGCGCACGGCGAACCTGTGCCTCGAACAGCTCGTGGATGCACACGTCCGACGGATAGGCCGATGCCGTCCGGTTCAGCTCCTCCAGCAGGTACGCGCGCTCAGCGAATGACAAGAGTTCAATCTGCCCCACCGGCTGCCGCGGATCTGCCTTCACAGCACATAGCAAATTTTGCAAATGCTGGGTCATACGGTCGATATGCTTGGGCTCCAAGCGACTTGCATCAAAGTGCCATCGAAAGCTCCCATCTAGAGCGCAAACCTCAAATGTTAACGCCTCACCGGGCAGGGCTGCCTCAGAAGTCGGGCTCGAAGCTAGGTCACCAGTGGCAGACTCGCCACTTACAGTAAGCATAACGCCAACGGGCCAGGGCCGGCGCGATCGTAACGCCTCCATACCGAGCAACGTTGGGCAGCGCGCGATAAGATCTCGCGCGAAGCTATCCTGCTCCTTCAGCTGAGCGAATTCGGCCGCCACCACCGTGCGCGCCTCTGCAAAATCATTGTCGAGATCGATGGTAATTGCCATCGGCACAACAGAAGCGACAAGCACCTCGAGCGCTTTCAAGCCCGCTCGCGATCCACTCGATGCGGGAGTCCATCCCAATTGAAGCTCTAATTCTCCCGTGGTGCGGGCTAGGTAGATCAGCCAAGCCGTTAGCAAGAATTCCGTGCGATTACTGGGAGACAGCTCAGCCAAAGCGTCTGGAATTCGCCATGAACTCAACTGCCATTGAGGTGCAGCCAAAGCTACTGAAGACAATAAAAAGGAAAGCTGGGATGTCTTGAACTGTTCAAGCCGCCGTCGCCAAAAACTCTCACGAGGCGCTAACATTTCATGCGCAACCGTTATGCTCCGCGCCTCGTCATCGCTCAGAATCGGGAGGCGGTCGCCTACATGGGAATCAGAACGCCTCGCGAGTGCCCGCGCATCCAGAGCCTTACCATCCAAGCTGCTAAGCCAAACATCAACATCCTCTGTCCCTGTCGCCACACGCCAGTGGCTGGGGTGGATCTCAACTAAAGACCCCGCAGCAAAGCCCGAGCGCCGAGCCGTCACCTCCAAGCGCCTGACGACGACAACGTCATCGCCTACGAGAGCCTTGGACAACCCCAATGAATTGGTATGATACGGGCCAAAGTCTAAGGCGCGCGTCATCGCTTCCAGATCTTGTGCGGATCGATCCCATCGCAGACAGCCCGCAGCATCTGGGCGTCGACCTTTCGGGAAAACGCTTCGGTCCGCTAGCGCTTGCGGACGAGCACTAAGCTCTCCATTTGTCAAGCCAGTTAGAAGCTCGCGGAAGCCATCGATAGCAGCCTCATAACATTTGAGATTCAGCGTCAGCGCAGTATCGCTCGTCGCAATCAACACTTGGCGTTGGACGACCAGCTCACCAGTATCAACACCGTGATCGATACGATGCCACGTGATGCCATGTTCGGTCTCTCGGGCAAGAAGCGCCCAAGACGTCGCATGAGTTCCGGCATATCGCGGCAAGGGAGCGTCGTGGTAACTGAAAGCGCCTCTACGCGCTTTCCCAAACACATCTGCTGGCAATATGAACGGATTGGCAACGGAAAATATCCACTCGACTGGCTCGGCGTTGAGCAGCGCAGATAGCTCTTCAATGCTCGTCACACACAAGATATCGGCGAGAGCGGCCCAATCGCGGAATATGGCGTCGGCACACAGCGCCGCCCGGATCACGTGGCCCATCTCCATCACTAGCTGAGCACATCTAATAGCTAGCGTACCACCACCAACAAAGATGCAAGAGCCAACCGGTGTAGCAAGTTTCATCTGAACTCTTAGACAGGGGTTACGATGAAGGCCGTAACGGATCACCCCGCATTTCAAGCAATCGGCATACCAATGACGTACTGCGAGCGTTTCCTGAAGAAACAACGCGCGCCTCGCTCGGAATGCCGCCGTCGGACTTGGGACATCGACGTCCTGAACCAGACACAGCTCAGCACAACAATACGGACGTCATTTGCGACGATCACCGCATGGGCGTCCGCAAAGTCGTCGGAAGCTCTGCAACAGCCGCCGTCATCACCGCGCGTACAGCAGAACCTCCTTGGCGCTCACCTTAAGTAACAGACGCGCCAATGACCTTCTGCGAGCTCATTCTGAAGAAAACAACGCTTCTCGCCGGGCTGCCAGAATTTTGCCGTCATGCCGTCGGGCTTGGGACATTAACGCCTCGAACGAACAGAGCTCAACACAACGGCACGCGCCGTCAACAGCGACGACCACTCAAGATCGGGCGCCCGCGCCTTGCCCGAATTGCCTTTGCGAGCCGAAATGCTCGCCGCTGCTTTCTCCAGGTGGTCTGCTCGTCGAGTGAGAGAGGGTCCTGCGGCAGGGATTCCGCTCATGTTGCAAAGTTCGCCACGCATCGCGTTTTCGCAGATTGGCCGGGGCTCGGCGTTTTCGCCTAATGCCCGCTGACGTCTGTGGCACGGCCCTTGCTCGTGAGGCGACGAAAGCGACGAAGAACGGGTCCACGGCGAATGTCGCAACCACAACTGACTCCTGATCTCTCACATCGGCGCATGCTGTTGACCCTTGGGTGCAGCGGCTTGGATGTGACTGCCGTGATCGAGGCACTCAGACGAGACTGTGTCATTTTGATTCGTAAAGTCTCACCGAGCGGGGCGGACGGCCTCGTACATCAAATTGCCGGTGAACTGGGATTGCAAAAAAAGCTAGAGCTGGAGGCCGGCTTTTCCGATTTTCTTGGTCACCGACGGCGGATCAACAACTACTTCATGAGCGTTAATTCCCGAGATGATTATCAGTTTGTCACCCCGCATTCCGAAGGAGATAGAATATCTAATATGCAGTTGTCGTGCTTTTATTGTTTCGAGAATAGTAAAGACGGAGGAGAAACAATCCTATTGAACATCGACGACACAAGTGAGGCATGGGGACTTTTACGAGAAAAAACGACAAAAATATTACCTGGATCAAAACCATTGTCTCGCGGCATGATCACTCGTGTAAAAGCACTTTATCGTCTGAGCTCGCCGGATGACTATTTGGAACCAGATGACCAAATAGTAGCCCAGGTGAAATCCGAGATCCCGGGCCTTTTGCTGGCGATTGTTATGGCAAGGCCGAAAAGAAGCTTTTCCCTTCTCCTAGGGCGGGACGTGAATGTCCTTTGGGATAACATTGGTAGTGTTGACCAAAGCTGTCTTCACTTTTTCGTTCGGATGTTGCAGGAGCGCGAACTTCTCAAGTTCCCGCCGGACGGATTTGAGTTGCACCAACTGGACCCCGTTAATGCAGGACGGAGCTGGTGTTCAGGCGCCGATTACGAGAAACTTTTTTGTGACGAGATTATTCTCAAGCTAAAACCAGGGGACCTTGTTATTCTGAACAACCTAACTTGGGCGCATGCGGTGAACAATTGGACATCGGCACCGGGCACTCGAAGGATAGCCGTGGCATTGGCCTAGCGTAGTCCCCACTTTTCCTGAAAGTTGAGTCTTGCTTCAAGGGTGCATGAGCAGCATCCCCGAGCGACAGCGATTAGCCTGACGAAGGAGTGACCTGCCACTGAACTTTCATCCAGCGGCAGTTAGAGTCTCGGGGGGGATGGAGCGAGACCGAATGCGCAGGCACTCATTTTAGACGCACAGAGCCATCAACCGAGCCATGGCCAAGGGCTCGCAATGTCAGGAGCGCTATGACCACGAAATCAGTCCACGCCAGAGCCGTATTCTGGATCAACGCTGGTCGGAGCCGGGCTCAGGAATCAGTGGCGCGCCCCCGACCGAGATTGGCCCTTCTGGTTTAGATGGTTGAACCACTCTCTTCGCTAGCCTCAAAGCGGGATGGGCGGCCGGCGGAGAAGGAGCCGACAGCACAGAGGCAGGCGCGGGTATATTCTGCAAAGATTCGATCTTCGCGGTGAGCGCCTCGATCTGGTCCGCCATCCGTTTCAAATCGGCTTGTTGCGCACCGATGTTGCGATTGAGCTCTGCAAGTTCATCTCTCGTCCTTTGTTGCCCTGATCGAATCTCCGAGAGAGCTTCCCTATCTTCAGGTGGCAAGCCTGGTGTTGAGGCAGCTTCACGCACCGACGATGTCGCGAAAACTGCCTCGATGTTAGTCCAATAGTAGGCTGCCCCGGCGCACAGACCAAAGGAGATGACCACGATCGCGAGAATCCAGGAAAAACGTCGTGGGGATTTGTGTAAGACGGGTGGCAACTCCGAGGCGCTCGCTTGATCAATCACATCCATCATCCTAAGCTTGCCACTCCCATTCATCGGTCTTTCTCGTTGACGTGATAACGGGCAACCGTCAAGAGCTGCCGTGAAGCACGGGTGCTGACCGCAATCTCGCTATCACCGCGTCAGCAATGGCGTTGCGAAGTAGCGAGATCAGAACCTCGTCGCGCAGCTGCAGGTGAAGCGCCCTTTTACATTCGGCACCATCAATCGACGATCTGGGTGAGAGCATCGTAGCCCGCACGTCGCCGATGCATCCATTGTCTTCGGCGGGTCCGCAAAACGGGTGCAGATCAAGAAGTAGGACCCGCCCCGTCGTAGGAAGCGCGCCTCACCAAAATAACCGAGCATCGGCTCGAGCTCGGCCGCCCAGGCGAACCGACGCAGGGAAGCAAGGCCGCTGGGATCGAGGGACGCTGACTTCGCCGCGATCCAGCCCGATTTCGTGAATATGCGCCGCATTCCGTTGTCGAATGCGAGAAAAGAGCAGCGAACGTCACCTCAAGTTATACCAAATTAGTTATCTAAGTTGCTACTTTTAAGCGAACTCTCTTGGGGCTTCAATATGAAGAGACTTCTGGGATTTTTGTTGATCGCTCAGTTTTGCTTGCTTTGCGCCGAAGCCAGGGCGCAAGGGCTTCCTGCTCCCTCATACTGGAAGAATGAACGGGGTTCAGAACTGTTTGTTTGGTCCGTTAATAGCGGGTCAATACAAGGGACTTTCACAAACCATGCTCAAGGGTTTGCTTGCCAGGGTATCCCTTATCCTGCATCGGGAGCCGTTCGTCCAACCGGACTATATTTTGTTGTTACTTTTGCCCAGTGCAATTCTTTCACCCAGTGGGTTGGAAAAGTTAACGGGCCTCAGATGCCAACGTCATGGACGCTGTTCTACGTTGATAAGAACGGCAAGCCTAGCAAGTTGAAGGGCGCGGATATATTCACGCGCGTATGGTAGTGTTCAATCTTGCAACGTCGCGACCTTAGATCGAACTCGCTCTCGCGAGTTTCGGTCTGGGTTTCCTTGAGACGCGTAAGCTCTCCGTCGCTGCCGGCCCGCGCTCGCGTTTGGCCTAGCTACCGCTCGTCTTGGCACCGTGTTTGGACGATCGGTAGATCGTGAGCGGTCCATCGAGCTGGCGGATCGGCTTTTCAAGGTGATGGACGAGCATCTCGCAGAACGGAAGTTCGTGGAGACCGGCCTGCCCACTGTGGCTGACATCGCATGCTACAGTTATACGCGCGCCGCACCGGAAGGCGGCGTCTCGTTGAAGTCCCATCAGAACATCGTTCGATGGCTTGAGCGTATCGAGGCTTTGCCGAAGTTCGAGTCAATGCCGCCAGCGCCCCGATAGCAGGCTCCTAGAGAGTGCATCATGGTGCCGGAACGCGCTTCGTCTCCGTTTCACTCGGGTGAACTAGAAGTCCAGCGGCGGGCTGGTGTGGATGACAACATCCGCAAGCATGCAAAGGTGGCAATTCGAAAGGAGATGCCGGTACAGCATCGGGATTTCTTCACCAACCTGACTTATGTCTTTGTCGGGTCAGCCGACAAGGACGGGCGGCCAAGTGCATCGGTCCTGACTGGGCCGCGAGGGTTCATATCGTCGCCAGATCCGACGCGCCTGCTGGTAAGGGCTGGCCGATCTGCGGACAACCCCTTGAACGAGAATCTGGTGGCTGGTGCGAATTTGGGGCTGCTAGGTCTAGACCTGACCAATCGACGGCGAAACAGGCTCAACGGACGAACTGTGAGTGTCGATGCCGACGGCTTTGAGCTTATCGTGCATCAAAGCTTCCGCAATTGTGCCAAATACATCGAGATCCGCAAAGGCATAACCGTGGATGGCCTCGGGTCAGGCCAGAAGCCGAGATTTGAATTCAAACAGCTCAACGATCGGGTGAAGCATGTTATTCAGAACGCGGAAACTTTCTTTGTGGCGTCCTGCACTCCGGCACAGGACGGAGTGCCCGTCACCTATGACTGCGATATATCCCATCGTGGCGGACGCCCCGGATTCGTCGTTGCCAGCGATCACGAGATAACTGTGCCTGACATCTCCGGTAACCTGTATTTCAACACGTTGGACAACTTTGCAGTCCATCCATATGCAGCGTTGCTCTTCATCGATTTTTCGACCGGTGATCTGGTACACATTCGCGGCCGCGTTGAAACTCTTTGGAACGATCCGCGGATAGCTGGCTATTCAGGCGCCCAAAGGGCCTGGCGATTACATATCGGAGATGGATATTTGGCGGAAACCGCGTCCATTCGGTCCGATCCGGGCGTGGAATTCTCGCCCTTCGCGTCCATGACAGGACTTTGGGGAGATAGTTAGGTTTAAGTTTTCAACGCCGCGGCCGCTGAACTCAGTTGCTCCCGATCCGCGTTTCTCACACCAATCAAACCAACGTATTATCCGTCGTTCGCGTGGGTCACTCGCGAGTTCTCAAGCGAGTTCAACTTCGTGCGAACCTCGGATTGGGCAAGAACATCGGTACTCGCGGAAGTACCGAAAGGAAACGCAAGTTCGGGGCCATAATGGTCCGCAAGTCGCCATCGCAGCAATGCCGCGGCTGCAAGCGACAACGTTCGATTCTCAAGCATGCGGCTCTCGACAAGAAGCCTCCTATTGAGGTTTCTTTGCTCCATTCTCCGACTTGGGCAAAGTTAGTTGGCATTCAGCAAGAAAGCCTACAGACTAGCCCAACTGCGAAGCAACACTAACTCACTTTGAATGGCCAGATGAAGACGTCCACGCCAAAGGGCACTGGGAGCGTAGGAGCACGTCAAATCTACGACGCCCTCAAGGGCCAGATCCTGGGGCACGTTTATGGCGCCGATGGCCTGCTGCCGTCGTCTCGCGGGCTTGCCGGCGAGCTCGGCGTATCTCGCAGCACCGTGACAGTCGCCTACGAACAACTCGCGGCCGAGGGTTTCATCAATATCCGTCATGGCGCCCGCCCGCGCGTTGCAAGAGCTGTTGCTGAAATGGAGCACACCGGGACGAAGTCCCGGCCGTCCTCGCAGAGGGTGCGGCTGTCGATGTATGGCGAGCGTGTGAGGCAGACAGCGCCGCGGCCGGAGGAGCGAGTTCGCGACCTCGTGGCAAACTTTCGGTATGGCGACCTCTCTCCGTCGGATTTCCCCGTGCTCGCGTGGAAAAAGGCCGTGGTTGCCGCGATTACGCAGCGGCCCGAAAGATTGGCCTACAACGATCCGTGCGGATGTCGGCGGTTACGCGCCGCGCTCCAGGGCTATCTCTGGCGCTCGAGGGCTGTCCGATGCGACAGCGATCAGATCATTGTCGTGAATGGTTCGCAACAGGGGCTCGATCTGTGCGCGCGTCTACTGCTAGACCCCGGCGATCGGTTCGTCATGGAAGATCCCGGCTACTTGATGGCAAAGCACGCCTTCTCGGCCACGGGGGCTACCGCTGTGCCAATTCCGGTCGATAAGGACGGATTGCTCACAGAGCGGCTCACAAAGACGGAAGCACGCGTTGCCTACGTGACGCCGTCGCATCAATTTCCGTTGGGGAGCGTCATGCCAATAGGGCGCCGGCAGCAGTTACTCAACTGGGCAAAGAAATTCAACGCTTACGTGATCGAAGATGACTACGACAGCGAGTACCGCTATGACACCAAGCCCATTCCCCCGCTGCACACCCTCGAAGATAGCGAGAACGTCATCTATCTTGGTACCGTTTCGAAGACGCTCTCGCCCACGCTGAGGATCGGCTACCTGGTTGTGCCGCCCGAACTACAGTCCATCTTCTCTGCCGCCAAGCAGGGCATCGACCGGCACACGCCGTTGTTTGAGCAGGAGGCGCTTGCCACGATGCTCGAGACCGGGACCTACGACAGCCATGTCAATCGCATCCGAAGGCGCAATGGCGAGCGTCGGAAAATGCTGCTCGATGCCTTACGCCGCAGATTTGGCGATCGCATCCAGATCGACGGCGCCGCAGCCGGCTTGCATGTCGTAGTCTGGTTTTGCGATCTGCCCCAGGCGTCCGAAGCAATATTGATCGAGGCTGCGCGTACGAGGGGCGTAGGTATCTACCCCGTCTCTCCGCTCTTCGATCGACGTCATGCCGGTGGTGGGCGCCGGCCGGATCTTGCTGGGCTGGTCATGGGTTATGCCGCCCTGCAGCCCCGCCAGATCGAGCGTGGCTGTCAACTGCTGGCTCAAGCGGTGGAGCAGCTTCGTTAACGCCGATAGCGGCGCGGCTAACTGGACTACCACAATTTTCAGTAACTGGCAGTTTCATCCATACCAGGCGGGCGTTATCTCAGGCGCAGAATGGAGAAACACTATGTATGTGCCCCCCGCCTTCAGGGACGATGACCTGGACAATATCCGAGCGACGATCCGCTCTGCTCGGCTGGCCAATTTGGTCACCGCCACGGCAGACGGTCCAATTGCGACGCCCCTGCCGCTGTTCCTCGATGAGACCGAAGGCGAGCGCGGCGTGTTGTATGGGCACGTGGCAAAGGCCAATCCACAATGGAAGGCCTCCCCGATCGGCGAAGCCCTCGCAATCTTCATGGGTCCAGAAGCCTATGTGACGCCCTCCTGGTACGCCACCAAGCAAGAAACCGGGAAGGTGGTGCCGACATGGAACTACATCGCTGTCCACGCCCATGGCCCGGTTGATTTCTTCCATGATCCCGAACGCTTGCTGGAGGTTGTCACACGCCTTACGAACATTCACGAGAGGCCGCGCGCGACGCCTTGGACCGTTGACGAAGCTCCCGCCGATTACATCGCAGCACAGTTGCGCGGGATCGTTGGGGTGCGCATTCCCGTCACCAGGTTCGAAGGCAAGCGCAAGATGAGCCAGAACCGTCCCGAAGCTGACCGCACCCGCGTCGCCGCCGGGCTTGCGGCAAGCGAGGAGCCGAGGGATCGAGAAGCGGGACTGCTCATTCCGGTTCAGGGCTGAGGCGAGAGTTCCCAAATTAACACGATCACGGGTAAATGATGCCTGGCTTTCAGACCCTCCTTTTGTTCTTGGCAGCGGCCGTCGTTGTCGCAATCACGCCGGGGCCAGGCATCTTCTACATCGTGGCGCGAACGCTTGCCGGCGGGCGCACCGAAGGATTGGCATCGAGCCTTGGCCTCGGACTCGGCGGGCTTGTGCACATTTTCGGCGGCGCCGTCGGAATATCTACGCTCGTCATGGCAAGCGCGGAGGCGTTCACTTTTCTGAAGATCGCGGGAGCCCTGTATCTCATCTGGCTCGGGATCAAGACATGGCGCGAAGCCCGAGTCCTCGAACCAACAGGGGTTCAAACGACGGGGGCGCATCGCGCCTTTCGCGAAGGCATCGTGGTCGAGGCGTTCAACCCGAAGACGACCGCATTCTTTCTCGCCTTCATCCCACAATTCGTCGACCCAACCGCGTACGTCGCCGCGCAGTTCATCGTGTTTGGGCTCATCTCGGTTGTACTGAACACAAGCGTCGACTTAATCGTGACCTATTGGGCTGCGAAGGCGAGAGCCGGGTTTGCAAAGCGACCGTCATTCCTTGCCAAGACGCGACGGGCGTCGGGCGCCGTGATGGTTAGCCTGGGAGTTACGCTTCTACTTGCGCGTCGCGCAAATTGAACTCGGAGACTGGCTTATCCGCGCGAGCGACCCAACGCTCTCGCTGCGCGGTGTGCGGAGATGCGGGTTCGGAAGTCAGCGATTCACAGATTGGGCAGACCAGCCTGCATGGGATGGGCTGGCTTGAGGCCTCACACCGGCTTCTGTAGAGGAGAGCCGAAGATCGCTCGCTGATATTCGGCGAGCAGAGCGGGATCCTCAATCGATCCGTGATGATGGAGCTGCCTCCAGACGCCGTTCATCCTCGTGACCAGCGCGTAGTTCGGAAGCGCAGGTCGATGGTAGTCGACGGTGTCTTGCAGGCGCCCTTCTCACGCCCCACGAAGAGGTGCCAGTCGCTTCCACCTTGCGAGGAAAAGTCATAAAACGTCACGTTCACGACTGCGGCTCCTCCAAACAGCTTGGCACAGCCATCACGGATGGAGGGCCAACCGCGACGAATTCCGCCAATAGGATTGTCCATGCTCGGCACATCGCCTTCCGCCCAATTTACCGCGAGACCATCGAGGTCCCGCGCGTTGAAGCAGCGATAAAAGTCGATCAGCGCATCGAGCGCGCCGCCGTCGTTTCTCTTGCTTTCGACCTCCGATATCTCAGTTGAGGACATCTGAGATGGCTCCTTTCTTCAGTCAAGGGGGCAATGGGTCACCCTCGTGAGTCCTATCGTGAGATTTTGTTCTCCGTGCAGCAATGACAGTCCCGAGGCTGAACTCGATCACGAATGCTAGTGCGAGGGCTTTCGCAACAATTCGCGCCGCAACATCGGCTGCGGAAACAGACCCTGCAGCAGCGCCTGCTCGACTCGGTTCGAGACGGCAGCTTTAAGGCTCGGCTGAGCAGGACCAAGCTCGCAGCAGTTGCAACTCTTGCCGGCGAAGCTATGACGATCCGATGCATCAGCCATGTGCTTTGCCCCCTTCAGCGTGCGAATTCAAAGATGGCGCTCGGCGCCGCCTTGACGGAGCTTGGCGTATCAGCCGGGAAGCGGTACTTCGAAAATGCGCAACGGCAACCTTCGCGGAAAAGCGATCGCCCGGCCCACGGGCGCCAGCAAAGCGCAGCCGATCAGCTCATCCTCGTCGAACTGAAGGCAGGGTATCTGGCTCACCAAGATCCCAATATAGCCCCGCCATAATCTCCAGAGCTTCACGCGCGAGTCCGATCGGCAGGTGCTCGTTGGCTGCATGTTGCCGGCATCCAGGATAGGCATGGGGTACCCACAACGTGGGCAAATCCAGCACGTTGGCAAAGATGTCGTTCGGAAGCGATCCTGCAAAATTGGGCAAGAGTGCCGGCGATTTCTGCGTCGTCCGAGCGATCGATGCTTGGGCCCACCTAGCCCAGGGATCCGAAGGATCGAGGCGCGTGGCAAGAAAAATGCCATCGTCTGGGCTAAGTGTCACCTGCACCATGTCGAGACCGGACTTCGCGAGGTGTCGTCGAAGCGACGGTAAAATATCCTCGTGATCAACGCCAACCACGAAGCGGAGCTGACACCGTGCCCAAGCACTCGGGGGAATGGCGTTGACCGGCGCCTGCGGATTTCCGGAAGTGACGGCGAGAACATCAAACGAGCACCAGCCATACACTTGCTCTGCCGGAGTCAGTCCCGGCTCGCCCCAAGCCGGATCGATATCAGGCCCGCCAAGTCCCCCGTCAACGACACAATCGGCAAGCACCCTCCGGACGGAGTCAGGCAGCCCACCTGGAAGCCATTCTGGAATCAGGATGCGGCCGGTCGGAGAGACGATCGTGGCCAGGGCATGCGCAAGCTGGATTGCAGGATCGGAAAGCAGACCGCCCCAATTGCCCGAGTGATATGCGCTCTCGCGCGCGTCAATTGAGATGTCGAATGTGACACATCCGCGCGAGCCCAGGAATATAGTAGGTCGATGCTCGGATAGACGGGGTCCGTCAGACGCCAAGAAAAGATCGGCGCAGAGGAGGTTCTTGTGCGCCGTGCATAGTTCGCGGAGGCCAGGCGAATCGACCTCTTCGCCCATTTCTATGAGGTATTTCAGGTTGAACCCCAGCCGCCCCCTCGTCTCGAGGACAGCGCGGAGGCTGGCAATATTGATGGTATGCTGTCCTTTGTTGTCGGCGACACCACGGCCATACCAGCGATCACCGAGCTTTGCGAGGCGCCAAGGCGATATTCCTGCGGCCCACGATTCGTCCATTCCTCGAACCACATCGCCGTGCCCATATCCGAGCACCGTCAGTAACGCTCCCGCTTCTCTGCGCTGTGCGTACAGAAAATCCGCGCCTGCAGCAGTCAAATGCTGGCAATCGCAGCCGAGCTCTTCAAGCATGCAGCGGAGTTCGTCGAGATACGCGACTATCTGAAGTGCTCGCTCCGGATTCTGACTCTCGGAACGAACGGCGACGAGCCGCGAAAGCACGGTCTCGAAGTCTCCAGAATCGAGATGGCTTCTCGCGCGCGAGATTGCGGCGTTCCGGCTCATCTAGGGCAACTCCTTACGCCAAAGGGAGCTCAACGGGCGGCCGGAAACACGCGAGTATGCACAGCTTCGATCTCAACGCGGACCCGCTGACCGGATTGGAATAGCGGCCGTCCTGGCTTGACCGGAATCCGCGCGGTCAGCCTCAGCCCGCCCACTTGCACCAAAACGCTCTGGTTTGTGCCGGTGTACGCGGACTCCAGCACCGTCGCTTTGCCCTCATCATCGATCTCCAAACGGATAAATTCGGGGCGCACCGCGAGCAGCCCTCGATCCTGCTGAGAGAGCACCTGCTCCTTGCGTAGGTCAACGCGCAGCCCGAGATCCGGCGTTGCTACTTCAACATTCTCGCCAGACCGGCGTAGCTCGGCGGGCAAGAAATTCGTCTCGCCGATGAAATCAGCGACGAAAGCCGTAGCCGGCTCCTCGTAGAGTTCACGAGGAGATCCGAACTGCTGCAGGCGGCCATGCTCAAGAACGGCCACGCGATCGGCCATTGACAGGGCTTCTTCCTGATCGTGAGTGACGAAGATAATGGTGCTGCCTACCTCCTTATGGATCAGCTTGATCTCCATCTGGAGCTGCTGCCGAAGCTTGCGATCGAGAGCCCCGAGCGGCTCGTCCATCAACAGAAGAGGTGGACGGAACACCAATGCACGGGCCAGCGCGACACGTTGCTGCTGCCCTCCCGAAAGCTGGCTTGGAAGCCGCGCACCGTAACCGTCGAGCGCGACCAGCTTCAATGCCTTCGTAACCTCACGTTCGACATCGCGCCCGCTCATACCGCGTCTACGAAGAGGATACGCAATGTTCTCCGCGATGGTCATATGCGGGAAGAGTGCATAGTTCTGGAACACCATTCCAAAACCACGGCGATGTCCGGGAACATCGTTGATCCGGACGCCATCAAGCTTGATATCGCCCGAAGAAGGAGTCTCGAAGCCCGCGACCATCATCAGGAGCGTGGACTTCCCGGACCCACTGGATCCGAGCAGGGCGACGAACTCGCCGGGCTCTACCGACAACGAGACGCCGTCGACTGCTTTCACCGAACCGAACATCTTGGTGATCGCGTCGACCGATACCGCGCCCCGCTTATCCTTGCTGGACAGAGGAATGCTAGCCGAATGCTCGGCGGTCATCGCTGCAATGATTGTCATCTTGCGTCCGTTTCGAAGATCTGGCGTGGCGTCTTGGTCAGTCGTTCGCCTCCGCTCCTGGTCACGACGACGGAATCGCTCATCGCAAGACCTGCGGCCGAGGTATACATGTGGAAGACCATGCCCTCCTCAATCACCCAGTCCGAGTGGGGAGTGAAGCACCGATATAGATCACTGGTATGCTGAGAGACGAGCGGCGTCACTCCTAGCGTATAGCCGGTAATATTGTCGTAGGAATCACGCAAACCCGCCGCCACAACCCCTTCCCGCACGATGCGATCGACGTCGGCAGCTGCCGCACCAGGCCGAAGCGCAGCAATTTGCTGGTCCTGTAGCGAGATTAGGGTCTCCGCAGCCGTCCTCTGCTCATCGGTTGCTCGCCCCACGATGACAGAGCGCATGATGCGAACAGTATAGAAGCGCAGGCGAGGCAGGAGCTCGATGTGAACGATGTCACCGTCCGCCAGAGGTCGCTCTTCGAGAAATCCGTGTAGAGAGTCCCAGCCCGATCCGACATTCAGCGGACCGACGAAGCCATCGTCAAACCCTAGTTTGTAATAGGCGCTTGCAGCGGCCCCCGCGACATCGCGCTGGCTCTTTCCACGTTCGATCTCCCTCACGGTCGCTTGCAGGGCGCTGTCCAGAAGGGAGCCCGCGCGCTTCATGTGGGCGATCTCCTCGGCCGACTTTCGTCCTCTGAGGCTCCATGCAGAGCGTTCGAGATCGCGAATGTCAGAGCCAGGGAGAAGCTCGCGAAGGCGATTGTGTCGCTGAACGGTGAAAGAGTTCGATTGAAAGTCGGCACCGATGTGCTTGTGGGTGATGCTCCGCTCGCGCAAGGCATCTACCAGGGCGACCAGCGGATCATCCCAGTCGCCGAAGCCGACGATATCTTCCATCCAGCTCCGCTGGCGCGCCGGCGGTATATCGAGCTTGCGAACCAGAAGGAAGGGCTCGCCCGAGGCCGGCACGACGCATGTACGCCAAAGGTTCTCGGAGACGGTGTAGCCCGACAGCCACGCCATCATCTCCGGTTCATCGAGAATAACGCAGTCCAAGCGACGAGCCGCCATCAGCGCCTGAACCAACAACAATCGCCGCCTGTACTCGTCGACAGAGAAGGTGAGATCGCGAACCATGTTACAACTTTCTGCTCTTAAACTATTGCCCAGCGACACCAACGAGATCACCCGTGTGCCAATGCGATGCGACGCGTCTCAAAGTCGTCATCTTCATTGTCAAGCTCAAACCTGCGTCCGGCGTCCTTCAAGGGCTGCTCCGACGAAGAGACGCAATAAGCAAAGCAGAACCAGCACGGCCAGGAACAAGACAGCGATCACCGCGATCTGCGGACTGATCTCCAGGCGGATATTGTCCCACATTCGCATAGGCAGCGGGGTCGCGGATGGCCCACTCAGGAAAAGGCCAAACACCACGTCGTCGAAGCCCACGATGAAGGCGAATATCGCCGCGCTCGCGAGTGTTGGAAACAGAAGAGGCAAAGTCACGGTCCGTAAGGTGGTTATCGGGCCTGCGCCAAGACTCGATGCCGCCCGCTCGAGGTTACGATCGAAGCGCTTCAAGCCGGCAATCATCACGACGACAGCGTATGGCGTTCCGATGATCGTGTAGCTGAGTGCGAATGCCAGGGGAGAGCCGATCAACGGAGATCCCGCAAGCGCAAAGAAGAGCGAGACGGCCATGACGACATGCGGAACGATAAGAGGCGAGATCAGAAGAAGGTAGATCGGAAGTCGCCCCAAAAAGCGATGACGGACCAATGCGAAGGCGGCTGGGACGCCAACGGCAACACTCAAGAGCGCCGACAAGCCCGCCCAGCGCAAGCTGAAGCTCAGCGCATCCAGCCATTGGGTGTTACTGAACAGCCGAGAAAACCACCGAAGCGAATAGGCTGGCGGCGGGAACGTCAGATACGGAGCGTCACTGAACGCCAGCGGAATGACCGCCGCAAAGGGGAGGACGAGCAGGAGAAGGGCGAATCCTGCTGACGCGTACAGTAGCGGCTTACGAATCTTAGACAGAAATTCGTGCAGGCGTAAAATGGGACCGTGCGACAGCGAGGACAAGCGCTCTGCGAATGGTCGTCTGACGGGAGACCGCAAGTCGACGACGCTCGATGTAGGGATAACATCCGATCCCGGGCGGTCGTCGAGCTCTTCCGCAATGCGCCGCCGAAATATAAGAAAGATCACAACGACTGCGAGCAAGAGCAGAGAGGATTGCGCGGCCGCCTCGCTAAAATTTCCGAGGATAAGGACTCTAAGGCTAATGCCTTGCGCAATAAGATAGTCGTCCGGCCCGCCAAGAAGCTCCGGCGTGATATAGAATCCCAGGCAGGAGAGGAAAACGAGCGTACATCCGCTGACAAGGCCGGGCATCGATGCCGGAAGCGTAATGCGAAGGAATGCATCCGATGGTGGACTTCCCAAGCCCTGTGCGGCTCTCGTCAAATTCGGATTGACTCGTGTCAGCGCCGCATACAGAGGAAATACCATAAGCGGGAGCTGGACCTGCACCATGCCAATATAGACTCCGATGGAATTAAAGACCATCTGGAGCGGCTCGGAAATCGCACCAAGCGCGAGAAGCGCCTTGTTTATCGGCCCGTTGGGACTAAGCAGAACGATCCAGGCATATGTTCGGATGAGGACGCTTGTGAGGTACGGGAGAGTGACGATGAAGAGCAAAAGCGTCGCCACTCTCTGTGAACATCGAGAGATCGTATAAGCCAGTGGATATGCGATCACCAGGCAGATGCCGGTCACCGTTAAGGCAAGCGTGAGCGTCCTCAGCACGATCCAAAAGAATGAGGAAGAGCTCGCGATTTCGACATAGCTCTTGAGGGACCAACCACCATCCGACTGCAGGCTCTTGAGCGCAAGCTGGGACAGCGGCGTCAGGTAGCCGAACGCGAACAGCACCACGATCGGAAGAAGCAACAGGACAGGCGTGAGCTTGTCCCATCCAATCGACCAGCTCCGCCTGGGTTCTATGGTTGCGCTCGAATTCGACATCCCGATCCTACCGCGCACCAGCCAGCCATCGCTCCCACTGAGCCACGGCGATTTCGTTGTTCGCGCGCTCCCCAGCGGACCGAGCGTTCCAGAATTCATAGTCCTGCACGAACTGCTGTTTGCGCGCATCCGGCGAGGTGGGCAGAAGTTTGGTGCGGTCGGACGGGATGAAGTCGTAGGCGCGCGAGTTTGGCGGTGCATATAGTATGTGCTGCACGAATTTCGCCTGGTTTTCGGCTCGCGCGGAGAAGGCGAGGAATTTGAACGCGTTTTCCGCGTTTTTGGTACCCTTCAAGACGACCCAGCAGTCGTATTGCAAGATACCCTGATTCCAGGTGTAGCCGATTTTCGCCCCCTGTTCGTTCGCCGCGGAAACCCGGCCATTCCAGGCGCTGCCAGCTGTGATGAGCTTGTCGATGATAAGCTGGGGCGCTTCCGCCCCGTTGTTCCACCACTTCACGATGTTCGGTTTGATGCGACTGAGGCTCTTGAACGCCCGATCCCAATCGATTGGATAGAGCTTCGAGGGTTCAACACCGTCCGCCATCAGCGCCGCCTCGAACGTCCCGCCATCGGAGGCCCAGGTACCGGCCATCAACGAACGTCGGCCTGCAAATTTCTGGACATCCCAGACATCAGCCCACGAGTTCGGTGCATTGGATGTAAACTTCGACGCGTCGTACGCGATGAAGAGTGAATAGACGATCGCAGGCACGGTGAACTTGCCGACCTTGACAGGACTAAACGCCTCCAGGTCGGACTTGTCGAAATAGCCGTAGTCGATCGGGAGCAGCAGATTATCTCGCTCGAATGTCGGCGCCTTACCACCCGGCAGAATCGTGACGTCATACCGAGGCGCCCCCGCGAGAACGCTCGCGCGCACAGCTCCCGTATCGGTGCGAGGTTGCGCGATCACCTTGATGCCGGTCTCGCGCTCGAAAGGCTCGAAGTAGGCTATCCGCTTTGCTTCACCCCAGGACCCGCCGCCGTCATAGACGACGACTTCGCCGGTGCCTTTTGGAATTTGAGCGATCGCGGGAGCCGGAAATAGCGAGCGCGTCGCCGCAAGGCCTCCGATGAGCGCGGTGCCTTGAAGAAGTCTGCGTCTCACGATGTCCACCATAGCTGCTCTCCCTTTACCTGATGACGACACTTGCTCCGACACTGCTCGCGCATATAATGTGACGTGCCGGCGGCGGAATTCGCCGTTTTTCATTCCTCGGTGCCGGAAAGTTGCAATCTTGAGGGAAGTCCGGATGGCCGTCACGCGCGCGGATCTCGATCGCCTCGATCTCAAGTTGCTGATGTTGCTTCAGGAGAACAATCAGCAGACCTCGGAAGAGCTTGGGGAGCGTGTAGGCCTGTCGCCGACATCCTGCCTGCGTCGACTAAGGCGGCTACGCGAGAGCGGCGCAATCATGTCTGATGTTTCGATCGTAGCCCCGTCGGTCACGGGAAAGCGGGTGACGTCAATTGTGCTCGTCGCTCTGGAACAGGAACACCTTCCTCTGCTCGACACCTTCAAGAGCCGAATGAGCGGCTATCCCGAGGTCACGCAATGTTACTACGTGACCGGGGCAGCCGATTTCATATTGGTCGTCAATACGGATTCGATGGAAGAGTATGGAGCTTTCACTGAAAGGGCGTTTTTCCCTGACAAGAATATCAAGTCGTTCACAACCTTCGTTGCGATGCAGACAGTCAAGTTCACGACGCGCATCAATCTCGACGTTTCCTGACTGTACGTGCGCGCTCTCTTTGCCGCAGCCTAACGGCTCCCGCTCCAGGCTGAGAGGTCTGTGGGGCCTTCAGTCGCGAACAGCAGAACTTTCGAAGACTGTCCGAGTGCGAGCCTGTCTCGATCCTCGCCAGCTGCTCTGATGAGACCGGCAAATCCCGCCGCTCCCGACTCGCCAACCCGAAGACGCGGATCGTCGGACACGCCTGCATTTAGTAGACGAACCGCATCGGCCGCTTGCTCGTCAGTGACAGTAATGAAGCCAGTGGACATGGATTCGATGATGGGCCAAACGAGCAACGACGGGCTCTGGCACTCGAGCATGGCCATGTTCGTGGGCGGCCCCGACGGAAGACGTACAGGCCTCTCTGCATGCGCGCTCTCGTAGAGACATGCCGACCGTTCTGGCTCCACGATCCACAGATGGGTATCGCGCCCGAATAGACCTCGCGCCCAGCCGTGGCCGAACACGCTTGCTGCAAGGCCTCCTACGCCAGCCTGAACCAGAACATGCGTAAATGGCTTTGGTTGTCCCGCCGTCGCTGCAATGATTTCGTCGATCAGAATTGAGTAGCCCTGGACCACGAGCGTGCAGGCAGTCTCATCTTCTCCCGGCCCGACTGTATCCGGGACAGCAATCCAACCGTCCTGCGAAGCTGCCTTGGCCGCGGCCTCGACAGAGTCGTGATAGTCTCCGGCCACACGCACGATCGCAGCGCCGAGCCTCGAGATATGAGCGGCTCGCTCGTCGCTCACGCCTTCGTGGAGATACACGACAGCCCGCGCTCCGATGAGCCTCGCTCCTGCCGATACCGAACGACCATGATTCCCATCCGAAGCGCAGGAAAATGTGAGCTCGGAAAGCATGGATCGCACACCAGGCTCCAACAAGTCTGCCGGCAGACTCGCTCGTCCCGTCCGTCCCTCAACGTGTTTCATAGCGAGCTTCAGCACCGCGTATGCGCCGCCGAGCCCTTTGAAGCTGCCTATGCCGAGTCGCTGTGTCTCGTCCTTGATCCAGATCTCGCCTACGCCCAGCTTCTCGGCTGTACGCGGCAGAGAGATCAGTTTGGTAGGAGCGTAGCGCGGACAAGCTCGAAGCAGGCAGAGCGGCTCCTCCCCTGCGTTTCGGTCGCACCACCAAGGAATGTGCTTTAGGTCCGAGGACGGACGCAGCAGCATGGGTCGAAGATGGCTGGATGGATCGGTCGATGCAGCCTTGACAGGCTGTAGGGGCGCTCGCAATTCGTCCTCCCTCGTGTCAGACCATACTTTGGCGAAACCCGATGGCGATTACCGCAAAGTTTGAGCTGCTCGATGACAGAATTGGGCATTGTTCGATGTAAAACGCCTGGTTTGGGCCTGAAGCTCCAGTTACCCTTCGAAGAGTCGTGCACTGAACTTGGCCGAAGCAGGGCCTTAAGTTGATGAAAGGTGATTTCCGGTGCAGCCGTCTTTTTCACAGCCGACAGGTTATTCGGAATTCGCGGATCTTTCCGATTCCGACGTGGATCGTTTGCGAGAAGATACACCAGGCGTCACAAATCGACTCCATTTTAATAATGCGGGCGCGGCATTGATGCCGAAGCAGGTTGTCGGCGGCATGATCGAATACCTGCAGCGCGAAGCGGAAATTGGCGGCTATGAGGCAAGCGCTGAGAACACCGCTCGCCTCGACGGCGTGTACGACAGCATCGCCCGGCTCGTCGGCTCCAGACGGGAGGAGATCGCGCTAGCCGAGAACGCCACTCTGGCATGGCAGCGCGCCTTTTATTCGCTTTCCTTTGGCCCAGAAGACCGAATTCTCACGACCTCAGCCGAATTTGCGGCCAATTACGTTGCGTTGTTGCAGGTGGCGCGTCGTACCGGTGCACGGGTTGAGGTCATACCTGACGACGCAAATCGTGTTCTCGATCCGCAAGCGCTCGAGCGTATGATTGATGCTCACGTACGACTGATCGCTATCACGTGGGTGCCGACCAATGGCGGCCTCGTGAATCCGGCTGAGGCCGTGGGACGGATCGCGCGCCGACATGGTATCCCCTACTTGCTAGATGCGTGTCAGGCGGTTGGGCAGATGCCGATCGATGTCTGTGCACTTGGTTGCGATATGCTTACCGCAACGGGCCGGAAGTTCTTGCGCGGTCCGCGCGGGACAGGGTTCCTGTATATACGTGACGATTTCCTGAAGGGCGTCGAACCTGCCATGATCGACCTGTTCGGAGCACCGTGGGTTGGACTCGAGCGCTACGAACTTAGATCCGACGCGCGACGATTCGAGACGTGGGAAGCAAACTATGCAGCGCGGCTTGGACTTGGGATAGCTGTCAATTACGCGCTTTCGATCGGCATCGAGAGAATCGAACGACGTTGCCGTCTGCTTGCGAAGGGACTGCGCGAACTGCTTGGTGCAATCGCTGAAGTGTCGATTCATGACCTGGGAGAACGTCCCGCTTCAATCGTCTCCTTCACAATTCGCAACGTGGGTGCACGCGAGGTCATGCGTCAGTTGGCAGCAGTGAAAATCAATGTGTCAGTCTCGCCACCAACAAGCACCCCGTTGGACGCAACGCGTAGAGACCTTCCCGATGTCGTTCGCGCGTCGCCGCATTACTACAATACATTCCAGGAGGTTGAAACTCTCGTGTCGGCGGTCCGCCGAATAAGCAGTTAATGGTAGCCTCGCCGAGGCTGCCTAGTCGGAAGCATCGGCGCCCGATCGGGCAGCGGCTCATAATCAAGGTACGACAGCAAGCAAGCCGCTGCACAATTGGACAGCTTCCACTCCGCGAGAGCTGAGAACCCTAAGCTACTGGCCTAACGCTTCGTTAGGCTGTTACTCGTTGTCACCGTGCTGGTAGCATCCAACTAAGCCATCCCCGAACCACCACGAAGCCATCGGCAACGCGGCGACACCCCCTGCCCGCACGTACGACGACACCGCGGCGCCAACGCGATCCGGTCCGGTTTAGGGCCGACACGCGCAGCAGCTGCGATGCGGCATCAAATAAATACAGCTGCCCGCGCCACTCTCCCTCCGACAACAGGCGAGTGCGGAGCTACCGGTGGGCAGACCCCAAGTTCTGTGCGTCAAGTTCAGCAAAATTGATCATGGGGTCCGGCCAAGCCATCCCCTCGGAGCCGCCGTCGCTCGCTCGCCCCAAGCGCAGCGCTGGCGAGCGACGGCGGCGGAGAGGGGTGGCGTCCGGTTACTACCCAAATAGTAGTATCGGTAGCGCGGGTCCGATCTTCGCCAATGGCGGTTGGACAACTAAGGCCATTGGCAACGGTGCTGCGGGCGATGTCATCAGCGTTGCTGTGGATATAGGTAATCTCAAGACGTGGTGGAGACGCAACGGCGGAAATTGGAACAATGACGGAGCAGCTAATCCCGCGACAAATACAAATGGCGCATCAATTCCCTCGGCTGCCAGTTATGCTCCGGCCGTAGCATTTATGGGATCGTCAGCGACAACTTCACTGCGAACTTCGGCGCGACGGCGTTTACTTACACGGTGCCGTCTGGCTTCACGGCGGGCTGGCCCGCCTAGCGAATGTTCATGTGCCGCGTGGGGTACGAGTCATCGATATTCCTTGGTGATGGTCCGCACACGGCTGTCACCCGGTCGGCTTGGCCTTTCGCCTCGCGTCAATCTGACGCGAAACTTGCTCCGTGCCGTCCATCGAAGGCTCAGTGTAAGCTGGCCCACGCATGTCGACAGTAGCCCCCTTTCGAGCCAAGCCAAAACCTGTGCGCTGGCCATCCGCAGTCGTTGCGCTGGCGGCGGTTATGCTTGGCATCGCGTCTTTCTGGACCTCGCCGACGTCGCCCACGGCAATCTTCCCTATCGATGGCGACACGGTAAGGCATTGGGGACAGGTATACCGGCTCGTGGGGTTCGATACGCCGGAGCGGGGGGATCGGGCCCGCTGTGATGACGAGCGCCGCCGCGCCGAACTCGCGACCCGCAGACTGCGGGAGCTTATCGCCAGCGGCGAAACGCGCCTGCAGCGGGTTGCCTGCGCATGCAGGCCGGGCGAAGAGGATACATCGCGCTGCAATTTCGGCCGGCTGTGCGGCTCGCTCACCGTCGGTGGCCGTGACGTCGGACAGACACTAATCGGCGAGGGCTTGGCGCGCCCGTATGTCTGCAGCGGCACGCGCTGTCCACCGCGGCAGGGATGGTGCGGTTAGGCCAAACGTGTGGTGGCGAAGAGAAGGCCCCGCTCCACCGCTAGGGCTGGGGGCTGAATAGCAATGGAGCGGGAGACGGGAGCTCGTTCGCACCAGCGCTGGAAATCGATCGAAACCCCCGACCTGCTGAATTTGCGATCCTGATTCGGGCCTGATGGCGGCTGATACGTGGCGCCATTCGGTCCAGCCGAAGCTGAAATTCGTCGGGCCGGTGGCCCTAGCCGGTAGCGGATGCCAAAAACTCTTTTACGAGGCGGCGTCTGATAGTGCTTGGTTCACGTTCTCCTTGCGAAGCGAGCCAGAGGATGCGCTCGGCAACCTCCACCGCAGAGCGGTGCCGCTGACGAGTGAACGACGGGCTGGAGAGAACTTCATCTAGAACGTCGCGGAGCATGTGTATTGTTGCTGCGTCGTATGCCATGCGCCAAATATCCCGCTTCCTTGAAACAATTTGCGCCGCGCGAACCGCGCAAAGGGAAGACAAGTGAAAAAAGCGTTGCCGGGCTCAAAATACGTCGTCCCGGCAGCGCCTATTCTCTAACTGAGCGCTGAAATCCCAGTTGGTTTCAACTATGCAATGGTCATGCCACAGGTCTATGACAGGGCGGCCACTCCGGGCGGAGACTGATTCGTGATGCTGGAAACGGTTCTGGTATTGCTGGGAATTGGCGCAGCGGCCCTTGTTGCCATTGCATTTGGGGCTTTCGCAAGCAGATCCGACGTGGATAGGGCGCGCCATTACGGCGGTCTGTTCTTCTATCTGCCGTTCACAATTCCCGCTCCATCGCAGGATGACTGCTGAAGGATGGTCAGTTGGTTGAAGAACGAAGGAAGGCCCTCCGCGAGGAAGTTGACGAACTCGCGATCATGTTCGGGGATGGCTCGAGCATCAGGTGCCGCGTCGTAAACCTGTCTGACCAGGGCGCCGCTATCGAACTTCGGGACGCGAGTCTCGCACGTCCTCTCGAACTCATGCTTGAACGTGACCGCTCAGTAAGGAAATGCCGCCTGGTTTGGGCCATGCAAAATCGCATTGGTGTTTCTTTTGATGCTGCTCCGAGCCATGCCGACGTGGATAACGTCGATCACCAGTAGTCTTGCGGGTGTCGTTTACCTTAGCGATGACTGTACGTTTCTTCAGTCTTGCGCGAGTCGTTGAGGGTGTACTGGTGCGGACTCCCAGTAGAGGAGGAATGCGCCCCTATACATTGGTTTAACGTCACAGTGCGCCCCAATTCTCACCAAGTTTGCCGCACATCCCAAAGGAAACAGGGCAAGAAGGCACGCGAGGGCAGATAGTGGTCGTCAAGAACATCGTCATTCCTTTGGAAGTCGAGTATCTGCAAAAGGCAGCAAAGGAGCGTGGAATTTCTCGCTCCAAGCTTGTGCGGTATGTGATGGAGAAGGTCGTGAACGACAAACTCGTTCATACGATTCTCGGCGAAAACGACTTGTCGAACCTTGAGCCGGCGCCGCGACGGTATCGGCGGTTTCGGGACGACCTAAACGGGACTGATCCTTCTTTTTACGCCGCCGCTCCGATCACCTCAAACGATGCTTCAGAGAGTTGCTGCTCTGCTCTGGCCCCTACGCCCGTCAGGCCGGAGTCACACAGGGCGAGATTGCCGAAGAAAAAATGACGAAGGCCGCAGCGATGTTTTCGCTGCGGCCCGCGCATGGTCAAAATAAACCGGGTAAAACGATTTAAGTGGAATATTGAGCCAGCCCCGGTGGAAAAATATTTAATTTAAATTGACACGGGGCGCGAGTCATTTCGCATGTGGAACCGCGAACCTCTGAGGTTTTCTTGTCCTAAGTTAATTGGGACCCTTTGTACCGTTCGCCACGATACCCCCACTAGGGCGGAGCGACCCGCTGGTTCACGCTGGCGGGCTCCTCCTAGGGAGTTACCAGAGAGCGCAGTAGATCCCAAACCATTCGAATGTAGGAAAAGAGAGACTCGTCTATAAAACGGGCAAATGGCGGCGAGTTTATTATAACGATGCCGAACAAGATTATGCCGGCTGAGCCGATGAGCATCTCTTTGAGGTCGCGGTGCATGGGGCAGTGTAGATGATGCAGCGGGAGCAAACATCCGGTTCTCAGGTCGCGGTGTCTGTCTCAAGAGCCCGCATATAGGTGCCGCTCTCGTGAAGCTTCGAGCCAGCCGCGCTCGACCGCGTGCTGGAGATAGGCGCTTGCAGAGGATTTTACGAATCTCCTTAAAGTTCCTGCCCGGAACAGTGCTAAAGCGAACAGAGCAACGCGGTGAGCTGTGAGTAGGCTCGTTTTCGCTTGGCCCTTGGTAGCCCGAGGACCAAGCACCACCTCCAGCGGCCCCGGCCTCTCATAGCTCCCCTGGCCGGGGCCGTCCTTGCGTGGGAATTTGGAGCTGCTTTTTCCGGCTACACGGGCTTGGCCGACGGCGCGCGGATCAGCTGCGAGCTGAGGGCGGGGCGCTCGGGCAAGATGTCCGCGGAAAAACTTCGGATTGGCTGACGGGCGCACCCGCAATCTGCATTAGTTTGCTGGCTCTGCCTTCAAAGAGCCGGACCCGGTCTGTTCAACTGGTCTCAAAAACCTTTTCAAGTTGATTTAGAACGCGCATGTGGTCAGCGGTGCGAAGCGGCGCAGAAGAAAAGTATTCGTTGGCGCTGTAAGGCTGTCCAGATCGCCGCTCAAATACAAACTCAGGAGGCCGAGGCACTGGGGCTGCAGCCGTTGCGAGCGATAACTCTGCGGTGGTTCAGGAGTGGCGCTTTTTTGCGCGCTCCCTAGCGTAGAAGTCGTTGATGTGTTCGAGGGCGGGGCTGTGGATGCAATTTGCATGAGAGGGTCGTTGGTGTTAGCCGGCCCGGCAACTGCCGACAATGAAATTTGCGCGGCTACTCGGTGGTTTCTTTCGGATTCTGACGGATCTATTATCTTCAGTTCGATGTCGTGGTCTAACCCCCAAACCATATCGGCAATTGTTTCGATAGTCATGTTGGTCCGACCAGTAAGACGATGGTGCACGGCGGAACGATTGATGCCGAGCTTGTTAGCAAGGCTCGATTGATTGAGATCGCCCGCCTCATATTTTTTGGCATAAGCGTCCCGTAGCTGTCCTTCAATCATTCCGGAAAGCTTCAAGAACATCTGGCGTCTAGGGCTTGGCTGGCGACGGGAAGATGGCAAGGATATCTCCTAACAACACAGTGTCTTCGAGCTTGTGAGCTTTGATGAAGGTCAGCACGTCCTCGCGTTTGGAGTCGCTCAATCCTGAAAATTTCTTTGTGTCGGTCTCAAGCGCGAATCCTACCGCCACAAACGCGCGCGCCCGCGGACACCATCCATAAATTCTTGCGCCGGGGACATGAATCTTCCAAACGCCCTTCTTGTTGGGCAGCATGCGACGAAGGTCACCTGCGCTCGGTCGCTCAGAGCATCTGAAATCGCACAGGCCCTGTTCGATATGCTCCGCAATCGTCCTTCCACCTATTGTCAGTTTGTCATCATGAAGCGCATTCGTGCAGTCGAAGGCGCTCCAAAAAGAGCTCTGAAAGAAGGAGTTTGGCAACCAATTCCGGCGGCGACGTTCCCAGCTGAGTTGCCTTGCTTCCGAACGTCGATTGAACATACACGATCGAGTTCTGGACAAAGTATGTCCCGTGGTACGCGACACCGTAGAGTATCACGGTAAGGGTTTTAACTACCGCAGGCCTGTCCATGTGGGCCTCGCTTGCATCTTGAAATGGGACACTGAAAAATCAGACCAATTGATGCATGATTCCCGTAGGTCTGAATACCCATTAGATCATTCTATTCGTCGGCTTTCGGAGCCTCTAATCCGCCGGACGACCTAAACCCTCGACTATGCGGTCAGCCACGCTGAAGCAGTTCTCGAACGGAGACACCCGAAAAAACCGGGGGTCAGACATACCGCGGTGCGCCTTCCTCAGAGGATCTTAAACAGACCACCGTCAATCAAAGCCTGAAGGTCTGCGGTAACGGTCAATGTGTGAGTTTCGGAGAAAACGAGTGTCGTTCGATGTCCGTTCGGAAGGACAAATCGAACGGTGTCCGGGTTGATGTACACGGTTTGACCGGTGGCAGCGTCGGTCACGCCATATAGCGGTTTGGTCATTTCCCCCTCGCCTGTCATTTCCCCTTCGCCTTTAGTTCGATCGATGAGCCGTCTCAACCTAGTTCGATCTGCAACGCACCCAGCATCATTGTTTGCTGGGCGTTTCGGGAGCTGCCGGCGGCGACGTGGGTTCGACTTCAGCCCGATCTGGACGAGTCGTGTCATCATCCTCTTCGGTTTTCGAGGCTCGAATGCCCCTCCTGATGATAAGGCCGACAATGCCGAGTGCGACTAAAGCGCTGCCGGCGATGATCAGCCAGTGAGGCAGCTGCAACTCAGAGAGCATGTCGAGCACATGGCTCATTTGCCCTTCGCCTTCTCGACCAGCCGGATGGCTGTGGCCTTGTTTCAGCTAATAGGTCAGCGCCAGAAGTCGTTGCACAATCGCGCCCAAGCAGACGAGCACGACTAGGAGCTTAAGCAATTGTGCCAGTCGACCGTCCGGCGCAAATCTGTCGATTGCCCAAAAACAGATCGCTCCAACAACGACGATAATCAAAACGCCGATCAGAATTGAAATGGCGCCCATTCTATCCTCCTCTCAAACTCCGCGTCTTTTGTGAGCCCCTGTCATTTCTTGGCCTTTAACCCTATCTCGACCAGCCGGCGGATGGCCTCGGAGCGGCCAATGCTATTGGCGACAGCCCAAGCTTCGATCTCGCCAACCATGGGCTTTGGCAGCCGCGCGCTCACAAGGGGATCCTTGCCGGTGGCCGGCCGACCTCGCCGCTTTTTTGGGGGCACCTTAATTGACTTCGCCATGATTTGGGTATACCTAAAAAGCAGGCCGGACGGAAGCGCGAACTTCCGAGCCGGCCCTAACCCACAACATGGGAGTGGTGATCCATGACGCAGGCTATTCAAATACCTACTACGCGCCGGCAATTTTCCAAGTGGCTGGCGGCGGCTACGGCCGGCGCCGCTACGGCCACCGTGTCCACAACCGCGCTTGCGTCGCCGGATGACGACCAGCGCGCTCCTGAGGCTCGAGGAGCAGATTTTCGCGGCATGGCGGGCGTCCCACGCCCATGACGAGGAAATCGAGCACCTCGATAAGGTTTGCCGCGCGGAGTACGACAGGCGTCTGCAGGAAGAGACGCGGTTGCAGCAATTTCTCAGCATGACTGCGCGCCGGGACGCTGTGGACGCGACGCCAGCCCCCAAAAGCTAGGTCCCCTTTAGAAGGCGTTCGCAGTCCTGGGCTCGTTTGGTCAAAGCCGTTGCCAATCGCTCGATAACGGAGTTCTCCAACCCCTCCTTTTGCGCGCGGGCGCGGATGTCGTTCACGAGGTCGGGGATCTGCCCGGCCATGGAGATCAGGGTCCCAATGACCACATCCGCGTCAGCCCGCGTTTCGCGCGCGAACTTCTGCCATTGGCGCAGCCCAATTTGATCGAGCTTGTATTCGCCTCCGACCTTCATGGCGAGTTTGACCTTCCGGTGGTCGACGTGATCGTATGGAAGAATGCTGGCTATGTCGTAGAGCGGTGCGAGGCGTACGTGCGGGCCGCTAGCCAGAAGCAAGGAATAGTTCTTTGCGTGAGCGTCGGAGCCTCCAATGAGCCAGTTGAAGCCCAAAGCGCTGGCGAACGTCTCAAGGTCAGCCTCACGGTCTGTCGAGTAGGTGCGTAGGAGCTCGATCACATCGGCGGGCGTCGGTCCGCCCTCGTTCTGGTATTTCTTGGTCGGGAGGATGCCCATGGCTTGGCAGATGTCCTCCTGATGCACGCGGATGATGTCGTTCCCACGGACTTGCCGATCGTAGCGTTCAACCACGATCGCGATTTCCTTTTCGAACCACATCACCTTGGATTCAGCGGCCGGCAGCCCGAGTTCGCGCGCGAGTTGCAGGCAAATATGCTCATTCTCGGCGTGACCATCGAAGTGGCCTGTCGGCGGTTTCAGGATATGGGTGGTCGGAATGCGTCCGGACGGAATGCCCCATCGCTTGTTCTTCAGGGCAAAAGCCGTTTTCGGCTGGACGCCCGCAAGACTGAATTGGCCCGTGTCGCGGGGCAGACGCCAGGCAGCATGATCCTCACGCAACGCCTGAAGCCGGTTTGCTAGTTCGAGCTCGTCCAGCCATTCGATCTTGTGGTCTTTGCCTGTCTTTAGATCTTCCAGCCGATCCGGCGTTACAAACTGGACGGCTCCGGCGCAATCCTCGCCGACATTGGAAATGAGAGCAAAGACGTCGCGAGCTGAGACCTGGAAGTTCTTTGCCCAACGATCGAGTACGCGCTCACTGTCCGGCAGAAGCCCCCAAAGAAAGGCCTGCACGGCGGCAGGGCCGTGTTCCTGTGCGGCAAGGGGCATGGACAGCGAGAGAGCGTAAGCTCCCGCTGATCCCCGCCAGTCGTCGTTATAGACGAAGGTCAGCCGGCTGCGGGCATCGCTGCGCACCCGGCCAACTTCATTGCCGTCCAGGAGCGCGACAAGTTCACTCGTCATGCTTTGCCCTTCTTGGCTTTGGTGACGATGACGTTGATATCAACCGCGGAGGTTGACCCGCGGCTGGTGGGCGTTCCACTGTTTGCGTCCACAGGGATGCCGAGGACGTCGAGAGCGCGGAGGACAAGCGCCAGCTCTGCGCGCGGATGTCCGTGCTCGACCTCGATCACCCATTGACGGCTGACGCCGATGCGCTTGGCCAGTGTCGACTGGTCGAGCTTGAGGCGTTTGCGTTTGTCGCGAATGACGGCGCCGACCTCGGCAGGTGTACGTATGAGCATGGGGCAATCCAAATGTCAGCGTTCGCTTTCGTTAGCGTATGTCACCGTTCGCTGACAATCGAAAAAGTCGTCGTTCGGCGACATTTCGGGATGTCATCGAACGACGACTTAAAAAAGTCCGGAAGTATCAACCTTTTCAATAGCTTAAACAAGATAAACCTGGCATTAACCAAGCAATACCCGCTCCGCTGCGGCCAGTTCCTCGCTGTCATCATGACACGGAAACAGGTGACCGTAGATGTCCAGGGCCACGCGATGGTCAAATGACCAAGGCGCTCCTGAACCACCTTCGGCGGCAATTCGAGGCGGCCATCGACCTTGCGGTTGATACACCAGCTCGCGAAGAAGTGCCGCAGTGAGTGCAGCCCGGAATATTAGGGTTTACAAGCTGCGGGGATCGATGAGCTTGCGGGCCTGCCTACAAAGCACAGCTTCGTTGATGGGCTGACAGCATTGGATTAGCTCCGCCAGTTCGGGATCTCTTGCAAAGCTCAGTTCAACAGCATCGAGCAAAATCCGGCCTCAAAATCGAAGTGCTTGCGGTAACGAGAGGCACTTGCGGCCGGATCAGAATTGCGGGCCTGCCAAATGAATTATGGGTGAATGTAGAGTATGTACTGTCCTCGCCTGAGCCCGGCATAGCCGTCAAGACCAGAGTTGGACGAACCGAAGACACTAGGATGCGTGCATCAGGCGATCGTCAAGAATCGCGGCGCATTCGCGACACTTCCTGCTTACGCCACTCGGCTCGCGCGCAAGGTGTTGGCGATCGAGCGCGGCGATGTAAGATGCGCAAGCGAACTCGCATTTTCTAGCGCGGGTCGGCTCCGTGCACGACCGTCATCGCCGCGTTGCGAGCTCGGTACCATCAGGGCATCTACAAAAAAACTAGCCTCTACTCACAGCGTTGAGGCCGCTGCCACGATTTCGCCTCTGCGCGATCGGCTAATTCATCAGTGTCATCCAGCGATTCGCGTGAGGCATGGGATGCCCGACTTGACGCTCTGGAACAAGCTGACTCGCAAGGAGCAGAGAATTGTCATTAAGCTGTTCGGCGGAGGTTCCACGCATGGCGACAGCCTGATCGAGACGGTCAACCTCACGCGGCTGGGTCTCGTCACTGAGAACGGTTTAACCTCGGCCGGCCTTGAGGCCTTCGTCGCTGCTTTCAAAGCGCAACGTGACGCGCGTCAGCGGGAGATGCTGGCGTAAATCGCGCGAGCCGGCTGCGAGATGCTATGTTCGGTTAGGTGGGTCGGGTGCGCTGGTGCGCTGGACCCGATGCCAAGCTAAAAGTGCTTGGCGGCTAGCAAGCCCAGCAGCACGGTGCCTGACACGGCAAATATCGCGATCATGTTGCGCAAGTTTTCGCACGGCGACGAAAACTGTCGTGGCATCGCCCGGTGACGAAGTCGGATTAGACTTCTTTTGCTTCGGCCTGGCGCGCTTACCGTTGCCGAGATTGCTCAAGATGGAGGAGCTCGGAGCAGCAAACCCCTCCAATGTGTCATTCGGCCTGCATTGAAACAGATTCTACCACCTGCCATTCGCCGGCTATTGCATTCTATTCTAGCTCCGCTGTACACGGCATCGTCGTTTCAAACGCTCGCGCATTGGAAGGCCCTTCCGGGTTTAAGCCGATGAAAAGTGGGTTCGCGTCCATTTGAGCCCGCCGATATCTTGGTCTGAGCATTCGCTAAAGCCGCGGCCACTCCCACCCTTGTCGAAGCTCGAGAGATCATAGCCGAATTCCACTTGATGATCCGGCGCGGAGCCGCCGCCGAGCTATCGTCATGGATCGAGCGCACTCGTGCCAGTCTCATCTGCTCATTCGCTCGTGGCGTTACGATTGATGAAGCGGCAGTTCGGGCGGCAATCACTTTGCCTTGTCTAACGGGCAGACCGAGGGGCAGATCATCCGCCTCAAACTCGTTAGACGGCAAATGTACGGCCGCGGCAAAATCGATCTGCTTCAGGCCAGACTAATCGGCGCAGAATAGAATGGTGCTGCATCAAAGCCGCGTCAGAGCAGACGAGAGCCAAATTTGAACACCGATTGACAGGAAGTCGGCCAGTACAATCAGAAGGTTTAAGGGCGCTGGCGAGCTTTCCACCAAGACGCGGCTCCATGATCTCGACGGGTAGTGTCCCCTGTCAGCCAGCCGCACGCGCCCTCAAACAGAACTTGGAGCGGGTCGGGCTGTGAAGTCAGATCGAATAGCGCGCGGTGTTCGACGACTCGAATGGCTCCAACCAGCGGACGTCGGCAAGTGGTACGTCAACACCGATGGAATCGATCGCATTGCGCCGTCCTGTTCGGACTCGTTGCTAAAGCTTTCGAGGTGTTGTTGCAGGTCCTCCGACTTCTGCTGATCGTGCCCCGCGGGCGACTAGATCGTTTAAAAGAGTAGCCGACAGGAGGGGCAGTGATAGCGACAGCGCCATGGCCACATGACAGCGGACTATCGCGCGAGTGCAGCGTGAGCAAAGTGCACGGCCAGATTGCCAAAGGTGGCGGACTTTCCGAGCCTGCAAACTGGATAAAGAACACGCACCCTTAAAGGACCACCGGCGGGCGACGGTGACAGTTGAGGTCCTGGCTCGATCTCACGCAATCTAGGGCTACTGTTCAAACGCCGTTTTCGACCACGAATTGCGCCGGCTTGCCGTGACTGCCTTCAACCAAGCCCCTCCCCATCAACAGCTCGCGGGTATCGCGCACCAGCGCGGGGCTGCCGCAAATCATGACGCGGTCATGCTGCGGCTCGACTTCCGGCAGTTCGAGATCCGAAAACAACTTGCCTGACGCGATCAGGTCGGTGATCCGGCCGCGGTTGCGGAAAGGATCGCGGGTAACGGTCGGATAATAGATCAGCTGGTAGCGCACGAAATCCCCGAGCAGCTCGTCGCTCGGCAGCTTCTCGGTGATCATTTCGCCATAGGCAAGCTCGGCAACGCGGCGGCAACCGTGTAGCAGCACGACATTTCCGAATCGCAGATAGGTTTCAGGATCCTTGATCACGCTCAGAAACGGAGCAAGACCAGCGCCGGTGCCAATCAGATAGAGATTGCGCCCATCCTCGAGATTGTCGATGACCAGCGTCCCGGTCGCCTTGCGGCTCACGGCGATCTTGTCACCTTCCTTCAAATGCTGCAGACGCGAGGTTAAGGGATCGTTCGGCTCCCTGGTCGAGAAGAATTCCAGCCGGTCCTCGTAATGGGCGCTGGCGAGGCCGTAGGCACGCAGCAGCGGCTTTTCGTCGACCTTGAGCCCAATCATAGTGAATTCGCCGCTGCGGAAGCGGAACGATGGATTCCGCGTGGTGGTGAAGCTGAAGAGATTGTCGGTCCAGTGATGGACGCTCAGCACGCTTTCCTGGCTGAAGTTGCTCATCTCACCGCTCCCGCGAAGGTTAGAGTGCGATCCGGGCACCTGTTTTCCGGAAACATCATGGTCAAGGCACCAAACGCAACGAGCGCGTTCGCTTTAAGCGAACGCAAAGGCAAGCAGGCTCGAGCAGAGCACCACCAGACCGACCACAGTCAGTGTCAGAAAGCTGTCGGAGACAAGGTCACGATTGCGCATGAAACACCCACGATTGCTCCTAGGAGCGAGGGCAGCAGTCCCGCCTTGGCTTGACGAGAAAACAGCCGGCCACCGCCTCAAGCGCCTTCTGCCTCAGCGCTCGTACTTAGGTCTCGGGAATGGGACACCGGTTAGAGGGATGCGGAGATCGTCGCGCCCACATCACCTCTATGGCCTTGGCGACATTAGACCTGCCGTTGCGTTCGTATCGTGCGTGTTTTGGGTTGAACCCGCAGCATTTCTTCGTTCTATCGGATATGGCGCTGGAAAGCGGCGCGATGTCGGGCGGTCACGATCGACACAAGCTGCGTCATCCTACCGACGTCATCGATAGAGAAAGTCGTCGGCGCAGGCGGCCGTAACTTACGATGCGTTCGGCATCTCATTTTCGTCGAGAACTATCGATCTCATACCGCCCCACCGCAGATTAGCGCACAAGCTGCCATCATGGCCGCTGAGCTGAATTCGGCGATCGATTAAAGGCATAGGTCAGTACGAAACGTACAGAACTATGCCCCCGCGTTTGCGGTGACAGAGGACAAGGGGTCGGCCCAGCTGTCGGCCCCGCCTTAGCCACCGAAATAATGAGTTCGGCCATCCCATGCCGCGCCGAACGTGGCTAACTTCAAGAATTTATCTTTTCTCAAATGTTTGCCGCGACCTTCCAGTACTGGCGGCAACGTTAGAGCCAGTCCTGCGGGGGTCCTAGATGAGGACATATCTGAGCTCGTATCTCTCGAAGCTATTCGCGGGGGATCTGGCGGCTTTCGGCGGCCCGGCGACTGATGAAGCGGTCGCAGGGCACATTCGCGCGGAGCAGATCTCCCTCGTGCTTGGTTATTCCCTGGGCATAATGCTAGCCAACGCCTGCAATGCGACGGTGCTTGCAATTGCCCTCTGGCACTCGCCCAACAGAAACTATGCCCTGGTCTGGGCAGCTGCCGTGGTTTGCGGCGCGTTATCGATAGGCTTGAAGGCGCGTTTATCCCGACGGATTACGAAGCCGCAGTTCGTCTCCCGACAGGCCATGCATCGGCTGGTGCGAAATGCGCTCGTTCTTGGAACCGCCTGGGCGATCGTTCCGGTAGCTTTCTTCGCCGACGCCTCGAATGGCGGCCAACTCGTGATCACATGTCTTTGCTCCGGGATGCTCGCTGGCGGAGCATTCGCCTTCGCTACGATTCCGGTGGCGGCCGTTGCATTCACGGCTCCGATTTTCGTGGGTACGGCAATCTGCCTCGGCAGGAACGGCGATTTCGTCTATCTGCTCGTCGCTATCCTCGTTGTGGCCTATGGCTTCGTGCTTCTGCGCGGCGTTTTCGCCCATTCTTTCGAATTCACGAAACGCACCATTGCTCAATTAGAAGCCGAACGGAGGGTCCGGCGGGATCCCCTGACCCAGTTGCCGAACCGTTTCGCCTTCAACGAAAGCCTCGAAGCTGCCCTCAACCGGTTGGCTCGCTCGGGCGAGGAATTCGCGGTTTTGCTCCTTGATCTCGATCGCTTTAAGGACGTGAACGACAAATTCGGCCACCCCGCAGGAGATGAGTTCCTCGTTCAGGCCGCGGCGAGACTGCAGCGATGCGCGCGTGAGACCGATACTGTCGCGCGGATCGGCGGGGACGAATTTGCGCTGATCGTGACCAATCTGGCCAAAGTGGAAGACGCGTTGGAAATCGCCGAGCACTTCGTCGGCGCTTTTGGCGAACCATTCCTGATCGAAAAATGCGAGATCGCGGGCGCGACGAGCGTCGGAATCGTGTTGGCCCCGCGCGACGGCGATACGCCTCATGAGCTCCTGAAAAATGCCGACCTTGCGCTCTATCGCGCAAAAAAAGCGGGGCCCGGAACGGTTCGCTTCTTTGAGGTCAGCGACGACAAATCAGCGCGCGATCGAAGGGCGCTGCAAAGGGATCTGGAGGAGGCGATCGGGAGAGACGAGCTTTTTCTCGTCTACCAACCGTTCTTTGATATTCGCGAAAACCGAGTAACCGGCTTTGAGGCCTTGCTGCGCTGGCAACACCCTGTCCGGGGAGTCATTTCGCCGGCTGAGTTCATTCCAATTGCCGAGGAAACCGGCTTGATCCACCCGATCGGTGAATGGGTAGTCCGACGCGCCTGCTCAACGCTGTCGAACTGGCCCTCTGATCTCAGGGTTGCCGTGAACTTCTCTGCAGCTCAATTCCATAACACCAGCATCCTGCAAACAATCGTGCAGGCCCTGACGCAGGCCAGAGTCGCCCCTAGCCGGCTTGAAATCGAAATAACGGAGTCGATGCTGATCTCAAAGTACGGGCCGGCATCATCGATCCTGAGTTCACTCCTGCAACTGGGGGTGACGGTGGCGCTCGACGATTTCGGAACGGGATTTTCGTCGCTGACCTATTTGCTAAAACTGCCTTACACGCGCATCAAAATCGATCAATCCTTTATACGCGACATGCTGACACGGCCGGATAGCGCGGCGATCGTAAAATCAATAATCGCGCTAGCGCAGGATCTGCACATTGGCGTGGTCGCGGAAGGCGTAGAGACCACCGAGCAGCTCGAGTGTTTGCGCCAAACCAGCTGTGATGAAGTCCAAGGATATCTCATTGGTCGGCCGGTATCAGCCGACCGCATCTTCGCCCTGCTCGACCAAAATAAGCAATGGTCGACGCCTGCCGCTTGAAACGCCTTGGGCAAACCGACAGACCATCATGAAGCGCGACGCGGCGTGCGGCGCTCGCATTGCTAGCCGAATTAATCCCAGGACAGGAATGTGACCAACTTGCGATAGCACCCTACTGCACCAAGTTCGTCACATCGTCTTGTTGTCCAGCGTCAAGGATAAGGCGAATATCGATCAACTAGGTCGAAGGTCTATCGGTAGGTATATCGGAGGCGCGAAGGCGCCGTTCCGTAGCAGCAGGGCATCCCGCAAATAACGAACCACTTCCACGATGATAATTTGCAGGTCACTTTGCGTACGAATAGCCGTATCAACGTCTTCGACCAGCTTCAACCGCTGGCGTTGCGTGACTTCTCAACCTCGTCCAGTAGACTAAGCCGCACGTGGACTCGCTGCCCGAGCCGTAGCGCACCGAGATCGCTGCGCCCCCATGAAGCTGCTGGAGGACGAGATCGGGACAGGCAATCTCATCGCCGTGGGGATCAGACCATGATTATGAAGATGATAGGAACTCTGCCATCTTAGAAACCTATCTCGACCTTAGCTTCCGCTGTTTCACATCGATCCAGCGCCACAGCCGAAGCGACATCCATGCACTGACGGCAGCTGGCTGAGATCTCCGGCGAGACCCAACAAGCTCTGCGGAAAATGAACGGAGCCCGCTCACGAGGACCTAACATTTCTGAGCGCGATGCGTGCGACTGTCAAAATGGCCATCTGAACCAGAGGCCAGAAGGGCCGGCGGCGTCCTACTGGCCGACCTTCAGGTTCGGCAAATAAGCCCTGCCGCGATAATCGTTTCGTGCTCTATGAACGCCTACCGCGACTGTTCGCCGAGCTCGCCTGGCGCGCGGCGACGGTCGCCATCAACGCCTATTGTACGATCTCGACCGCATCGAGCTTCTGCTCCCCGACCACCGCGGTCTTGAGCCGATCGCCGCTGGCGCCCCTTGCGCGGCAGTTCGGGTCCATTAATGGTTTTCCGTTCACGCACAGCTGACTGCACAACGCCGCAGCGATCCGACTGCTTCAAATGAGCTTCTAGATCTGGATCGTTGACATCAATTGCCCACCACGTTCCGTCCAAGCATATCAAGGGTGAAGAGACGAGAATTTTACCTCCCTTGCCAGAACGCACGTCGTTAAGCTCAACTTTCACGATTTCCGCTCCCACCCAATTCAGATTTCAGTGTCGGCAACCTATCCAGAATGGCTCCAGATTTAGTTGGGAGAAAATGAACACTTTTAGACACCTCCTCTGCAATTGCCTGGGGCACGGGGTCAGGCAGGGGTATTTGGCTCGGCTGTTCGGCAATCGGAGCCGCCATGGTTCGCGAAAATTAACCAAGAATTGTTTCTGTTACCCATAACACTTCCTTAAGACTTAAAGCTAAGCGAGACCAACTTTTGCTAGTGGGTCGCGAGCAATAGTCGCGCGGCAAACGCTGACGCTATCTTTCCAATTTCATGGAACGCATGATGAGCGATCTTACGGACACCGCCCGCCATCCGCAGAACCCAATTGCCATTCCCGGCTTACGGAAGGATGACGTTGTTCGCGGAATATACTGCATGATCGCCGCGAGCGTGATGTTCGCACTATCGAGCGCACTATCGAAATGGCAAGCCGCTCTCTACCCAGTTGGCGAGGTTATGTTCTTTCGCTCCGTTTCTGCGTTCGTTCTCTGCGCCGCATTGATCCTCCCGGCAACGGGCATGTCAGTCTTTAAGACTCGGCGGCCCCGCGCCCATCTTGCGCGCGGGCTGTCGCAGTCGATCTCGCAGACGTTCACTGTCATCGCCGTTAGTCTGATGCCGCTTGCAGGAGCGATCGCAATCAATTTTTCTGCATCGTTGTGGGCGGCCTTGCTGTCGTTTATCTGGCTTAAGGAGCGTGCCGGAATCGCGCGTTGGAGTGCGCTGGTAACGGGATTCGTCGGGGTTCTCGTTGTGGTAAATCCAGGTGCAGATTCGCTGCAGATTGGCGCATTGTTTGCGCTGGCAAACGCGGTTATGTATGGCAGCGTCACGGTTGCCGTTCGCGGAATGACCGCAACCGAGTCTGCAAAGACGCTGTTGATGTGGCAGATGCTTACGGTAACCTTCTTTCACTCCTTCTTGCTGCTGTTTGGATTCCGGATGCCCGCCCCGGCTGACGCAATCATGTTGACCCTTAGCGGTCTTACAAACGCCGCGGCACAATATTTTTGGACGCAAGCGCTTCACCTAGCGCCGGCAGCCGCCGTCTCGCCATTCTATTACCTGACGCTCGTGTGGGCACTTGCGATCGGATTTTTCGTTTGGGGCGACGTACCGACGCTTTGGCTTCTGATCGGGTCCGGCATTGTTGTTGCATCGGGCCTGTTCCTGCTCGTGCACGAGGCTCGGCGGCCAACCAAGAAGCCGATTTCCAGTGAACAAACTGGAGAATACGGTCTTCAGAATGTCGCTGGCTAAGCTGGCCCCAAACTCTAGGCGACAAATTTGCGCCCGAGCGACCATTTGGCAATTATTTCAGGAACTTTCGCTCTTGGAACAGGCGGACTGAACAGATAGCCTTGCCCTTCGTCGCAATCGAGCGCCGTGAGAAATTCGTACTGTCCGACGGTTTCGATGCCTTCTGCCAACGTCGTCATTCCCAGAGCGCGAGCAATACTCACCACGGCTTGCACAATCACAACGTGCTCGGTGCCTTCGGCAAGGTCAGAAACAAACGACCTATCTATCTTGATTTTGTCGAATGGGAAGCTGCGCAGATAACTGAGAGAGGAATACCCGGTACCGAAATCGTCCAGCGAAATACGGACGCCGAGTTGCTTCAACTGACGCAGGGTAGATAGGGTGGATTCATTATTGGTCATGAATACTCCCTCGGTAATTTCAAGCTCAAGGCGATGCGGCTGAAGTCCGGTTTCCGCCAGGGCGTGTCTTACGACCTCGGAGAGATTGGAAGCTGCAAACTGAATGGGAGAAAGATTGACCGCTATCTTAAGATCGTTCGGCCAGTGCGCCGCGCAGCGGCACGCCTCTCTCAGAGCCCATTCGCCAAGAGGTTGAATGAGTCCAGTATCCTCCGCTACCGCGATGAATGTTGCCGGCGGTATCATGCCATTGACCGGGTGGCGCCATCGCGCCAAGGCTTCGAATCCGGTTATGATGTTGCTCCGCAAATTGAGGATGGGCTGATAGTATAATTCCATCTCATTTTGCTCGATCGCCTCTCGCAGATCGATCTCAAGCCGCCGTCGTTGCCTAAGCTCCCTGTTCATTGCAGCATGATAGAATTTATAGCTGCCCCGACCTTGGGCTTTGACCGCGTATAGTGCCAGATCGGCGGCAATCAGAAGGTCGTCGCAATTTACTCCATCGCACGGTCCAACGGCGATGCCGATACTGATTCCAGAACGGATTCGGTGGCCGCCAATCTCAAAGGGCTTCTGTGCTGCCTCGATCATACTATGCGCCAGGGCCTCGAGCGCTGGTCGAGACTCAACCGTCGCCACAACAACTGCGAATTCATCGCCACCGAGGCGTGCCAGCACTTCATTTGCACCGAGCGTACTCTTTAGGCGCCGGGCCATCTCCTGCAGGAGCAAGTCGCCGGTCTGATGGCCAAGCGTATCGTTGATAGCTTTAAAACGATCGAGATCAAGAAACAGGACGGCGAATTCCGCCGGTGGCTGCCCGTTGTCTACTGCCGATGGTTGCCGGCGGCTCATCTGGTCGAGCATGGAGCGGAACATCCGCCGGTTTGGGAGACCGGTGAGGGAATCCTCGGAACTAACGCGGACTGCATCTGCTTCAGCGCGCGATCTTTTCGTGACGTCAGTGAAGGTTTGGACGAATCCACCATCGGGAAGACTTTCCCTGCGAATCTCGATGATTGATCCATCTGGCATCGTTCGTTCGCTAACGCCGAGTTCTCCTGCGACAAGATCTGCCAAGATCCGAACAGACGCCGCGGTCAATCTGCCCGTCGGTGTCTCGTATTCGGCGAGTTGATCGACTCTTGGTGGGTTCTGTATGAACTCTACGGGCAAATCGAGCAACTCGCCGCAGCGACGATTGATAATCGGAATCTGCTGGTCATAGGTAACCAGCATAATTCCTTGGTTCATATACTCGAGCGTAAGGTCAAGCTGATTCGCTTTTTGTCTTGCCTTCGCGTCTATCCGTAGAAGCTGCTCAAGAGCAATGAGAACCAGCAAAGTAAGTAAGGTGCCCACCAACGAATTCAACTTGAGCGCGTTCCGAGAGCTTTCCAGGATCTGGCTTTTGCTCAAGCTAACGCTGACCCACAATGGATAGCCCTTGACCTTGCGGACAGTAATGAAACGCGTCTCGTTGTTGGCAGGATCAATGCTCTCAAATGTAGTTTCGACCCCGGCTCGCATTTGGTCGAGCAGTTCTGTTCCGCTAAGATCGTCTCCAAGTGCGTAACCGACCGCGCTCCCGCCACTCGAACGAACCACGCCATCACTTCCGATCAGGGCGATCGCCGCCGCCGATCCAAAATTGATATTGTTGTAGAATTTCGTCAAATGGTCTGGATTGAGCGAGGCCACGACGACGCCGCCGAACGTCTGGTCACTGTTCACGAAGCGGCGCGTGAATTGCACGGACCATTTTCCGCTGACACGGCCAACTACCGGCTTGCTGATAAAAAGCTGATCCGCGATGTTGTTCAAATGAAACTTAAAGTGCTCCCGATCGCTCAGATCCAGGGCAGGCGCGGGTTGAGGACCGCTGTTCGACGCGCGCATAATTCCCTTGTCATCAATAATGGCGACTTGGACGATAATGTCGCTCAGCACGTCGGTCGTGTTGGCAATAGCGCTGAAACTAACCGAATTTTTCCGGGTCTCAATGCTCCGTCGCAAGTATAGGAGCGCCTTATCAATTTCTCCGATTGATCGAAGAACATTCTCTTCGAATACCAGCGCAAAGTTATGAGCGTCCCGATGCGCCTCTCTTTGATCCCCCCGAACATCGCCGAAGTATTTTACAGCAACTCCTGCCCACACCATGGTGATGATCACCAGGCCGAAAATTGCCGAGCTTCGACGCTCAGCAATCAGCTTTGGCAGCTCTAGGATTTGTAAATTCATGCCGAAAACAGGCCCCCTATCGGCAGGGCTTACTCGTCGGATATTTCGGGCGACTTAACTTCATTGATCGGCCACCGGAGCGTGGAAGGTTAACCTTAATAGATGAGTCACCACTCTTCCGAGTTGACGCTGAGAAAAATAACCGATTATTAACTCGCGATAAAAAGATCTTCTTTCGGAGTTCATATGTCGGGTTGCGATACGGCTGTTTCGAAAGAAGACACATCAACCAACACTCAAATAACGGCTTGTCCGCAACCCTTTGGCAACAAAGCTGTTGACGGACGATCAATCCAAATTGCGGTGCCTGTCACTCATCGAGCCAAGGAGATCGCGCCAGAAAAGGTCCTGCAAGCCTTCAATACCTGGGCTTTTAAGCGTGAGCAACCTGACAACTCTGTTGCAATGTTGCAGAGCATTTCCAAATCAATTGCGGTCAGAAATCCTGTTCCGTTTGTGCTCTATTGGGGCAAAGGTCCGCGGTCCAACATCGACAAGCCAGATTTCGAATGTCTGAACTATTTGGCTGCCTTCACCCATCGAATCAGTAAAACATACGCGCCCGGGGCAGCACTAAGATTGATTTTCACCGATACCCATGCGGAATTGAACGGACATTCATCACAGAGCATACGCCAATATTTTGATGAGGTTGCGGATGGCGCCCGCGAACGCGGTTTCGAGAGCTGTTGGTTGGGTGACCTCACAAAGGCCGCGGAAGCGGATAACACAAGTCCTTTAATCGATGGAATCGTACCGGAGCCGACTTTCCAGCGGCTGCTTGCTAGCGCGATGAAATGGTATCGTGGAAATGGAAGTTGTGAAGAGGGCGCATTAGAATATTACCGGATGAACATGGTCGAAAAACGTGCGGTCGAACGCGCATTTCCTGACTCAATTTTCATCACCTTCAATGGAAGCGAATTTCGAGAGCTTTTTCCCCAAAGCCTTCCAATCTTCTACATGTATTCGCTTCGCAAAGGGATCAGCATCAAACCTTGGTTTCTCTTCCCAGATACGGCCGCCTGCGAACAGCGAGCAAGTTAGTCTCGCGTATTGGAAAGGCCGCGCTAGTGGATGAAATTCCTTCACGCCGCATGAGCCCCGAAGCGCAACAACAGCGGCCGCCTGATCTAGCCTCGCTCCGCGAACGTCGATAACGCGTGGGAATTTCGAGGCTCGTGTAGGAAGTCAAGCGACCATCATCGACCAAGACACGCGGCTCAGATCTGGTCGCGGGTGCGCCCATCGAATCGCGACCGCCCTTGCCATCTCGCGTGCGCACTATTTGCCCTTGGCACTTTGCGGCGTTTGCGCAGCCGGTGTTGCTCGCGCCGCGTAGGCCGGCTCCGAAGCGATAACGACACAGACAATCATCATCAACCCGACTTTGATCGAAAGCTCCCTCCTGCGCTGTGGCATAATTGCGCGAATCCACGCGGCGCGGCGTGCGGGTGACTGTCGTGTCCACGATCGCGCGATCGCGAGCCAGACGCCAATGATAGCCGACGAACTTCGACGGCAGGCGGACGAATTTATCGACCTGGCACAGTCGAAGCTGAAGCTGGGTCGCAATCTGTCCGATCCGTTAGACCCACGTCAGAACGAGCGCCGGGCTCGAAAATCGGAGTGCCAGAGAGACTCTGAACGCCCCGCGGAATCCGCCGCTCCCATCCGCATTTCTAGGAACGCAACGCCTAACCGGCCGGCACCAATACCCGTCACCACAGTTCGCTGACCTGGGTTAATCCCCGGCTGGGCTGTGGCCTTTGGACCCCTCTAAAATGCACCTTTTGTAAAGTCTGTGAACGAGGCCGCCGGGACCGTTAGCAAGGACGCACCCATGGGGCCATGCCAGCTTTCGCAGCTCTGGTTGGTGGTTGCATGGAGATTGGCGCCGTCGATGAAGAGCGCGACCTTGTTCGGGGCTATCATTCGGGCACGAACCTGACATTGGATCTACGCGGCAACGGAATGATCGTTACGCAGCAGAGAGTGTTGCCGCCCGAACCCGACTTCCCTGCCACGATCGCGCTCGATCAAAGTCTCCAGCAACTCGCGGCGATCGGTTTCTGTCATCCTGCAGTCTGCCATGCAGCGATCATCAGAGACGCAAGAATAAGCAACAGGATCGCGTAAAGCAGAAGTTGAGAGATCAAGTCACCATCGCGCTCGAACATTATATCTCCCATCCGCGCTGCCCCTGTTAGGCTTGGCCGGCACACTGACTTTGCCAGCTCTTTGGGCGCTTTTGCTCGACCAACACTGTACGAAACGAACGAACAATCTCCTTTCTTACCTGGGTGTATCGTCTCGGCTTCACATTTGCCTCGTGTCGGCTTCACATTGGAGCGCTTTGTTTAATCGATTAATGCAACGAGACGCACGTTCGCACCTAATGCTCCATTTGGCCGGCTTCTCCAGTGTATTTCAGCACCTCCAGCCGAAGACGATGACTGCAGTCCGGGCCATGTCTAGATCCGCTGCGGGTACTGTCCAGACGTTGGGGAGTGGGCTCGCCGCGAGCGAAGCTGATCTCTCAAGACGCGCGCGTGGGATTCACTTCCGGGGCTCAACGACTGTTTTTGTTGATCCATCCGGCGCTGCCTGCATCCCCGGTGGGCTTTGGCCTTGAGGACTTTCCGGCGGCGCACCACCTGATTTCGTGTCGACCGGTCCACTCCAACCTTGTGGCTGCAATTGACCTTTTTCTTCGGGAGCCGAGCGTCCGGTTGCCGAGTTT
>NZ_PSRT01000072.1 GCF_004212635.1 Bradyrhizobium genosp. SA-3 | reverse complement strand
AGCGAAGCAATCCAGAGTCCTTCCGCGGTGGCAGTCTGGATTGCTTCGCTACGCTCGCAATGACGATGTCGAGACAGCCGCGCAATCCAGGACAACGTGCACCGCGGTTCCTGAGAACGCCGTTCAACTCTCAGCCTTCCGGTCCGATGGCGACTGCGAAAATCGAAAGTAGCAATGGCTCGCGCCGCCGGCCAGCGTTTGCGTCCTGTCCGAGCGGGAGGCGATGGCGCATGGCCGTCTCCATGACACCGCAGATGCGACTCGTAGAAGGGATGGATGATCTCCGCCATAGGACACCTGGCGCATTTGGCCTATTGCAAGGTTGGTGAGAGCTGTTTTCACTCCGCTGCGATCGCCTCGATCTCCAGCAGCCATTTGCTGTCGACGGTTTCAGCGATCATGACCGTCAGCGCGGGTTCGTGTCCTTCGAGCATCTTGCGACGAATGGCACGATTGGGCACGACCTGACTGATGTCGGTCAGGAACGTCGTGACCTTGACCAGATGCGTGACGCCGAGGCCGGCGGCGGCGAGCACCTCGATGACATTGCGCCAGGCTTGCTCGCATTGCGCTTCGAAACCTTCGGGCACACTGCCGTCGGATTTTTCGGGCACCTGGCCGCTGACGAACAGCAAGCGGCGATGCTGACTGAATTCAAGCCCCATGCTGTAACCACCGGCGGGAGCATGGACCGATGGAGGATTATGACCGACGATTTGAGCCATGTCAGATTGTCTCCTGTTCGCTCCGGTTTGCGATCGGTCGACCCTAACCGGCGGCATCGCGCCGGCGCAAAGCAATGTTGCTGCGGTTCAGCGCAAGAAAATCTATTGCAAGCGCGCGGCCATTCAGTGACAAGCTAGGCAGCGATGACCTACATCCTTCCTCCGCTGAACGCGCTCCGCGCATTCGAAGCCGCCGCGCGGCATCTTAGCTTCAAATTGGCCGCGCACGAGCTGCACGTAACGCCCGCCGCCGTGGGGCAGCAGGTGAAGGCGCTGGAGGCGCGCCTCGGCGTGCGCCTGTTCGATCGGCTGCATAAGCAGCTCATCCTGACCGCGGCCGGTCAGGCCTATCTGCCCGGGATATCCGAAGGCTTTCGTCACATTGCGGAGGCGACCTCGCAATTGAAACCGGCAGGTGCGGCGCTGCTGCAATTGGGAGTCCATGGCAGCGTCGACCTGCGCCGCCTCGAATTGACGGAGTTTCGCAGCGCGCATCCAGACATCGGTCTGCGGGTGCTGCAGCCCGCCGGCCTGCACGAACTGGTCGAGGGCAAGGTCGACCTGCTGATCGCCCGCGGTCTTGGCCACCATCCGGGCTATCGCTGCGACCGGGTCAGTGAGGGGGCCGGTTTGGGTGATTGGCTGGTTGCGCCTGAAGGCACTGCGGATTGCCCTGAAGTCGTCAGCTTCCGCGAATGGCTGCGCGCCTTCCTCCCCGAGAACCCGCGCACAAACCACCGCCGCCCTCGCCTGGTCGGCATCAGCGGACGTTGAGGCGCCCCTCTGTCGTTGCCAATCCCGCCTGCGCCACAATCTCGTCGCTTCGCCAGCACCGGACCGAATGCCCGTCGGCACGCGTTTCAAGCATTGGACCCGGCTCGCTCCGGCACACCGCTTCGGCGTGACGACAGCGCGGGCTGAACGCGCATCCGTTTGGCGGATTGAGCGGATTGGGCAGGTCGCCCCCTGTCGTCGCTAACGGTGCGTGGCGCAGCGGATCGGGGATGGCGGCGATCAGGGCTTGGGTATAGGGGTGCGCCGGTCGTTCGAAGATCTCGCGCCAGTGGCCATTCTCCACGATGCGGCCGAGATACATCACCGCGACCCTGTCGCTCATGTGCTCGACGACGCCGAGGTCGTGGCTGATCATGATGAATGAGAGGCCGAGCGTGTCCTTCAGTTCCAGCAGCAGATTGATGATCTGGGCACGGATCGAGACATCGAGCGCGGAGACCGGTTCGTCGCAGATAACGATCCTGGGATTGAGGATCAGCGCACGCGCAATGCCGATGCGCTGGCGCTGGCCACCGGAGAATTCATGCGGGTAGCGGCCTGACTGTTCGGGGCGCAGGCCCACATGCCGCAGCATCGTCGCAACGCGGTCCTCGATCTCGCTTTTCGCGGTTACGCTGTGCACACGCAGCGGATCTTCCAGCGTTCGACGAACGGTCTGGCGCGGATTGAGCGAGGCGTAGGGATCCTGAAACACCATCTGCACGATGCGGGCCAAGGCCTTCCGATCGCCGGATTGCCGGTTCGTCACGGCCTGTCCGTCCACCACGATGCGGCCGCGCGTCGGCGTCAGGAGACCAAGGATCGACAACGCGACGGTCGACTTGCCCGAGCCGGACTCGCCGACGAGGCCGAGGCATTCGCCGCGCCTCAAGCTGAGATCGACGCCGTCGACGGCACGGAGCAGCCGCTTCTCGCGGCCCAGCAAGCCACCCCCGAGCGGAAAATGAACCGCGAGATCCTCGACGCTGAGGATGACGTCGTCATCCGCTCTCCCCTGCGGTTCATGCATGGTGGTGGCACCTGACAAGACCGCCTGCTTCCAGCAAATCCGTCTCTGGCGCGGTGGTCCGGCAAATATCGGTCGCCTGCGCGCAACGCGGATTGAACCGGCAGCCGTCTGGGAAGCTCGTGATGGCCGGAACGACGCCCGCGATCTCCTTCAGTCTGCTACGGCCAAGCGCGGCGCGGCTGCCAAGCCGCGGCAGCGAGGCGACCAGACCTTGCGTATAGGGATGCGATGGCGTTCGAAAAATATCGGCCGAGCCGCGCTCCTCGACGATGCGGCCGGCATACATGACGGCGACGCGGCGGCAGACATTGGCCACCAGGCCGAGATCATGGCTGATCATCAGAATGGCCGTCCCTCTCTCGGCGCATAGATTGCGCATCAGCTCGATGATTTCCGCCTGCACGGTCACGTCGAGCGCGGTGGTCGGCTCGTCTGCGATCAAAAGATCCGGACCGCATGCCAGCGCGATGGCGATCATCACGCGTTGACGCATGCCGCCCGAGAGCTGGTGCGGGTAATCCTTCACGCGCCGCTCCGGCGCGGGGACGCGGACGCTCGCCAGCGCCTCGACCGCCAATTGGTTGGCTTCCCGCCAGCTCTTGCCCTTGTGCAGCACGAACATCTCGGCGATCTGCCGTCCCACCGGCGAGACCGGGTTCAGGGCCGTCATCGGCTCCTGGAAGATCATCGCGATGCGGTTGCCGCGCAGCTCCCGCTGCCCGGCGGTGGAAAGTCTCTGGATTTCCTGTCCCTCGAAGCGGATGGCGCCACCGCCGATCGATAACGGCGGCCGCAGCAGACCGATCAAGGCGAGCGCCGTGATGCTCTTGCCGCAGCCGGATTCGCCGACCAAGCCGAACGTCTCGCCACGATCGATGCGGAACGAAACGTTCTCGACGGCGGGTACCTTGCGGGATCCGTCGTCGAGATCGATGCGCAGATCCTCGACTTCGATCAGCGGCGAGCCCGTCATGTGCGCCGGCTCCGCGATTGTGGATCGAGAATGTCGCGCAGGCCGTCGCCGAGCAGGTTGAGGCCGAGCACCGTCAGGAAAATGGCAAGGCCGGGAAAAACCGAGAGCCACGGCGCCGTCGTGATCTGGTCGCGGGCTTCCGACAACATGCTGCCCCAGCTCGGAAATGGCGGGCGGACGCCGAGGCCGAGGAACGACAATGCGGCTTCGGACAGGACCGCGCTGCCCATGCCGAGCGTGCCGATGACGACGATCGGTCCGAGCATGTTGGGCAGCAGCTGCGTGATCATGATGTGCAGATCGCCATAGCCGAGCACGGTTGCGGCCTGCACATAGCCCTGGCTCCTCAGCGACAGCGCCGAGGCCCGTGCGATCCGGCAGGTAAAGGACCAATTGGTCAAGCCGAGCGCGATGAGCAAGCTGGTCAGGCCGGGCCCAAGCACCGCCATGATGGCCAGCGCGAAGATCAGGGAGGGGATCGCCAGCATGAGGTTGGTCAGGGCGTTGACGACATCGTCCCACCAGCCGCCCAGGTACCCGGCGCTCAGGCCCAGTGCCACGCCGATGATGCTGTTGATGAGCTGGGAGACAATACCCACCGTCAGCGAGACGCGCGCCCCGTACACGACGCGGGAATAGATGTCGCGGCCCTGCCCGTCGGTGCCGAACCACCAGGTCCAGCTCGGCGCCTCCTCTGCGTTCATGAGGTTGGCGTCCATGACGGGATCGGTGTGCGCCAGCCACGGCGCAAGCAGGCCGACCAGGATCGCAAGCGCGAACAATACGCCACCGATGATGAGATTGGCGCGGAGCTTCATGCGTATCTGATCCTGGGGTCGATCACGCCGTAGAGCACGTCGATCAGCAAATTGATCGCGAGAAAGGCCAGAACCACCACGAGAATGGAGCCCTGAACGGCGGGAATGTCGCGCTGGAGAACACTGTCGACGAGCAGCGAGCCGATGCCCGGCCACGAGAACAATTTCTCGACGACGACGGCTTGTCCCATCAACGCACCGAATTGCAGGCCCATTGTCGTGAGGATCAGGACGAGCGCGTTGCGCATCACGTGCCACTTCACGACACGCATCTCGCTCATGCCCTTGGAGCGCGCCGTGCGGACAAAATCGGCGGTCATGATCTCGAGCACCGCGGCGCGCGTCGTCCGGGCCAGCAGCGCCATCGGCGAGACGCCGAGTGTCACGGCCGGCAGGATCAAATATTTGAGGCTGCCGTCGCCATAGCCGAAGCTCGGCAGCCAGCCGAGCTTCAAGGCGAACAGGTACATCAGTAGCAGCCCGAGCCAGAATTTGGCCATTGACAGGCCCGACACTGCGACAACCATGGAGACCGTGTCGACGATGCCGCCTGGTCGCAATGCTGCGACGAAGCCGAGTGGAACGCCAATCGCAATCGCAAACGTCAAGGCTGCGAATATCAATTGTAGCGTCGGCCACATCCGTTTTGCGATCATGATCGTGACCGGCTCACGGGTCCGGAACGACGTCCCCAGATCACCGGTCGCAAGCTTGGCGATGTAGGAGCCAAAGCGCATGTAAACGGGATCGTCGAGGCCGAGCTGCTTCTTCATGCGTTCCACGACCTGCGGGTCCGCTGCACCTCGGCCGTCATCGCTCATGCTCGATACGATGCTGCCCGGGACCACGCTGAACAGCACGAAGACCACCAGCACCACGGCCAGCACGGTCGGAACGGTTTGCAGGATTCGACGGATCAGGAAGGCGAGCATTTGCAACTGTTCCTCCCTCCCTCCATCGCTTGCTGCGATGGCGGGAGGGTGAGAGCGCGTGTCACTTGGCGGGCGACGACTCGTCCACCCAGAGGTCCTCGACGTTCTGATGGGTCAGTTCCGTCGCATTCAACTGAATCCCCTTCAGCCACGGCTGCACCGCCATGACCGCCTTGTTGTAGTTGAAGAACCAGACCGGCGCCTCTTCATAGAGCAGGGCATTGGCCTTCTGCAGCAATTGGTCGCGTTTTGCGGCGTCGTCGGTCTGCCCGGCTTCGTCGATCAGCTTGTCGAAATCCGCGTTCTTGAAGGATGTGTAATTGCAGGCTGATTGCGGCGTCGACGAGTAGAAGCATTTCAGCGCCGCCTGAGGATCCGGCCCTGTCGCCATGGAATAGACATAGGCCTGGAAGTCGCCTTTCTTGATTACCTCCGCCAGCACCGCGGTCTCGACCTGCTTGACCTTCACCTTGATGCCCACGCGGTCCAGCATCGGGATGATGGCCTCGACGATCGGCAGACCCCAGCTTTCATTCTGACTGGTCGTCCATTCGAATTCGAAGCCCGTGGGATAGCCGGCCTCCGCAAGCAACTGCTTTGCTTTCGCGGGATCGAAGGCGTAGGGCTTCATTGCCTTGTCGTAGAGTGGCGAGGTCAGAGGCAGCCAGCTGGTGGCGCGATAGGCCTTGCCTTTGACCAGCTTTTTGATGATCAGGTCGGTATCGATCGCGTGGTTGATCGCCTGCCGGACGCGCTTGTCGGCAAACGGCTTGAATGCCGGATTCATCCCCATGTGACGCGTGAAGACCTCGGCGACTTCGACGATGGTGCCCTTGAGGTCGGGGTCGGCCTGATAGGCGAGATATTGTGCAGGCCCGAGCACCGAGGTGTCGATCTCCTTGTTGCGGAATGCGACATCGCGGGCCGCGGCCTCGCCCATGACCGACACGATGAGCTTGTCGGCATAGGGCTTGCCGGGCTTGTAGAACCGGTCCCAACGTTCCAGAACGATGCGCGATCCCGGCACGTGCTCGACGAACTTGAACGGGCCGAGGCCGATCGGCTTCTGGATGAAGCTTTCCTTTGCACCTTCGTCTGCGGGATAGATCGAGGTCAGCGCGTTGAAGAAATAGAAGCCCGGATCGACCTTCTCGGTCAGCTTCATCTCAACGGTAAAGTCGTCGATCTTCTTCAGGCCGGAGATCTCCTTGGCCTGGCCCTTCTCCACTGCGGCCGCGCCCTCGATCACCCGGACGAAACGCGCGCCGGGATAGGCTTTGGTGCCGTCCATGATGCGATTGTAGGACCAGATGACGTCATCGGCCGTCATCTTGCGGCCGTTGTGGAAATAGGCATCGTCTCGCAGCTTGAAGGTGTGAACCAGGCCTCCGCCCGAGACCACGTCTTCCTTGGCAAGCTCCAGGACCGGCTTGCCTTCCGCGGAATTCCAGATGTAGAGCGACCGATGCAGGGCCTTGGCGTAGATCTCGTCCTGGGCGCGCTGTGTCGTGTGAATGTCGAGGCTGGAGAAACTCGAGCCATAGGGCGCGGTCATGCGGATGGTTCCACCCTTGCGCGGTGTCTGGGCCTCCGCTGTGGTAACGAGCGCCAGCCCCAAACCAGCGACGATCGCAATCATCCTGAACATCATGTGTCCCCCAAGAACGCAGGTATTCCGATCAGGGATTTGATCATTCGTCGCCTGTCGAAAGCAAGCTTCGTTTTTGGTGACAACCGATGCCGGTTCCGGATAGCAACCCTTCGACGGCTACCCCGTTCTCAGGTTGTATCCCCCGGGCGATGCAAGCCGCCGATTGACGCGGTGCGTCATCGAGCGACCCGAACCAGTGAACATTTTTCGCGATCAACGCGACCAAGCTCAGGATCGTTATCCGAGTCCGAGGGACCGCGCACGGCGTCCTGCTCGCGGTGCGGCTTTATTGACGTTCAGCGACAATCCCTCCCCGTCATTGCGAGTTTGGCACCGGCCGATGGCGGACCCGCCCTTGATGTAACGGGAGAAGCAATCCAGAATCTTTCCGCGGCGGCAGTCTGGATTGCTTCTCGCAATGACGGAGCGCGAAGGCGCGCTCCTCTTGAGGCTCTCAACTGGATAACTCCGGTTGCCAATCGCGCAGTTTCCGCGCTGCACTGGTGACGTCAGCGATCGTTCGAAACGCTTCCGTCTCCACCATCATCGCCCTTGCCAGACGCACGGCGCGGGCCTCGCTGATCGCGCGCTTCTTCGGATCCTCGATCAGCTCGAAGTCGATGTTATGGGCGAGGCCGAAGATACGGCGGATGGTTTTTGCGGCTGCGAAGCCGACCGTATCAGTGAACAGGCGCTGCATGTAGGCCTGCCGCTCGGCCTCAAGACGTGCGGCGCCCTTCTCGCCGGAAAAGAGTGAGACGGGATAGGCATCGCCAGCAGCGCCGGCGCGCCAGAGGCCGAGGAATTTGCGGGCGAACTCGCTCCAGACCTGCCCAATGGTCTCCAGCACCCAGTCCTCGAACGCCCCCCGCTCACCCGGCGAGCGCTCATGGCCGGCGGAGGCGAAATACGCCATCAGCAGGTTGGCCAGCACGGCGCCGACGTCGAATCCCATCGGGCCGTAGAACGCGAATTCGGGGTCGATCACCCGCGTCTGGTTCTCCGTCACCATGATCGAGCCGGTGTGGAGGTCGCCGTGGATCAGCGCCTCGGGGCTTGCCATGAACTTCAGCTTCAGCCGGGAGATCGCGACATGCAGGTCCATGTCGTCGCGGAGGCTTGCGGCCAAGCCATCGAGGTAAGGCGCGGTCCAGCGGTTCTGTTCGGCTATGCGGTAGGGATCGGTGAAGATCAGGTCTTCGGTGATCTTGCACAGCGCGTGATTGCCGGCGAAGGCGGCGATGCCCTGCTTCTTCTCGGCCGCGGAGAGCGCGAGATCGGAGGTGAAGAACAGCGTCCGCGCCATGAAGGTGCTGATATCGTCCACAAAGCGCGGATATTGCGTTGCCGCAACCAACCCCTTGCGCATGATGATGTGAGGCTCGAGCAGCTCCATCACCGTCAGCGCCAAGGCCTCGTTGTGATGCAGCAGAGCCGGCACGAGGCCGGGTGCGAGCTGGGCCTGCTTCGACAGCGCCAGATATTCGTAATGAGCCCGCGACAGCGGCAGCGGCCAGCTCTCGCCGACGAGGCGGACATAGGGCAGTGCCTGCTTCACCGCGATGCCGCCGCGCCCGCCTTTGACGATGAAGACGAGGTTGAGATTGCCGTCGCCGACCTCGGTGATCGCCCAGGATGGTGGCGCATCGCCGAGGAGTGCCTTGAGGTCCGGCAGGCCCGCGAGATAATCCCGCAACGCCGCCTCATGCAGAATCCGGTAATCCCCCTGCCCCTGCACCATGACGATCCCATCCCATGCGCGATGAGATCGCGCTTTAGATTATTATTTGAGCATGATCTTCTCGGAAAACCGCTTCGCACTTTTCCGGATCATGCTCTTGGCATGGCCGGATCGTTACTCCCGCTCCAGGAAGCTCGAGCCGATCCCGGCCTTTCTTTTGATCGGATCGTAATCACAATAGACGCTGTCCGCCACCAGCGTGTAGCTGGCGCTGACGATGTATTTGTCCAGCTTGACCGAGTTCAGGCCGATCACCGAGGTGCTCTTGCCGCCGTTCCATTTGAACGGCGTCGAGCTCTTGGCCTGCTCACACGCCATCACCGCCTCATTGAAGACGTAGCCCTCGACGAACGCCTTCAGGGTGCGCACCTGCACCGCCATCTTCCATTCGACATAGCCGATGGCACCAAGGCCGGCGACGATCAGCACCAGAAGCGCGATGACGATGCGCTGAAAAGTCATTCTTCCCCCCAAAACAATAATCAGCAAAAAACGTCTAGAACGGCATTCCCATCATCTTCGACAGGCGTTCGATCGAGAGATAGCCGGCGTGATAAGCGGCCATGCCGAGGCCGTAGATGATCGCCGAGATGATCGTGGTCCAGATCAGCTTGCGCCCCATCCGCGTCAGGATCGGTGCGCCTGGGTCGGTGCCTGGCGCACCGACGCCGTCCTCGTGCTGGCTGCGCACGCCGAACGGCAGCGTCAGAAACAGCGCGATCCACCAGATGACGAAGTAGATCGCGATTGCCGTTGATATCTGGATGGCCATGGGGCGGCCTTATGCTTGCTCAATCTCGACCAGGGCGCCGGAAAAATCCTTGGGGTGCAGGAACAGCACCGGCTTGCCGTGGGCGCCGATCTTGGGCACGCCGTCGCCGAGCACGCGCGCGCCCTCCTTCACCAGCGTGTCGCGCGAGGCAATGATGTCGACGACCTCATAGCAGACATGGTGGATGCCGCCATCGGCATTGCGCTCGAGGAATTTTGCGATCGGCGAGGCCTCGCCGAGCGGCTCGATGAACTCGATCTTGGTGTTGGGCAGCGTCGCGAACACCGTGGTGACGCCGTGCTCGGGCAACGCCACGGCTTCCGAAATCTGCGCCCCGAACGCCGCGCCATAGATCTTTGCGGCCTTGACGGCGTCCTTCGTCGCAATCGCGACATGGTTGAGCCGGCCCAGCATGTCCTTCTCCCTTAGAGCATGATCCGGAAGCGATTTTGCAAAGAGATCATGCCCAAATTATACCGTCAGCACGTGTACCAGACAGGGGGGCTTTTTGCCCCAATGTTCGTTGATCACGGCCCGCACCGCGCGCCGCACCGACTCGGCCAGCGCGTCCGGATCACGGCGCCGCGGCCGGGGCAGGCCCTCGATGGTGGAGACAACGGCATCGAAGACGATGTCGTCGAAGGTCTCGCCCGCCCTGTTCTTGTCGGGGATGCCGACGAGATCGACCTCGGGATCGTCGGCGAGCTCGCCCTGCTCCGTCATGGCGATGGCGACGAAGGCACAGCCGGAGAACGCCATGCGGCGCCGCTCGACCACAGCGCGGGATTTTGCGTCCTCCAGGATCATGCCGTCCTTGTAGAGACGGCCCGACGGCACCTCGCCAACGATTCCGGGATCGCCGGGGCCGAGCTTGACGAGGTCGCCGTTGCGGCAGACCAGCACGCGCGGCACGCCGGCGGCGCGCGCGAGTTTTGCGTGCTCGTGCAGGTGCAGGGCCTCGCCATGGACGGGGATCAGGAGCTGCGGCTTCACCCAGGAGATCAGATCGCGCAGCTCGTCGCGGCGCGGGTGGCCGGAGACGTGGACCAGATGGTCGCGGTCGGTGATGATCTCGACGCCCTGGAGCACCAGATTGTTGATGATCGAGCCAACGGCCTTCTCATTGCCGGGAATGGTGCGCGAGGAGAAGATGACGCTGTCGCCGCGGTTCAGCGTGATCTCGGGATGGTCGTCATTGGCGATGCGCGCCAGCGCTGCGCGCGGCTCGCCCTGGCTGCCGGTGCACAGCGCCAGCACCTTATCCTGCGGCAGATGGCCGTAGACCTCGGGCGAGCGGAAATTCTGCACGCCGTCGAGATAACCGGTCTCGCGCGCGACCTGCACCACGCGCTCCATGGCGCGGCCGACCACGACGACCTCGCGGTCGGCGGCTTTCGCAGCCTCGGCCACGGCCTTGATGCGGGCGACGTTGGAGGCGAAGGTCGTCACCGCGACGCGGCCCTTGGCGGACTTCACGAGATCAATGATGGTCCGGGCGACCTCGGCCTCCGACGGCGAGCGGCCGTCGCGCACCGCGTTGGTGGAATCGCCGATCAAGGCGAGCACGCCCTGCTCGCCGAGCTCGCGCAGGCGCTTCTCGTCGGTCGGGACCCCCAGCGTCGGGGTCGGGTCGATCTTCCAGTCGCCAGTGTGCAGCACCGTGCCGGCTTCGGTGTGGATCGCCAGCGCATGCGCTTCCGGAATCGAGTGCGCGACCGGGATGAACTCGACGTTGAACGGGCCGACATCGACGCGGCCCCCGGACGGGACCACCGTCACCGGAATGTTGGGCGCACCGCGCTCAGCTGCGCATTTGGCCTCGAACAGCGCCGCGCTGAATTTGGTCGCGTAGATCGGGCATTGCAGCTTCGGCCAGAGATCGATGATGGCGCCGAAATGATCCTCGTGGGCATGGGTGAGCACCAGGCCCATCAGGTTCTTGCGCTCCTTCTCCAGGAAGGAGATGTCCGGCATGATCAGGTCGATACCTGGCAGATGCTCCTCGTCACCGAAGGAGACGCCGAGATCGACCGCGAGCCAGGCGCGCTGGTGGCGGTTGCCGAGGCCGTAGATCGACAGGTTCATGCCGATCTCGCCGACGCCGCCGAGCGGCGCAAACACCAGTTCGTCGGGCCTCGCCATCACGCAGCTCCCACGGAGGCGGCCGGGCCGAAGAACACCTCGCCCGCCGCAACCGGCACCCGCCGCCCCTCCGCGGTGCGGACGATCAGACAGCCTGTTTCGTCGATGGTGTCAAAAATGCCTTCCAGCGCCGTCGTCCCCGTATGGATCGCAACCCGCTCGCCGAGGCCGGCGGCGCGCTCAAGCCACAGTTTACGGATATCGACAAAGCCGCGGCCGTTGTCCCATATGCCACGGAATTCGACCCAGGCGTCGGACAGCGCCGCAAACAGCTCCTCCGCACTGATCTGGACGCCGAGGGCGGCCAGCGAGACCGCCGGCGTCGGCGTGCCCTCCGGCGCTGCGACGACATTGGTTCCGATGCCGACGACGACGGCAAGGCGATCGCCAATGGCCTCGGCCTCGAGTGCAATGCCGACGAGCTTCTTGCCGCCGGCAAGCACATCGTTCGGCCATTTCAGGGCGTAGCGGGGGCGGCCCTCGCCGAGGCGGAGTGCAGCCTCCAAGCTGACCTTCTCCAGCGCGGCCTCCTCCGCCAGCCCGGCGGCAAAGCCGAGCGTCGCGGCCACCGCCGGGGCTACGTCCATGACTTCGAGGATGCTGGCTGCGAGATTGCCCCGTGGCGCGATCCAGGCGCGCTGGCGCCGGCCGCGGCCGGCAGTCTGCTCGGACGTCACGAACCACATCGGGCCGCGTTCGCCGGCGCGGGCGTGCTCGATCGCGTCGGTATTGGTCGAGCCGGTTCGTTCGAAAGCCGCGAGCTTGTAGCCCGCGGCCTGTGCGCGAGGACCGAGCGCGAATCCCATCCTAGAACAGCGACTTTGCCGCTGCGGAGGCCACGCTCACCACCGGGCCCGCGAACAGCGCAAACAGGATGTTGAACAGCCCCGCGACCGCCAGAACCGTCCGCACCTCGACGCGCACCGGATCGACCTGGCCGGCCGGTTCGTCGAAATACATCGTCTTGACGACGGCGAGATAGTAGTAGGCGCCCACCACGCTGGTCAGCACGCCGATGACGGCGAGCGTGAACAGGTTGGCCTTGATCGCGGCGACGAAGACGTACCACTTGGCAAAGAAGCCGGCGAGCGGCGGAACGCCCGCGAGCGAGAACAGCAGCATCGCGAAGAAGAAGGCAAGCAGCGGATTGGTCCGCGACAGACCGGCGAAATCGCTGATCTGCTCGACCGCCTGGCCGTTGCGTTTCATGGCGAGGATGACCGAGAACGCGCCGAGCGTCATCGTCACATAGATCACGATGTACATCAGTACGCCCTGAGCACCCTCGACGGTGCCGGAGGCAAGCCCGACCAGGGCAAAACCCATATGGCCGATCGAGGAATAGGCCATCAGGCGCTTGATGTTGCTCTGGCCGATTGCCGCGAAGGCGCCAAGCGCCATCGAGGCGATCGACACGAACACCAGGATCTGCTGCCACTGCGGCACGATGCCGGGGAACGCGGTCAGCGTGACGCGGGTGAAGACGGCGAGCGCGGCGACCTTCGGCGCAGAGGCGAAGAAGGCCGTGACCGGCGTCGGCGCGCCCTCATAGACGTCGGGCGTCCACATGTGGAACGGCACCACCGAGATCTTGAAGCAGAGGCCGGCAAGCAGGAAGACGAGGCCGAAGACCAGTCCGACATTCGCTGATGTCGCGGCGGTAGCGATGCCGGTGAAGCTGACGGTGCCGGTGAAGCCGTAGATCAGCGAGGCGCCGTACAGCAGCATGCCCGAGGACAGCGCGCCCAGCACGAAGTATTTCAGGCCCGCCTCGTTCGACTTGGCATTGTCCCGGTTCGAGGCCGCCACGACGTAGAGCGCCAGCGACATCAACTCGAGGCCGAGATAGAGCGAGATCAGATCGCCGGCCGAGATCAGCACCATCATGCCGAGCGTCGAGAGCAGCACCAGGATCGAATATTCGAAGATCCGCCGCGACGGATCTGACAGGAACTCGGTCGACAGCACCAGTGTCACCGCCGAGCCGATCAGGGCCAGGATCTTCATGAAGCGGGCGAAATCGTCGACGATGAAGCTGCCACCGAAGGTGACCTGTTTGCCCGCAGGCTGCATGTAGACGAGCGCGCCGACCACGATCAGCAGCACCACCGCCAGCGAGGTGACGGTCTTGGTCGTCCCCTGCCCGCGATAGGCTCCCAGCATCAGAAGCGCCATCGCGCCGACCGCGAGCAAGAGCTCGGGCAGCACCGGCGCCAGTTGATATCCAGCAGTCTCAAAGCTCATGGCGATATCCTGACCTGCCCGCTCACTGGAGCAGTGCGGCGGCCTTCACGGCCGTCACAGCGGTGTTGTAGTTGTTGACGAGTTGCTGGACCGAGGCGGCCGACATGTCGAGCACCGGCTGCGGATAGACGCCGAACAGGATCGTCAGCGCGATCAGCGGGAACAGCGTCAGGCACTCCCGGAAGGTGAGGTCCTTGATGGTCATCAGCGACGGCTTTACCAAGGATCCGAACACGACCTTGCGGTATAGCCAGAGCGCATAGCACGCCGACAGGATGACGCCTGATGTGGCGAAGAACGCGGTCGGGATCGAGGTCTTGAAGGTACCGAGCAGCGTCATGAACTCGCCGACGAAGCCTGAGGTACCCGGCAGGCCGACATTGGCCATGGTGAAGACCATGAAGGTCATGGCGTAGAGCGGCATCCGGTTGACGATGCCGCCATAGGCCGCGATCTCGCGGGTGTGCATGCGGTCGTAGACGATGCCGACGCAGAGGAACAGCGCGCCGGAGACGATGCCGTGCGAGATCATCTGGAACACGCCGCCGGCGACACCCTGCATGGTGCCGGCGAAGATGCCCATGGTGACGAAGCCCATATGCGCGACCGAGGAGTACGCGATCAGCTTCTTCATGTCCTCCTGCATCATCGCCACCAGCGAGGTGTAGATGATGGCGATGGTAGACAGCGTGAAGATCAGCGGCGCGAAGTCATGCGAGGCCAGCGGGAACATCGGCAGCGAGAAGCGCAGGAAGCCGTAGCCGCCCATCTTCAGGAGGATCGCCGCCAGGATCACCGAGCCGGCGGTCGGCGCTTCGACGTGTGCGTCCGGGAGCCAGGTGTGCACCGGCCACATCGGCATCTTCACCGCGAAGGAGGCGAAGAAGGCCAGCCACGCCCAGGTCTGCAAGGACCGCGGCACGGCCGTGTGCATCAGGGTCGGAATGTCGGTGGTGTTGCCGTTCCAGTACAGCGCCATGATGGCGAGCAGCATCAGGACCGAGCCGAGCAGCGTGTAGAGGAAGAACTTGAACGAGGCATAGACCCGGCGCGGGCCGCCCCACACGCCGATGATCAGGAACATCGGGATCAGGCCGCCCTCGAAGAACAAGTAGAACAGCACGAGGTCGAGCGCCGAGAAGGTGCCGACCATCAGCGTCTCCAGGATCAGGAACGCCATCATGTATTCGCGCACCCGGCTCGTAACCTTCCAGCTCGCGATGATGCAGAACGGCATCAAGGCGGTGGTCAGGATCACGAAGGGCAGCGAAATGCCGTCCACGCCCATGTGGTAGGTGATGCCGGTGGCGAGCCAGTTCGCCTTCTCGACGAACTGAAAGTCGGCGGTCGAGGCATCGAAGCGCGCTACCAGGATCAGTGACACCGCGAAGGTGATCAGCGTGGTCCACAGCGCGATCCAGCGCGAGTTGCGCTGCGCGGCCTCGTCGTCGCCGCGGCTGAGATAGACGATCAGCGTCCCGACCAGCGGCAGGAAGGTGGTGACGGATAGGATGGGCCAGGTTGTCATTTACTGGCCTCCAAAGCCGAACATGAACCAGGTGATCAGGCCGGCGACGCCGATCAGCATGGCGAATGCGTAGTGATAGAGATAGCCGGTCTGGATCTTCACGACGTTACGGGTGACGTCCAGCACGCGCGCCGAGACGCCGTCGGGACCGAGCCCGTCGATGATGAAGCCGTCGCCCTTCTTCCAGAGCTGATAGCCGATCCACTTCGCCGGACGGACGAAGATGACGTCGTAGAGTTCGTCGAAGTACCACTTGTTGAGCAGGAACTGGTACAGCATCGGCTGCGTCTTCGCCAGCTCGACCGGCAGATACGGCCGGCGGATGTAGAACAGGTACGACACCAGGAAGCCCAGCACCATCATCACCGTCGGCAGGAAGGCGATGGTCTCGGGGATGTGGTGCATCTCCTCGATGATGTGCGGGTTCATCTTCACGGATTCGCGGAAGAACTCCTCGATGCCGTGACCGGCGAACAGCTCCTTGAACGGAAGGCCCGCGACGAACGAGCCGACCGCGAGCACGCCGATCGGGATCAGCATCCAGATCGGGGCCTCGTGTGCGGCCTCGTAGTGATGCTCGTCATGCGGCTCGCCATGGAAGGTCTTGAAGATCAGACGCCAGGAGTAGAACGAGGTCAGGCCGGCGGCGACGACCGTCATCAGGAAGCCATAGACCGCGAACGGATTGTGCGCGGCGTAGGCGGACTCGATGATCGCGTCCTTGGAGAAGTAGCCGGCGGTGAGCGGGAAGCCGGTCAGGGCCAGCGTGCCGACCACCATCACCGCGTAGGTGTAAGGGATCTTGCGCCAGAGGCCGCCCATGTTGCGGATGTCCTGCTCGTGGTGCATCGCGTAGATCACCGAGCCGGAGCCCAAGAACAGCAGCGCCTTGAAGAAGGCGTGCGTGAACAGGTGGAACATGCCGACCGAATAGGCCCCTGCCCCCATCGCCACGAACATGTAGCCGAGCTGCGAACAGGTCGAATAGGCGACGATGCGCTTAATGTCGTTCTGGACGAGGCCGATGGTCGCCGCGAAGAACGCGGTGGTCGCGCCAAAGAACATCACGACGGCCTGCGCGTTCGGGGCGAGCTCGAACAGCGGCGACAGCCGCGCCACCATGAACACGCCGGCGGTGACCATGGTCGCGGCGTGGATCAGCGCGGAGACCGGGGTCGGGCCTTCCATCGCGTCCGGCAACCAGGTGTGCAGCAGGAACTGCGCCGACTTCCCCATCGCGCCCATGAACAGCAACAGGCAGGTCAGGGTCAGCGCGTCGGCGTGCCAGCCGAAGAAGTTGATGGTCTTGCCGGTGAGACCAGGCGCGGCATGGAAGATGGTCTCGAAATCGGTCGAGCCGGCCAGCATGAAGATCGCGAAGATGCCGAGCGCGAAGCCGAAATCGCCGACGCGGTTGACCACGAAGGCCTTGATCGCCGCCGCGTTCGCCGACGGCCTCTGGTACCAGAAGCCGATCAGGAGGTAGCTGGCCAGCCCCACGCCTTCCCAGCCGAAGAACAGCTGCACGAGGTTGTCCGCGGTGACCAGCATCAGCATCGCGAAGGTGAACAGCGAGAGATAGCCGAAGAAGCGCGGCCGGTTCGGGTCCTGATCCATGTAGCCGATGGAATAGAGGTGCACGAGCGAAGACACGGTCGTCACCACCACCAGCATCACGGCGGTGAGCGTGTCGACCCGCAGCGTCCACCAGACCTGGAGATCGCCGGAGAAGATCCAGGGCAGCAGCTGGATGCGGGCGTCGTGATGCATGAAGCCGACGTCGACCAGCGTGAACCAGGACAGCGCCGCCGACACGAACAGCAGTCCCGTCGTGATCAGCTCGGCCGCGCGAGAACCAGCCGCTGGCGGCTCGTGGTCGTGATCGCCCGGCTCGTCATGGGTCTCATGAATGACGCTCCCCTCCTCCTTGATGGAGGCAGCGGAGACATGACCGTTATTCGCACCATTACCGTGCGCCTCGTCGTGATGTTCGACCGTGTCGCCTGAGGGATTGCGGGCATGCGCGCCGACCAGCGAGATCAGGCCGGCCAGAATGGCGCCCAGCAGCGGCAGGAAAACGATTGCCTGAACCATGACTGAGCTCAGCCCTTCATCAGATTGACGTCCTCAACCGCGATCGAGCCGCGGTTGCGGAAATAGACCACAAGGATGGCGAGACCGATCGCGGCTTCCGCAGCAGCGACGGTGAGCACCAGGAGCGCGAAGACCTGGCCGACGATGTCGCCGAGGAAGGTCGAGAACGCCACGAGGTTGATGTTGACCGAGAGCAGGATCAGCTCGATCGACATCAGGATGACGATGATGTTCTTGCGGTTCAGGAAGATGCCGAGGATCCCGAGCGTGAACAGGATCGCGCCGACCGCCAGATAGTGTCCGAGCCCGATCGTCATTTCACCCACTCCGCCGCATCGGCATCCGAGAGCCCCTGCCCCGACACCACCTTGCGCATCGCCATCGCCATCTCCGGCGTGCGCGCGTTCTGTACGTTGATGTCCTGCCGCTTCACGCTCGCCTTGTGGCGCAGCGTCAGCACGATGGCGCCGATCATGGCGACCAATAGCACCATGCCCGCGAGCTGGAAGTAGTGGATGTACTTCGTATAGAGCACGAGGCCGAGCGCTTCGGTGTTGCTGACATTGGCCGGGATCGCCGCCGTGATGGTCTTGGAGACGCCGGGGTTGATGACCCAGAAGCCGACGGTGAGCAGCAGTTCGAACATGAAGATGCCGCCGATCACCAGCCCGACCGGCAGGTACTCGATGAAGCCCTCGCGCAGTTCGAGGAAGTCGACGTCGAGCATCATGATCACGAACAGGAACAGCACCGCGACGGCGCCGACATAGACGACGATCAGGATCATCGCCAGGAATTCGGCGCCCATCAGCACGAACAGGCCGGAGGCGTTGACGAAGGCCAGGATCAGGTACAGCACGGAGTGCACGGGATTGCGCGAGACAATCACCATCACCGCCGAAGCGACGCAGACGCCGGCGAACAGATAGAAGAACAGCGCGGGAAGGATCATGCCCTCACCTCACCGGTACGGCGCGTCGAGCTCGATCGCCTTCGCGATCTCGCGTTCCCAGCGGTCGCCGTTGGCGAGCAGCTTGGCCTTGTCATAGAACAGTTCCTCACGGGTCTCGGTCGCGAACTCGAAGTTCGGACCTTCGACAATGGCGTCAACCGGACAGGCCTCCTGGCAGAGGCCGCAATAGATGCACTTCACCATGTCGATGTCGTAGCGCACGGTGCGGCGGGTGCCGTCGTTGCGGCGCGGGCCGGCCTCGATGGTGATGGCCTGCGCCGGGCAGATGGCTTCGCACAGCTTGCAGGCGATGCAGCGCTCTTCGCCATTCGGATAGCGGCGCAGCGCATGCTCGCCGCGGAAGCGCGGCGAGATCGGGTTCTTCTCGAACGGATAGTTGATGGTCGGCTTCGGCTGGAAGAAATAGCGCATGGCGAGGAAGAACGCCGAGACGAATTCCGACAGCAGAAGCGAGCGTGCAGTGGCGTTGACGTTGATACCCATGGCGGACCTCACTTCGGCGCGATGCCGGCGAAATGCAGCACGCCGGCCACCACGATCACCATCGCCAGCGAGATCGGCAGGAACACCTTCCAGCCGAGGCGCATCAGTTGATCGTAGCGGTAGCGCGGCACGATCGCCTTGGCCATCGCGAACAGGAAGAACATGAAGAACAGCTTCAGCGAGAACCAGATGATCCCCGGCACCCAGTTGAAGGGCGGCAGGTCGACCGGCGGCAGCCAGCCTCCCAGGAACAGGATCGTCGCCAACGCGCACATCGTGACGATCGCGACATACTCGCCGAGCATGAACAAGAGGTACGGCGTCGAGCCGTATTCGACCATGAAGCCGGCGACGAGCTCGGATTCGGCCTCCACGAGATCGAACGGCGGACGGTTGGTTTCCGCCAGTGCCGAGACGTAGAACACCACGAACATCGGGAACAGCGGCCAGACGTACCAGTTCAGGATGGTGAGCTGCGGCAGCCCGATCAGGCTGGCAAGACCGCGCGCATGCTGGGCCTCGACCACGGCCGTGAGGTTCAGCGTGCCGGCGCAGAGCAGCACGGTGATGATCACGAAGCCGATCGAGACCTCGTAGGACACCATCTGCGCCGCCGAGCGCAACGCGGCCAGGAACGGGTATTTCGAGTTCGACGACCAGCCGGCCATTATGATGCCGTAGATCGACAGCGACGAGATCGCGAAGATGAAGAGGATGCCGACATTGATGTCGGAGATCACCCAGCCGAGATTGGTCGGGATCACCGCCCAGGCGGCGAGCGCGAGCACGCAGGACACCAGCGGCGCCAGCAGGAACACGCCCTTATTGGCGCCGGCCGGGATGATCGGCTCCTTCAGCACGAACTTGAGCAAGTCCGCGAAGGACTGCAGCAGCCCCCAGGGGCCGACCACGTTCGGGCCGCGCCGGATCTGCACCGCCGCCCAGATCTTGCGGTCAGCGAGCAGGATGTAGGCGATCGCGACCAAGAGGACGACGAGCACCAGGACGCTCTCCGCGACCATGATGATCAGCGGCCAGAGGAACCCGGTCCAGAATGCGCTTTCGAAAAATTCCATCAGATCACGCTCACTCCGCTGCGGTCAGCATGTGCCCGGAGGCGAGGCGCGAGCATTCCGCCATCACGGCGGACGCACGCGCGATTGGGTTGGTCAGGTAGAAGTCCTCGACCAGAGGCTTGAACGGCGCCTTCTCCGGCGAGCCGCCCTTCCCCGCCAGCTTCTTGATCTGGTCGGCGGTGCCGGCCTCGATCTGGTCGAGACGGATCAGATGCGGCACGGCCTTGAAGATCGCCTGACGCAGGGCGGCAAGCGAGTCATAGCCGAGCTTCTTACCGAGCGCTTCCGACAGCGCGCGGATGATCGCCCAGTCCTCGCGGGCTTCGCCCGGCGGGAACGCGGCGCGGCCGGTCATCTGCACACGGCCTTCGGTGTTGACGTAGATCGCGGACTTCTCGGTGTAGGCCGCTGCAGGCAGGATCACGTCGGCGCGGTGCGCGCCGCGGTCGCCATGGGTACCGATATAGACGACGAAGGTGCCATCCGGCGCCTTGATCTCATCGGCCCCTAACAGGAACAACAGATCGAGCGTTCCGAATGTCGTCATCTGTGCCGCGTTCAGCCCGCCCGCCGTGGCGGAGAAGCCGATATCGAGCGCACCGACGCGCGAGGCGGTCTCGTGCAGCACGCCAAAACCGTTCCAGCCGTCCTTGGCCGCACCGACATCGAGCGCAAGCTTGGCGCTCGCGGCGAGAATGGCGGCGCCGTCGTGACGCGAGGTCGCGCCCGCGCCGACCAGGACGATCGGGTGCTTGGCGTTCTTCAGCACCTCCATGAAGGAGTGCTTGCCGGCCGCGAGATCGCCGAGCGTCTCAGTGCCCGCGCCGAGATGGTCATAGTCGTAGGTCAGGTCGGCCTTGGCGCCGATCACACCGATCTTGAAGCCGCCGGCGCGCCAGCGCTTGCGGATGCGGGCGTTGAACACGGCCGCCTCTTTGCGCGGATTGGCGCCAATGATGAGCAGCGCGTCGGCCTGCTCCACGCCTGCGAGCGTCGGGTTGAAGATGTAGGAGCCGCGGCCGAACGCGGGATCGAAGGCGTCGCCGCCCTGCACCGCCAGATTGCCCGAGCCGTATTTGGCGAGCAGGTCCTTCAGCGCGAACATCTCCTCGACACCGGCGAGGTCGCCGGCGATCGCACCGATGCGCTTGCCGTCGGTGCGCCCCGCCTTGGCCGCGATCGCGGCGAAGGCCTCGGGCCAGCTCGCCGCACGCAGCTTGCCGGCTTCACGGATATAGGGCCGGTCGAGGCGCTGGGTGCGCAAGCCGTCGACGACGTGGCGGGTTTTGTCGGAGATCCACTCCTCGTTCACGGCCTCATTGATGCGCGGCAGGATACGCATCACCTCGCGGCCGCGGGTATCGACGCGGATCGCCGATCCCAGGCCATCCATCACGTCGATCGACTGGGTCTTGCCGAGCTCCCAGGGGCGCGCGGCGAAGGCATAAGGCTTCGAGGTCAGCGCGCCGACCGGACAGATGTCGACGAGATTGCCCTGCAATTCCGATGTCAGCGCATGCTCGAGATAGGTCGTGATCTCCATGTCCTCGCCGCGGCCGGTCGCACCCATCTCGGGCGCGCCGGCGACTTCCGCCGAGAAGCGGACGCAGCGCGTGCACTGGATGCAACGGTTCATCGAGGTCTTGACCAGCGCGCCGAGATATTTGTCCTCGACCGCGCGCTTGTTCTCGGCGAAACGGCTGGTGTCGACACCGTAGCCCATCGCCTGGTCCTGGAGGTCGCACTCGCCGCCCTGATCGCAGATCGGGCAGTCCAGCGGATGGTTGATGAGAAGGAATTCCATCACGCCTTCGCGCGCCTTCTTCACCATCGGCGAACGCGTCGAGATCTCCGGCGGCTCGCCCTTGGGACCCGGACGGCAGTCGCGCACGCCCCAGGCGCAGCTCGCGACCGGCTTCGGGCCGCCCTTCACTTCGACGAGACACATCCGGCAATTGCCGGCGATCGACAGCCGCTCGTGATAGCAGAAGCGCGGAATCTCGGCGCCCGCAGCCTCGCACGCCTGGAGCAGCGTGTACTCGGCGGGCACATCGATCTCTTTGCCGTCGATGATGAGCTTGGTCATTTATCCTACTCCGCCGCGACCATGTTCACGGGATCGCGGACGCCGATATCGTCGATATCGGCCCTGTGCGAATACTGGTCGATGCGCGCTTCGATCTCGTGACGGAAATGGGCGATCAGGCCCTGGATTGGCCAAGCCGCCGCATCGCCGAGCGCGCAGATGGTGTGGCCCTCGACCTGTTTCGTCACTTCAAGCAGCATGTCGATCTCGCGCTTGTGCGCGCGGCCTTCGGCCATGCGGGTGAGCACGCGCCACATCCACCCCGTGCCCTCGCGGCACGGCGTGCACTGGCCGCAGCTCTCATGCTTGTAGAAATAAGAGATGCGGGCGATCGCACGGATCAGGTCGGTCGACTTGTCCATCACGATGACGGCCGCGGTGCCAAGGCCCGAGCGCAGCTTGCTCAGGCTGTCGAAATCCATCGGCGTGTCGATGATCTGCTCGGCGGGCACCATGCGCACCGAGGAGCCGCCGGGGATCACGGCCTTCAGATTGTCCCAGCCGCCGCGGATGCCGCCGCAATGCTTGTCGATCAGCTCACGGAACGGGATGCCCATGGCCTCTTCGACGTTGCAGGGCCGCTCGACATGGCCGGAGATGCAGAAGAGTTTGGTGCCGACATTGTTCGGACGGCCGATACCGGCGAACCAGGCCGCGCCACGCCGGAGAATGTCCGGCGCGACCGCAATGGACTCGACGTTGTTGACGGTGGTCGGGCAGCCGAACAGACCGACATTGGCCGGGAACGGCGGCTTCAGCCGCGGCTGACCCTTCTTGCCTTCGAGGCTTTCGAGCAGCGCGGTCTCTTCGCCGCAGATATAGGCGCCGGCGCCGTGGGCGACGTAAAGGTCGAACGGCCAGCCGTTGACGTTGTCCTTGCCGATCAGCTTGGCCTCATAGGCCTGGTCGATCGCGGCCTGGAGGCGCTCGCGCTCGCGGATGAATTCGCCGCGGACGTAGATGTAGCAGGCATGCGCGTTCATCGCGAAGCTCGCGATCAGGCAGCCCTCGACCAGGAGATGCGGATCGTGCCGCATGATCTCGCGATCCTTGCAGGTGCCGGGCTCGGATTCGTCGGCATTGACGACGAGGTAGCTCGGCCGGCCGTCGGTCGATTCCTTCGGCATGAACGACCATTTCAGGCCGGTCGGGAAGCCGGCGCCGCCGCGGCCGCGCAGGCCCGAGGCCTTCATCTCGTTGATGATCCAGTCGCGGCCCTTGTCGATGATGGCCTTGGTGCCATCCCAGGCGCCGCGGCGCCGCGCACCCTCGAGCCCCCAATCGTGAAGGCCGTAAAGGTTCTTGAAGATGCGGTCCTTGTCCTCGAGCATATCAGTGCTTTCCGATCAACGATTGGACTGCTTGTAGGCAAGTCCGGCGGCGCAGACGGCGAAGGTCAGCGCCCAGAGCAGACTGGATTCCAGCGACGCGTTCAGGATGAAACGCTGTAGCAGGAAAATGAAAATGGCCGCCACCGCAGCATGCATCGCGATGAAGCCCCACTTCTTCATGGCACCGCTCCCCTGCACTGAAGGTGACGAGAGATCACGCATCAGGTGATCTCCTTCAGCGTGGTCGGCCCGGTGATCGGCGCCGAGAACTGGCGGCCGTTCTGCGGGCCGGGCTTGGGCGGATTGCCCGAAGCAAAACCGTCGAGCACCTTGCCAAAACTCTCCTTGGTCAGGTCCTCATAGGTGTCCTTGCCGATCAGCACCATCGGCGCGTTCACGCAGGCGCCCAGGCACTCGACCTCCTCCCAGCTGAAATTACCGTCCTTGGAGAGATGGAAGGGCTCGTGATGGATGCGGTGCTCGCAGACATGGATCAGATCCTCGGCGCCGCGCAGGCGGCACGGCGTGGTGCCGCAAACCTGGACGTGGGCCTTCTTGCCGACGGGGGCGAGCTGGAACATCGTGTAGAAGGTCGCAACTTCGAGCACGCGGATATAGGGCATGTCGAGCATGTCGGCGATGACGCGGATCGCGGCTTCCGAGACCCAGCCCTCGTTCTGCTCCTGCGCGCGCCAAAGAATGGCGATGACTGCGGAGGCCTGGCGTCCGGCCGGATATTTCGCGATCTGCTGCCGCGCGAATGCGAGGTTCTCCTCCGTGAACGCAAAGCTCGCGGGCTGGACTTCCTTCGGTGCTAATCGGCGAACGGACATCTCTTCAATCTCTCACTGCATGCGGCGCGCGGACTTGGCATTCAGATTCTTGGCATTCAGGTTCTTGGCATTCAGGGCATCGATCCTGTCCTGCCAGAATGCGCTTGCGGTGCCGAAAACGTTGTAGCCGACGTGGGTCGAGACCTTGATGCGGTCGAGGATCGACAGCTCGGTCACGGTCTCCATCCGGTTGCTGCGCGGATCGAACACGATCAGCTTCAGCGGGGTCTGCTCGAGGATGTAGCGCGACACCGCATGGGAGCGGTCGCTGCCGTGCTCCTCGCACATGATGACGCTGTCGGCCTGGAGCAGCCGGGCACCGCCCTTGATCGCCTCGATCTCGACGCCCTCGACGTCGAGCTTGATCAGATACTTGCCGCTGGCGGCAACCTTGCCGTCGTCGATCAGGTTGTCGAGCGCGATGACAGGCACCTCCTCGCCGCCCACTGAGGGATCGCCGGCGATGCTGAAGGCTTCATGCTTGGTGCCGGACAAGCGCGCGGTGCCGCGGGCTGCGCCAATCGCGCATTTCATCGTCTCGAAGCGGCCCTCGTTGATGCGGGCGTTGTTGGCGAGCTTCGGATAGTTCTGGCCCGACGGCTCGATCGCGATCGCCTTGTGCGAACCGAACGGCCTGCTCGACACCAGCACCGACCAGTAGCCGTAATTGGCGCCGCAATCGAGCAGCGTGTAGTCGACGTCGACGGAGTCGGAAAACAGCAGCTCGAGCTCGTCTTCGTAGTTGTAGGAGCGGTTGAGCAGCTTGCTCCAATAGCCGTCGCCATAGGGGAACTCGAACACGGCGTCGGGATTGAGCCTGATCGCGATGTTGCGCTTCGGCAGCGTCTTCGCCAGCAAATTGGCGCAGGCGATGTAGCCCATATGCGAGAAGCGCGACGAGATCTTCGATCCCGTCACCAGCGCCAAGGCAGCCGTCCGCTCCCACAGGTTGGCCCCTTCAAGGGCCCCCGAGGCACGGTCAAACTGGATTGGCGCCTGCGCCATCACCGATCGACCTCTCCGAACACGATATCGAGCGAGCCGAGGATCGCCGAGACGTCGGCCAGCAGATGGCCGCGGCAGATGTGGTCCATCGCCTGCAGATGGGCAAAGCCCGGCGCACGGATCTTGCACTTGTAGGGCTTGTTGGTGCCGTCGGAGACGAGATAGACGCCGAACTCGCCCTTGGGCGCCTCGACCGCGGCATAGACCTCGCCGGCCGGCACGTGGACGCCTTCGGTGTAGAGCTTGAAGTGGTGGATCAGCGCTTCCATCGAGCGCTTCATCTCGCCACGGCGCGGCGGCGCGACCTTGTTGTCGGCGACGACGACGGGGCCCTTCCCCTCAGGCGCATTCAGCTTCTGGATGCACTGCTTCATGATGCGCACGGACTGGCGCATCTCTTCCATGCGGATCAGGTAGCGATCGTAGCAGTCGCCGTTCTTGCCGATCGGAATGTCGAAATCCATCTCGGCGTAGCATTCATAGGGCTGCGACTTGCGCAGGTCCCAGGCCGCGCCCGAGCCGCGCACCATCACGCCCGAGAAGCCCCACTCCCAGGCTTGCTTGAGCGGCACGACGCCGATGTCGACGTTGCGCTGCTTGAAGATGCGGTTGCCGGTGAGCAGGCGATCGAGGTCGTCGACCACTTTCAGGAACGGATCGCACCAGGCCTCGATGTCGTCGACCAGCTTCTGCGGCAGGTCCTGATGCACGCCGCCGACGCGGAAGAAGGCTGCATGCATACGGCTGCCCGAAGCGCGCTCGTAGAACACCATCAGCTTCTCGCGCTCTTCGAAACCCCACAGCGGCGGGGTCAGCGCGCCGACGTCCATCGCCTGCGTGGTGACGTTGAGCAGATGCGACAGGATGCGGCCGATCTCGCAATAGAGCACGCGGATCAGCTGGCCGCGGCGCGGCACCTCGGTGCCGAGCAGCTTTTCGGCGGCTAAGCAGAAGGCATGCTCCTGGTTCATCGGCGCGACGTAGTCGAGCCGGTCGAAATATGGGATCGCCTGCAGGTAAGTCTTCTGCTCGATCAGCTTTTCGGTGCCGCGATGAAGCAGGCCGATATGCGGATCGACGCGCTCGACGACTTCGCCGTCGAGCTCCAGCACCAGCCGCAACACGCCGTGCGCCGCCGGATGCTGCGGGCCGAAATTGATGGTGAAGTTACGGAGATTCTGCGGTTGCTCGTTCATGATCAGCTCTTCGGCCCCGCTTTTTCATCCCCCGGCAACGGATAGTCCGCCCCTTCCCACGGCGAGAGGAAATCGAACTTGCGGAACTCCTGGTTGAGCCTGACAGGCTCGTACACCACGCGCTTCTCCTGGTCGTCGTAGCGAACCTCGACGAAGCCGGTAAGCGGGAAATCCTTGCGCAGCGGATGGCCCTCGAAACCGTAATCGGTGAGGATGCGGCGCATGTCGGGATGGCCGACGAAGAACACACCGTAGAGGTCGTAGGCCTCGCGCTCGAACCAGTCGGCGCCGGGGAATTCGTCGATCAGCGACGGCACCTGCGTGGTCTCGTCGGCTTGGGCCTTGAGCCGGACCCGCGTGTTCAGCGTCGGGGACAGGAAGTGATAGATCACGTCGAAACGCTTCTCGCGATCCGGATAGTCCACCGCCGTGATGTCGGTGATGTTGACGAAGCGGCAGTTCGGATCGTCGCGCAGGTACTTGACCACCTCGACGATCTTGGCGGCCTCGACGTCTACCGTGAGCTGGTTGAAGGCCACCGAGTGACCGGTAGCGGCGCCCGGAAGCGCGCTAACGATCGTCTGCCCCAGGGCGTCGAGCTTGGCGTCGTCCATGACGTAAAACCTTAGCGTTCGATGGTGCCGGTGCGGCGGATCTTCTTCTGCAGCAGCAGCACGCCGTAGAGCAGCGCTTCCGCCGTAGGCGGGCAGCCCGGCACGTAGATGTCGATCGGCACGATGCGGTCGCAGCCGCGCACGACCGAGTAGGAATAGTGATAGTAGCCCCCGCCATTGGCGCAGGAGCCCATCGAGATGACGTAGCGCGGCTCGGGCATCTGGTCGTAGACCTTGCGCAGCGCCGGTGCCATCTTGTTGGTCAGGGTGCCCGCGACGATCATGACGTCGGACTGACGCGGCGAGGCACGCGGCGCGAAGCCGAAGCGCTCGACGTCGTAGCGCGGCATCGAGACCTGCATCATCTCGACCGCGCAGCAGGCGAGACCAAAGGTCATCCACATCAGCGAGCCGGTGCGCGCCCAGGTGATGAGATCATCGGTGGCCGCGACGAAGAAGCCCTTGTCGGACAGCTCGTGCTTGACCTCGAGGAAGAACGGATCATTCGCCCCGACCGGCTTGCCGGTCGATGGATCGAGAATGCCCTTCGCTGCCGGCGCGACGACCGGAGCCAAGGACTGAGTAGGAGGGTTCAATCCCATTCCAGTGCCCCTTTCTTCCATTCATAGGCGAACCCGACCGTCAGCACGGCGAGGAACACCACCATGGACCAGAAGCCGGTCGCGCCAAGCTTGCCGAACGCCACCGCCCACGGAAACAGGAACGCCACCTCGAGGTCGAAGATGATGAAGAGGATGGCGACCAGGTAGAAGCGGACGTCGAACTTCATGCGGGCGTCGTCGAAGGCGTTGAAACCGCACTCATACGCCGACAGTTTTTCCGGGTCCGGCTGCTGGAACGCCACGATGAAGGGCGCGATCAGCAGCACGAGGCCGATGAGGCCCGCGACCCCTATAAAGACGACGAGTGGAAGATAGTTCTGTAGAATGCCGCTCATTGACGAGCCCTTTTTCCCGCAGCCTCGGGACAGCCACGGATTCGTCCGATTTGGAATTATTCTGAGCCTTAGCGCAGTGCACCAATGGGCGCAAGACACGCTGTTTTCAGGCCCTTTGCCGCTCCCAGAACGGTGGAAATCCCGGAATCACCCCGCGCTGGTATGGAGCAGATCAGCTGCCCCAGCAAGGGCGATCCCCGATCAGTCCACGCGCGCTCGGCCGTGACGGCCATTATTGGGAAGGCGCACTTTATCTAGGCTGGGGCGCAGCAAAGTCCAGATTACAATCAGGACAGGCGCTCCCACCGTCACCCAGGCGACATATTGGCCAACCGTGCCCCAGAGCAGCGCCGCCAAAAGACCGGTGATGGTGGCGGCCGCGAGCAGGATAGGTGCAGCAAAGACACGTATCCACAGCCGCGAGCGGTCGGGCGAGCCATGCATCACGACGGGACCGGAACTCGTCTGGCGAATGCGTCGGCGCGGGCGGACGACCGCTTCCGCCGCCGCGCCAGCCAGAGATAGAGGCCGCTGCCGATCACGATGATCGTGAGCACGTCGAGCGCGGCCCAGATCACCTTGAGCGGCATGCCGCCGTAGTCGCCGAAATGCAGCGGCTGCGAGATCAAGAGCGCCTGCAGATAGAGCGGCAGTGCCCGGCTGTCGGCGACCTCCCCGCTTTCGCCGTCCAGTAGGACAGGCTTGAGCAGCCGCGCCGTCAGGGCCGTATCGCCCCGCATGAAGGCGGCGAAATGATGCGAGGATGTGAACGGCGTGCCCGGAAACGCGATGAAGGCGATCTCCATGCCGGGAGCCGCCCGCTTCGCGCGCGCGACGACATCATCGAGCGAGGCGAGATGCGCGGGCGGCGGCTTGCCGGCATAGGGTGCGACCATGCTGGCGAGCTCGGTCGCCTTCCACTGGTTCAGCATCAGCTCGGCCCAGGTGTTGACGACGCCGGTCAGCCCGACCACCAGCGCCCAGGCCACCGTCACCACGCCGATCAGGTTGTGCCAGTCGAGCCAGCGCACGCGGCGGGAGGCATGATCGCGGACGGTGGCAAAGCGCAGACGGCGGGTGAACGGCCAATACAGCACCACGCCCGAGACGATGGCGACGGCGAACAAGAACCCCATCGCACCGAGGAACAGTTTTCCGGCCTGGCCGGCGAACATGTCGGTGTGCAGCTTGAGCACGATCAGCATCGGCCCGACCCCGACAGGCCCGAGCAGCTTGGCCGAGACAGCGTCGAACGCTCGCACCGTCGCATTGTCGGGAACCCCGTCAGGGGCGCTGTTGGTGAAGGCCATCACGATCCCGGGCTCGTCCTTGTCCCAGGAGATATATTGCATCACCCGGCCGGGATCGGCGGCGAGCGCGGCCTTGGCGACGGCTTGCGGCGTCGCGCGCGCCGCGCTCGCATGAGCTTCGGGCTGGGGGGCATAGCCCAGGAGCTCATCGATCTCGTGGTGGAACACCAGCGGCAGGCCGGTCAGGCAGAGCAGCAGCAGGAACACGGTCGAGATCAGGCTGGTCCAGGTGTGGACCACGGACCAGAGCCTGACCGTGCGCGCCTTCACGATCGCCTCCCCTCGCCTGCGCCTACCACTTGTAGGACACGCTGGCGGTGACGCGCCGGCGGTCGCCGTAGAAGCAGGACGTGGCCGACGCGCAGCTCGCGACATACATCTTGTCGGTCACGTTGATCACGTTGAGCGCCGTCCGCCAGTTCTGCCATTCGTAGTGGACCGCGAGATCACCGAGCACCACCGCGGGAACTTCGAGGGTGTTGGCCTGGTCGGCCCAGGAGGAGCCGACGTAGCGCACGCCGCCGCCGAAACCAAATCCTTCCAGCGGTCCGTCCTTGAAGGTGTAGTCGGCCCAGCCCGAGACGAGGAGCTCAGGCGTGTTGGTCGGCGTCTTGCCGACCAGCGCCGGATCGAGATCCTTGCTGTTGAAGAGATGATAGGCCGTGAAGGAGCCGATCAGCTTCAGCTCCCTTGTGGCATTGGCCACCGCTTCGAGCTCGATGCCGCGCGAGGTCACCTCGCCGGTCTGGTTTTGCAACACGGGCACGCTGCCCGGCAATGTCGTCGCGACATTTTGACGGACCAGATCGAAAGCCGAGACCGTGAAATAGCCGTCGAAGCCTTTTGGCGCGACCTTCACGCCGATTTCGGCCTGCTTGCCGGTCTCCGGCAGAAACAGCTGGTTCTGGGCATTGAGGCCGATGATCGGATTATAGCTCGTCGAATAGGAGACGTAGGGCGCGATGCCATTGTCGAAATTGTAGATCAGCCCGGCGCGGCCGCTGAACCTGCTGTCGTCGCGGCTGGCGACCAGAGCGCCGGTGTCGCGCGCTTCCTGCGTCGTCTCCACCCAATCATTGCGCCCGCTCAGCACCAGCGTGAAGTTGCCGAGCTTCATCTGGTCCTGAAGATACGTGCCGGCCTGCTTCTGCGTGATCAGGAAGTTCCGGAACGGAGCGCTCGGTAATGGAACCTCGGCCGATCCATAGACGGGATTGAAGACGTTGATCGCAGGCACGCCGAACCCGAAGGCCTGATAGTCGTCGATCTGGTAGCCCCTCAGGTCGACCCCGAACAGCATCGTGTGCCTGACCGGGCCGGTGTCGAAGCGGTACTCGAGCTGGTTGTCGAGATTGGCCTGATTGGCAGTGTTCTTCGCATACCAATTGTACCGATTGAGAGTGGCCGTGCTGATGTCGCCCCAACCGTTGCCGACATAGCCGCGGTAGGTGATGTCGACATGTGCAAAGCGGGCGTTCTGACGGAACGTCAGGTCGTCGGTGAGATTGCGCTCGAACTGATAGCCGAGCATCTCCTGCTCGCGCGTGAATTTATCGACGCTGGGATCGCCGACGAAGAAGCTGGTCGGGATCTTGCCGAACGGCGCGCTGGTCACCGTGCCCTGGTAGGGCAGGAAGTTGATGCCGCGGGTATCCTGCTTCGAGGCCGAGGCCAGCACCGTGAAGGTCGTGTCGGCATCCGGCTTCCAGGTGAACGACGGCGCGATGAAGTAGTTGTTGTCGGGCGTGAAGTTGACCTGCGTCGGTCCGTTCTGGACCTGGCCGACCACGCGGTAGAACAGCTTGCCGTCCTGGGGCTGCGTCGCGACGGGACCGCCGACATCGAAGCCGACATAGGCGTTGCCGAAATTGTTGACGCCGGTCTCGATGTAGCGGATCGGCTCGGCCGGCGGCAACTTGCTGATGACGTTGACGATGCCGCTCGGGCTCGATCCGCCATACAGCACCGCCGACGGACCGCGCAGCACCTCGACGCGCTCCATGTTGGGCGTCTGGAGCTTCCAGCTCGCATAGGAGGTATAGAACAGTTGCATGCCGTCGAGGAACAGTCCGATGTCCTCGGACTTGAAGCCGCGGATCAGCCACCAGTCGTTGCGAGTATCTGTGCCAAACGTTCCGGCGCGCACGCCGGCGGTATAGCGCAGCACCTCGTCGAGCTTGTTCGCCTTCTGGTCGCGGATCTGCTCGGCACCGATCACCGATACTGACTGCGGTGTCTCCATGATCGGCGTGTTGGTCTTGGTGCCGGACGAGCTGCGGCCGGCGACGTAGCCGTTCACCGGACCGCGCGGCGTCTCGACGAAGCCGACATTGCGCTGCGGCTGCGGCTTATTCCTGTTGTCGGTCTGCACCGACGACCGCGGCGCACGGCGCTGAGGGGTCGCAGCAGTGCGGCGGCGCGCTTCCGGCGCCGTGACCGTCACCGACGGAATGTTCTGCGCGCCACTCTGCGTCGATGATTGTGCCAGCGATGCCTGCGGCATCAAGACCCAAGCGGATGCGGTCGCCAACACGGCCGACCGCAGCATTCCAAGACTGTTCAACGCGCCACCCCAAGCTGCATGTTTTGATGCGTCATGCCGCCAGTCCCCGCGGCGACATGCGCTGCGGTGACGCTTATGTGAGGGCGCGCGAATTGCCTACTTGAAAACTTCTTAGAAAGATTCTTAGAAGCGCTCCAATATTTCCAGAGATTGCCGAGACATCAGCGCGAATTCTTCTCGCTCTCGAGCATCTCGGCGGCGATCGCCGTGAGTTGATCGACCTGCCGCAGCAGTACGTGGAACTCGGCTTCGCTCAAATGTTGCAGCAGGCGCCGATTGCGTTCCTGCGCGCCATCGACGATCGCATCATGCGCGGCGAGGCCCGTCGCAGTCAGCGAGATCAGCACCTCGCGGCTGTCCTTCGGGTTTGCCGTTTTCGCGATCAGCTTGCGCGACAACAGGTTTGCCAGCGCACGGCTGATCTGTCCCTTGTCCTGGCCGACGGCCTCGGCGAGCCGCGCCACGCTCATAGGTGGCCGCCGCCCAAGCGAGGCGACGAGACCGAACTCGACCGAGTTCAGCCCCGTGAGACGCTTGTAGCGGAGGATGGCGCCGCGCTTGAGCAGGTTGGCGAGCACCATCAGCCGCGATGACAGCATCGCGGTGATCGGCGCCGCCGGCGCGCTCTCGTCCGTTTCGGACGACGTCGACCCGCCCCTGCTCTCCGTCTCGCTCATGATTCCACCTCTGCCAAGAAAGCCGGGGCGTGCCAAGCCCGGGTCACGGCGGGCGCAAGTAAGCCGCCGCGAGGACCGCTGTGAGCCGCGCGATCACCTCGGCCTCGTCCGTCCACTGGTGGTGGGCATGGTCAACGACATTCTAAAGGCGTTATGGCACGGACGCCGTACGCTACTCCCTGCTCTCGGCCGCGGTCACGACCACGCTTGGCGCCCTGCTGTTCATCTGGGCCGCCCGCTCGATCCGGGATGACATCGACCGGGCGGCCGCCTGACGCCGCTTCAGGCCACCAGCCCGGCGAAACCAAGCGGGCGGATTAATGAAACCATTTTGCGGAACCCGCGAAACCATCCGGAAACAGAGAGTGCCTAGAAGAGGAGCCCATAGACGGCGGCAAAGCCCGTCGGGAGGCTCAGATGAACCACTCAATTCACTCTGCTGATCGTGCGACCCACCTCAAGATCGTGGTGGTGGCGCTGGTCGCCGGCATTGCAGTGGCCGGCTTCGGGATCGCGGCCCGCACCCATGCCGATTACGCCCAGACCGCCCAGTCCACTCACGTGATGAAGGCCGGCAAGCCAGTGGTGGTGACCAGCGCGGGCACGTCTGAGATTCGCTGAGACGAAAGGTCCGATTTGATGCCAAACGGCCGCCCTCGGGCGGCCTTTTTGATGTCCAGCGACAGGTAAAGACAAGCCGCCAAACCATTGATTTTATGAGATCGAGGGGTGTATTCCGCCATGAAATGGCGCGAGAGACGGGGCTCGAACCCGCGACCTCCGGCGTGACAGGCCGGCGCTCTAACCAACTGAGCTACTCCCGCGTGACACGCAAATGTCTGCGGAACGAGGGGGGACTTAAAGGCCGGACTTGGTGAAGTCAAGGACGTTGCGTCGTTAGCCGCAACGCCGGCGTTTCCTACCAAGCACCGCATGCAGACGATGCTTAACGGGCCGCGCAGGCGCGTAGTCAGTCCATTCCCGAATCGTCTACGCCTCGCGGAACTTGCGGAGTTCCCAGACTATCTTCCTAGAGGACTCCGGCCAGAATCGAGGAGGCAGACATGGCGAAGAAAGCAGCCGCTCCCGCCACCATCACACTCAAGCACCTCGCCGCTGACATCGCGGAGAGCCAGGACCTGTCGAAAAAGCGCGCCGAGGCCGTCCTGACCGACATGGTCGAGTTGATCGCCAAGCACCTGAAGAAGGGCGACCGCGTCCGGATCGTCGGTCTCGGCATCCTCCAGGTCCGCAAGCGCGCCGCCCGCACCGGCCGCAATCCCGCCACCGGCGAGCCGATCCACATCAAGGCCAGCAGGAAGGTCGCGTTCCGCCCGGTCAAGGAACTGAAAGAGGCGATCTAGTCATTACGTTTCGTTAAGCCTGATCCGACCTCGTTCCGGCCGCAACGCGGCCCGCTTTTCTGGTATATCGCCTTGCTCACCTGACCCGGCGGTTTGACCAGAAATGTCCTCCCTCACCTTTTCGCATACCGTGACCGAGCGCTTCCTGCGCTACGTCACCATCGACACCCAGTCCGATCCGGATTCTCCGGCCTCGCCTTCGACCGAGAAGCAGAAGGATCTCGGCCGCGTACTCGCCGCCGAGTTGAAAGCCATGGGTGTTGAGGACGCGCATCTCGACGACTACGGCTATGTCTATGGAACGATCCCGGCCAACACACCTAAGAAGGTGCCGGTGATCTGCTTCTGCTCGCACATGGACACCTCGCCCGACGTCACCGGCAAGGACGTCAAGCCGCAGGTGGTCACGAACTATCGCGGCGGCGACATCGTGCTGCCTGGCGACACCAGCCAGGTGATCCGCTTTGCCGAGCACCCCGCGCTGAAAAGCCAGATCGGCAACGACATCATCACGACCGACGGCACCACGCTGCTGGGTGCAGACAACAAGGCCGGCGTCGCCGAGATCATGGATGCCGCGCATTTCTTCATCAACAATCCCGATGTGAAGCACGGCACCATCAAGATCCTGTTCACCCCGGATGAAGAGATCGGCCGCGGCGTCGACAACGTCGATTTGAAGAAGCTCGGCGCCGATTTCGGCTACACCATGGACGGCGAGAGCGCCGGCTGCGTCGAGGACGAAACCTTCTCGGCCGATGGGGCCACCATCACCATCAACGGCGTCAGCGCCCATCCCGGCTATGCCAAGGGCAAGATGGAGCACGCGATCAAGATCGCAGCCGCCATCGTCGAGCGCCTGCCCAGGGAAGGCTGCTCGCCAGAGACGACCTCAGGCAAGCAGGGCTTTCTGCACCCGGTCGGCATCGAGGGCGCGCTGGAACAGGCGACGCTCTCCTTCATCGTCCGCGACTTCACCGAGGAAGGGCTGAAGGAGAAGGAGGTCCTGCTCGAAAACATCGTCAAGGACGTGATGAAGGACTATCCGCGCTCGACCTACACGTTCGAGGTGCGCGAGCAGTACCGCAACATGAAGCAGGTGATCGACCGTCACCCGCACGTGCTCGAATACGCCATCGAGGCGATCCGCCGCGCCGGCCTGCGCCCGATGCGCACCGCGATCCGTGGCGGCACTGACGGCTCGCGCCTGTCCTTCATGGGACTGCCCTGCCCCAACATCTTCGCCGGCGAGCACGCGTTTCATTCGCGGCTGGAATGGGTCAGCCGGCAGGACATGGAAAAGGCGGTGCAGACCATCGTGCATCTCGCGATGATCTGGGAAGAGCGAGCGTAAGGCCACCGCGACAGGACGCGGGGCCAGCACGGCCCCGCGAGACAGATACGATGTCCGAGGAGTCGCATGAGCTTCTATCAGGACAGGATCTTGCCTTGGCTGACGCAGCTCGCCATGCGCCAGGCCCAGCTCGTGCCTTATCGTACCCGGGTCGCATCCGCCGCAACGGGGCGCGTCCTTGAGCTCGCCATTGGTCCGGGGCTCAATCTCGGATTCTACGGGCCGAGCGTGACGCAAATCATCGGCATTGATCCATCACCCAAGCTGCTGGAGGTCGCGCGCAACGCCGGTCGGCAGCATGCGAGCCGGCTCGATCTGATCGAAGGCTCCGCGGAAGCCATTCCGCTGGAGAGTTCGAGCGCGGACACCGTCGTGACGACGTGGACGATGTGCAGCATCCCCAACGTCAATCGCGCGCTCTCGGAGGCTCGACGTATCCTGAAGCCGGGCGGACAGCTTCTGTTCGTCGAGCATGGCCGCGCGCCCGAGCCCAGCGTGCAATGGTGGCAGGATCGTTTGACCCCGCCCTGGAAGGTCATCGCGGGCGGCTGCCATCTCAACCGCGCCATCGCAGACCTGATCCGCACCAACGGCTTCGCCGTCCAAGATCTCAATGTCGGCTATATGCGGGGACCAAAGCCGATGACGTTCATGTATGAAGGTCGAGCCCTCCCGCGTTCGTAATGACCGCAGTTGCCGCGCCCGCGATGCCGAAGGCCGGCATCGTCGGCGGGAACAAACATTCGCGATGCCTTCCGTTTTTGCGGGCGCGTCACATGTCCTATGTTAACGACGTCCATTACGCGATGCATCAAAGATGCGGTCGGGGCGGAAAACTCGGGAGAGCCGCGTGGACCGCAGAACCGCTTGCCTGAAGCAGGCAGACGCATTTCGGGAAAAGGCCATCGCCGATCCAGCGCACCATGACGAATGGATCGACGAGGCCATCAAGTGGCTGGAGCGGGCAATGGAGGCGAGCCGCCGCGTCGCGGTCACGATCGAAGCCAAAGATGATTGGCTCCTTCAAGATGCGGCAGCTGAAGCGTTGTTGTCGCAACGCCCCGAGCGCAGTGCCTGATCGCACGCTCCTCCAAAAATTCAGAATTTGCTTAACGCGAATTATATTGCCCCACGCGCAAGATGCCGCCGCGTCCGCCTCTGGCCAAATCGTGATGTCGGGCCGGTTTACAGATTCCGCCGTGCCATGCGACAATGAGGCATGCACCTGAATAGGTTCGCCAAGGCTGTCGTGATGCTGCTCGTGGCGGTCGGGCTCCTGCTCGCACCGCTGGCGACGCCGGCATCTGCTATGGCGGTATCGGGTGCAGGAAGCAGCATGACGGCGATGTCAGACGACACGCAAGGCATGTCCGAAGACATGCCCTGCTGCCCGGATCAGACCAAGAGCAAGACCTGCGATTCCTGTCTGCTCGTCGCGCTGTGCATGCTGAGCCTCTCGCTCTCCGCTCCTTCCGGAGCGAGCACGGAGATCGAGCGGCAGCCGCAGAAGAGCGCGCTCGCGCCGGGCAATGACCGCCTGCGCGACGGCCTCGCCGCAAAACCTCCCGACCATCCTCCTCGAACCCGGGCCTGATCGGCGCTGACGCGCCTGATGATCGTGCGCGCCGACGGCGTGCGCGCCATTGCCTGCCGCTTGGCTGCATGTCGGCTTGCCGCGAGCAGCTCCAGCGGCTCCATCAGACCCATCGAGGAACTATAAATTATGACGACCACCAAGCTCGCGCGCGCCGCCATCGCCGCGCTGATCGGCGCTGCGCTCACGGGGAGCGTTCACGCCGAAATCAAGAACTACGAATTCCATCTGGTTCAACCGACCATCAAGACCGGGGCCGATCGCATCGTGACCGTGCGGCTGGTCGACAAGACCAGCGGCAAGGCGATACCCGATGCGGTGATCTTCGCCAGCCGGCTCGACATGGCGCCTGACGGCATGCAGGAGATGGTCACCAAGGTCACGCCGATGCCGGGCACCGAACCCGGGACCTATCGCTTCAAGGCCAATTTCAGCATGGCCGGACGCTGGCAACTCTCGCTCGGCGCCAAGGTACAGGGCGAGACCGGCACGGTCGAAAACAAGCTCGTCGTCACGGCCGAGAAATGACCCGCCTCGCCGTTACAGGCACTGCCGCTGCGATTTTCGCGGCGGCAGGTGTCGCACTGATTGGCGGCCGCGCCGTGCAGCCTCAGTCAGATTCAAGCTCGCTGACCTTCGCCGCGCATGCGGCTGACGCGGGCGCACCGATCTATTTCCGGGATCCGGACGGCAAACCGTTCTATTCGCTCACCCCGAAGAAGACCGCCGACGGCCGCGACTATCGCGCCGTGCGGGCGAACGAGGACATCAGCTTCGAGGAAGCTGACGAAGCGCCCGCCGTCATGGCAACCGACGCCAAGGGCGATCGCAAGATTAAGTATTACCGCAACCCGATGGGCCTGCCGGACACCTCGCCGGTGCCGAAGAAGGACTCGATGGGGATGGATTACATCCCCGTCTACGAAGGCGAGGACAGCGACGACGGGTCGGTGAAACTGTCGCCCGGCAAGATTCAGCGCAGCGGCGTCAAATCCGAACCGGCCGAGCTGCGCCGGATCAGAACGCTGGTGCGCGCGCCCGGCACGATCCAGCTCGATGAACGCCGGGTCTCGGTGGTCGCGATGCGCGCCGACAGTTTTGTGCAGAAGGTCGCCGACGTCACCACCGGCAGCCGCGTGACCAAGGGCCAGCCGCTGATGGAGATCTACAGCCCCGCCGTCTCGTCGGCGGCCGCCGAATATCTCGCGACGATCACCTCGAAGACGACGGCGGGTATCGAGCCCTATGGCCGCGGCTCCCGGCAGCGCCTGATCAATCTCGACGTTCCCGAATCCGTGATCGCCGAAATGGAGAAGAGCCACGCCCTGCCGATCACGGTTCAGTGGTCATCGCCGCGCGACGGCATGGTGCTCCAGCGCAACGCCATCGAGGGCATGCGCGCCCAGCCCGGCGACGTGTTGTTCCGCATCGCCGACATCTCGCGGGTCTGGGCCACGGTCGATGTGGCCGAGCGCGATCTCGGCAATGTCGCTGTCGGCCAGCCCGTGATGGTGCGGGCCCGCAGCTATCCCGGCCGCGACTTCAAGGGCCTGATCAGCGTGATCTATCCGCAGGTGAACAAGGAAACGCGCACGGCGCGGGTGCGAATTGAGCTGGCGAATGCCGACCTCGCCTTGCTTCCCGACATGTATGTCGACGCCGAGATCGACACTGGCACGCCGGCGGCGGTGCTCAGCGTCGCCGAGAGCGCGCTGCTGGACACCGGCAGCCGGCAGGCCGTGCTGGTCGACAAGGGCCAGGGGCGTTTCGAGCCGCGCGAGGTCAAGCCCGGACGGCGCGGCGACGGCTATGTCGAAATCCGCGACGGCCTTGCCGAGGGCGACGCCGTCGTCACCTCCGCCAACTTCCTGATCGACGCCGAGAGCAATCTGAAGGCCGCGCTGAAAGGTTTTGCCGAGACCGGCACGGTGCAAGCCGGCGACAAGGCGATGGGAGCCAAGCCATGATCGCGCGCCTCATCGCATGGTCGGCACGCAACCTGCTGCTGGTGCTGTTCGGCACCGGCTTTGCAGCCGCCGCGGGCCTCTACGCCCTCGTCCATCTGCCGCTCGACGCCATTCCTGATCTCTCCGACACCCAGGTCATCGTCTACACCGAATATCAGGGACAGGCGCCGCAGGTGATCGAGGACCAGGTCACCTATCCCCTCACCACGGCGATGTTGACGGTGCCGAAATCGAAGGTGGTGCGCGGGTTCTCGTTCTTCGGCGTCTCCTTCGTCTACGTCATCTTCGAGGACGGCACCGACATCTACTGGGCGCGCTCGCGCGTGCTCGAATTCCTCAACGGCGCGGCATCACGGCTGCCGGCCGGCGTGGCGCCGACGATCGGCCCGGACGCCACCGGCGTCGGCTGGGTCTACCAATACGCCGTCATGTCGAAGGAGCTGAACCTCGCGGAGACCAGGACGATCCAGGACTGGAACCTGAAATTCGCACTGGCCAAGGCCGAAGGCGTCGCGGAGGTCGCCGGCGTCGGCGGCTTCGTCAAGCAATACAATGTCATCCTCGATCCGCAGCGCATGCGCGACCTCGGCATCACCATGCAGAAGATGCGCGAGGCGATCCGCGCCAGCAATGCCGATGTCGGCGGCCGCACCGTCGAGCTGTCGGAGTTCGAGTATGTCATCCGCGGCAAGGGTTATCTCAGGAGCATCGCGGATCTCGGCAACATCGTGCTGAAGACCAACGACGGCACTCCGGTCAAGCTACGCGACGTCGCCCGCATCGAGCTCGGTCCCGACGAGCGGCGCGGCATCGCCGAGCTCAATGGCGAGGGCGAGGTCGCGAGCGGCATCGTGCTCCAACGTTTTGGCATGAACGCGCTCGACGTGATCGAGAACGTCAAGAAGCGCTTCAGGGAGATCGCGACAAGCCTGCCGAAATCGGTCGAGATCGTTCCGGTCTATGACCGCTCGAACCTGATCTACGCGGCGATCGATACGCTGAGGCATACGCTGGTCGAGGAGAGCATCGTCGTCGCCCTCGTCTGCATCGTGTTCCTGTTGCACGTCCGCAGCGCGCTGGTCGCGATCCTGATGCTTCCCGTGGGCGTTCTGATGGCCTTTGGCGCCATGAAGCTGCTCGGGATCGGCTCCAACATCATGAGTCTGGGCGGCATTGCGATCGCAATCGGCGCCATGATCGACGCCGCCATCGTCATGATCGAGAACGCCCACAAGCATCTCGAACGCGCCGAGCCCGGCCGCTCGCGGGTCGCGATCCTGATCGAGGCCGCCGCGGAAGTCGGCCCCGCCCTGTTCTTCAGCCTCCTCATCATCACCGTGTCGTTCATGCCGATCTTCACGCTGGAGTCTCAGGAAGGCCGGCTGTTCAGTCCGCTCGCCTTCACCAAGACCTTTGCGATGGCGGCGGCGGCACTGCTGTCGGTGACATTGGTCCCGGCGCTGATGGTAATCTTCGTCCGCGGCAAGATCGTTCCGGAACACAAGAATCCGATCAACCGCTTCATGATCTGGATCTACCGCCCGGTGATCTCTGGCGTGCTGCGCGCCAAGATCCCGGTGATCCTCCTCGCGCTCGGCGTGCTCGCCATCTCGGTGTGGCCGGCCGGGCGACTCGGCACCGAGTTCATGCCGAGCCTCAACGAAGGCACCCTGCTCTACATGCCGACGACGCTGCCCGGCATTTCCGTGACCAAGGCCGCCGAGCTGATGCAGATCCAGGACCGCATCATCCACTCCTACCCGGAGGTTGCCTCGGTCTACGGCAAGGCCGGCCGCGCGGCGACGGCAACCGACCCTGCACCATCGGAGATGTTCGAGACCATCATCAATCTGAAGCCAAAGACCGAGTGGCGCGCGGGCGTAACCGTCGACAGCCTGGTCGCCGAGATGGACAAGGCATTGCAGTTTCCTGGCGTCTCCAACGCCTGGACCATGCCGATCAAGGCTCGTATCGACATGCTCTCGACCGGCATCCGAACGCCCGTCGGCGTCAAGGTCATCGGCACCGATCTCGCCGGAATCGACAAGCTCGCAAAGCAGGTCGAGCAGGTGCTCAAGGCGGTCCCCGGCACCTCCTCGGCCTATGCCGAGCGCGGCCTCGGTGGTTACTACCTCGAGATCACGCCGAACCGCGAGGCGCTGTCGCGCTACGGCATCATGGTACAGGACGTGCAGGACACGATCGCGACCGCACTCGGCGGCCAGACCGTGACGACGACGGTAGAGGGACGTCAGCGCTTCACCGTCAATATGCGCTACCCGCGCGACCTGCGCGACAATCCGAAGGCGATCAGCAGCGACATCCTGGTGCCGATGCCATCAGGCGGCGCCGTCCCTCTCGGTGAGGTCGCAAGCGTGACGCCGGCACGCGGGCCGACCTCGATCCGAACCGAAAACGGCCAGCTCGCCACCTACATCTATGTCGACATTCGCGACCGCGACCTCGGCGGCTACGTCGCCGATGCGCAGCACGCCGTGCAGGCAAGCATCGAATTCCCGCCCGGCTATTATCTGGTCTGGAGCGGGCAGTACGAATATCTCGAACGCGCCACCGCGCGGCTCAAGATCGTGGTGCCGGTGACGCTGCTGATCATCTTCCTCCTGCTCTATCTCAACTTCCGCTCGGTCACCGAGACCTTGATCGTTATGCTCTCGCTGCCCTTCGCCCTGGTCGGCGGCCTCTGGCTGATGTGGTGGCTCGGCTTCAACCTGTCGGTCGCGGTCGCCGTCGGATTCATCGCGCTCGCGGGCGTGGCAGCCGAAACCGGCGTGGTGATGCTGATCTATCTCAACCAGGCGCTCGCCGAGACCAGAGCGCGCTGCGCGCTCGCGGGCCGCCCGCTGACCCGCGAGGATCTCTACGCTGCCATCATGGAGGGTGCCGTCGAGCGCGTCCGCCCGAAGATGATGACGGTGGTCGCGATCATGGCCGGCCTGCTGCCGATCATGTGGAGCACCGGCACCGGCTCGGAGATCATGCAGCGCATCGCCGTGCCCATGATTGGCGGCATGATCTCCTCGACGCTGCTGACGCTGATCGTGATCCCGGCGATCTTCGGCCTGGTGAAGGGCTTCCATTTGCCTTCTGCGGGCAAACCACAACCTCCGGGAAAATCGAAAGCGATCGTCGCAAAATTGCGAATCCAGGAGCCAGCCGAATGAGGTGAGCCATGATGCAGGACATGATGTCGGGAATGATGGGCGGCATGGGGCTGATCGGGGTTCTGGTCGTCGTCGTGCTCGCGCTGGGGGCGGCAGCGCTGGTCAAGTATCTCTTCTTCTCAAATCGGGGAGACTGAACATGGATCGCCTTCTCTTCGTGGCATTCGCGGCCATCCTCGTCTCCTCGCCGGCCGGCGCGCAGCAGGACAGCGTGGCTCGGGGCGAACGCGATTTTCGCGTCTGTGCGGCATGTCACTCGCTCGAGCCCGACCGCAACATGACGGGGCCAAGTCTTGCAAATCTCTGGGGGAGGAAGGCCGCAAGCTTGCCGAGTTTCGACCGCTACTCCGACGCGCTGAAAGCTTCGGGAATCATCTGGGACGACCGTTCGCTGGATGCCTGGTTGACCGATCCTGCGCGCATGGTGCCGCACAACGAGATGCCGTTCGAGGGGATCGATGACTCACGCGTTCGCGCGGATCTGTTGGCATTCCTTAAGGAGGCCACCAGGCCGGGGGCCGCGCCGGAGCGAACGGCCGAAAACCGCATGAATGGGGGCGGCATGATGGGAGGGATGATGGGCAGCGGCCGCGCCCCCAATCTGAAGAAGCTGGATCCCGCTCAGCGCGTCACCGGCATGACCCACTGTCGGGACACCTACCGGGTGACAACGGCCGACGGCAAGACGCGCCCCTTCTGGGAGCGCAATCTGCGTCTGAAAACGGATTCCAGCCAAGACGGACCGCAGAGCGGCGCGCCCGCTATCGTGTCGGCCGGCATGATGGGTGACCGGGCGGACGTGATTTTCGCCGCGCCGAACGAAATCTCCAAAGCGATAGAAGATCACTGCTGAGTTCGTGGCTGGTCTCTATCTGGCCGTCAACCAAGGTTTTGTTCTAGGCCGGAGCAACCTTCAGCTCCATTCGGGAGTGCCGTACCACGACAACCGCTCCCTGAAGCGCGAGGCCGGCCATGATTGCGGCCACGATGATATCGGGCCAGCCCGTACCGGTCCCGAACACGCCGAGGGCGGCCAACAGCACGGCGATGTTTCCGAGCACGTCATTGCGGGTGCATATCCAGGCGGAGCGCATATTGGCGTCGCCCTTGCGATGGGCCCACAACAATCCGAACGAAGCAGCGTTCGCGGCAAGCGCCGCGACACCAACCGTCCCCATGGTGAAAGCGTTCGGCAGCGTGCCATGGGCTGCGTGCCAGACCACCGTGCCGACGACCCAAAGGCCAAAGGCGCCCATCGTCAGCCCCTTCGCCAGGGCCGCGGCCGCACGATGGCGCAGCGCCATGCCGACCACCAGAAGGCTGATGGCGTAGTTCGCGGCGTCTCCAAGAAAATCGAGCGCGTCAGCCTGGAGCGACGCCGATCCCGCAGCAAGGCCCGCGCCGATCTCGGCCAGGAATATGACGGCATTGATGGCGAGCACCGCCCAAAGCACACGACGATACGCCTTGTTGTCGCGATGGCAATCGAGATCGAGCGGCGGCGGTGAGCAGCATGCATCAGCCATGCTCACAAAATAGAGCGGTTGCACGCGCCGGACAATCGCGGTGGGCCGGCGCCCGCGACATCAAGTTCCCAACACGTAACATTGTTGCGGGTCGACACTGTTCCCGTCGCCGTGCTAGGCCAGCCTGACTGACAGGATGAGTGAATTCGTGGTCTTGAACCGCCGGCCTTTCAAACTCAGGCACACGCGCAATTGGCGTGGGCTCATGGCTGTGTTTGTTGCGGTCATGTACCTGCTGTCGGGCGCGCTGCATGGTACGCATGATATCGACGTGACCAGCCCGTCCGGCGGCTCGGAAATCGCTTCGATCCTCGAGGGCTCCACAGGCCACGGCGACCACAAGGCGATCGGCGGCCATCATTGCCATGGCTGCTTCTCGGTGACGGTGGCGCAGCCGGCGCTATCCGCCGCATCGGTCGCGCATATGTCTGCATCGCGCCTGCAACGTGGGCCCCGGCTCGCTGGAATTATTCCCGCTACCGACTCCCCGCCTCCCAAACACATTGCCTGAACGGATTGGTCGGGCGCTCCGCGCCCATTAGGTTCATCCTTCACAGGTCGGTTTCATGTTTTGCAGGGGAATGGCCGCGCGCCTCGCGTGCGCGGCGGCGTGTCTACTTGCCGGATTGGCGCTTGCACCGTCTCACGCCCAGACTTTGACGATGCGGAGCGCGCTGTCGCGCGCGCTGGCCGCGAGTCCGCGCCTGACGGCAGCGGAGCGCGACGTCGGCATCGCCACGGGCCAGCGCATCCAGGCGGGCGCGCTGCTCAATCCGGAACTGACCTATGAACAAGACGATTCATTCGGCTCCGGCAAATATCGCGGCATGCGGTCGGCCGAGACCACGCTTCAGATCAGCCAGGCCTTCGAGCTGTTCGGCAAACGGGAGGCGCGGATTGCCGCGGGCGCGGCCGGCATCGAGGTCACCGCGATCCAGCGCAAGGCCGTCAGGCTGGAGGTGCTGTCGGAGACCGCGATCGCCTTCCTCAGCGTGCTCGGCGCGCAGCGGCGCATCCAGATCCTCGACGAGCAGATCGCCGCGATCGACCGCCTGACGCCGCTGCTCCGCCGCCGCGTCGAGGCCGGCGCCTCCTCG
>NZ_PSRT01000071.1 GCF_004212635.1 Bradyrhizobium genosp. SA-3 | reverse complement strand
GAACTCAGCGAGACCTACCGAAAATCCTCAGGCCTGAGCTCGATCGGCTTGCCATGCGGCGTGCGGTCGGCGGCGTGGTCCCAGGCGTCGCGGTAGCGGTGCAGCGTCTCCGTCGAAGCGACGCCCTTGCGTGCGACGAGGCCTTCCAGCGTGGCGAGCCAGTGCAGGTAATAGGTCTCGCCCGTGTCAGGATCGCCGGCGGCCTGGGCGCGCTTGATCTCGTCGGCGAGCGCTGCGGCCCATTCCGGCCAGGTGAACACGCCGCGTTCGTGCAGGCTCAACGCCATCGCAAACGCGTGCGCCTCCCAGGGCGCACGGAACACCGGGCCGTCGTCGTCACGGGGAATGCTCGGAATGGCCGTCGTGGCGGCGGCCGCAAGCGTGCGGCTCATCACGCCGGGTCCAGATAGGGCTCGAACGCGTCGATGGAGACCTTCGAGGTCGGATCGCCATCCGCGCCCCAGAGATCGCGCCCCTCGAACACGACCGTGTAGAGCCATTGCGGATTTTCGCCTTGCTCCATCGCGGCCGAATCCGGAAACACGTGGCAGCCATGGTTGAGCTCGACGACACCGACATGGCCGCGCACATAGCGCGGCAGCCGCGTATGCGTCGCCGGATGAATGTTCTTGGCGCGCACACGCTCGCCGATCGCAAACTTCGCCGGGGCCGGGGCAGGGCGAGCGAACTTGCCGCGCACCATCACGCGCTCGACATTGGCGAGGTCGAACTTGCCGTGCTTGAGCGCCTTTGCAGGCTGCATCGCGTGGCCGGCGGCGACCTCCTCCCTCGTGAGGTAGCCCTTCTCGATCAGCATCTCCTCGAGCCCGAGGAACCACTTCTTGTAATAGGAGCTCGACAGATAGACATGCGGCGGGATCGTTTCGCGATAGAAGCGCGAGGTGTCGATGTTGAAGGCGCCGGCCGCACCCATCGCACGCACCATCGCCAGCACGCGCGCTTCCCAATCAGCGTGGAACATCGGCTCGTTCGGCTCGGGCTCGACCTTGCCGAACCCGTCCATGCCGCCCATGTCGTGCACGCCGTTCACGACGGCGCTCCCGGCGTCTTGGGAAAGCCGGTGCCGATCATGGAGTCGCGGGTGACGAGCTCGGCGAGTTGTTCCTCGCTCCAGCCTTCCGTGCCCTTGGGTCGCATCGGCAGCACCAGGAAGCGCGTTTCCGCGGTGGAATCCCAGACACGGATTTCGATGTCCTTGGGCAACGTGACGCCGAAATCGGCGAGCACGCCGCGTGGATCCTTGACTGCGCGCGAGCGGTAGGGCGCGGCCTTGTACCAGACCGGCGGCAGCCCGAGCATTTCCCAGGGGTAGCAGGAGCACAGCGTGCACACGATCATGTTGTGGCGCTCGGGCGTGTTCTCGACCACGACGAGATGATCGCCGACGCGGCTGACATGGCCGAGCGTGCCGATGGCCCTGCTGCCGTCCTCCAGCAGCGCTTTTTTGAACGCCGGATCGGTCCAGGCCTTGGCGACGACGCGCGCGCCGTTGTGCGGGCCGATCTTGGTCTCATAGGCCTGGATGATGGCATCGAGCGCGGCCGGCTCGACATAGCCTTTTTCGGTCAGGATCGTCTCGAGCGCGCGCACGCGCAGCTCGGTCTCCGACAGCTCGGAATGGTCGTGATTGTGGTGGTGGTGGTTATGATCGTGGCTCATGGGACAAAGGATAGGCGCAATGATCCGTTTCTGTCGAGCGTTCGTTGCAGTGCAATCCGGCCACGTGTTCGTGACGCCGTTGGCACGCTGGCATCGCCGGTGACATGACGAAAACCGCTTTCAATCCGGCCCTGGACAGCCATTGATATCGTCGTGGACAGTCCGTATACGCCGCGCTGGGACAAAAGCCGGCCCGGTCAACGGGCCGCACGGCGCGACCACAATCGAGGGGGAAGGCCCATGACCGCTAGCTCACAGGCGTCTGAGTCGAACGGGTTTCGCTGGAAGCTGATCGCTCCCCTCCTGGTGTGGCTGGCGATCTATCTGTGGCCGGTGCCGTCGGGCCTCAATGTCAATCAATGGCACTATTTTGCCGTGTTCGCGGCAGTCATCACCGGGCTCATCCTGGAATCGATGCCGGTCGGTGCCGTCGGGTTCATCGGCCTTACCGTCGCGGGCGTCGCCGGCTATATCGATGCCGATCCCACAAAATCGCTGCGCTGGATGCTGGCGGGATTTGCCGAGAGCACGGTGTGGCTGATCGTCGGCGCCTTCGTGTTCTCGATCGGCTATCGCAAGAGCCAGCTCGGCCGCCGCATTGCGCTGGTGCTGGTGCAGCGGCTCGGCCGCAACACGCTCGGCCTCGGCTATGCGGTCGCGATGTCGGACTTCCTGCTCGCGCCGGCGACGCCCTCGAACACCGCGCGCAGCGGCGGCATCGTCTATCCCATCATCAGCAACATCCCGCGCATCTACGGCTCCGAGCCGGGACCGACCGCCGGCAGGATCGGCACTTATGTGATGTGGACCGCCTTTGCGGCGACCGCGATCACGAGCTCGCTGTTCTTCACCGCGCTGGCACCCAATGCGGCAGCGCTTGCGATCGCCAAGAAGACGGTCGGGATCGAGGTGAGCTGGGGCCAGTGGTTCGTCGGCTTCGCGCCGCTCGGGATCCTCCTGATGGTGCTCGTTCCGCTGCTCAGCTATCTGGTGTGCCGTCCGGAGGTGAAGAGCAGCCCGGAAATCTCGGAATGGGCGGCGAAGGAGCTCAGCGCGATGGGCCCGATGTCGCGCAATGAATGGATCATGCTCGGCCTGATCGTGCTCGCGATGTTCCTGTGGATCGCGGGCTCGAGCCCGGACATCCACGTCCCCGTGCTCGGCTCGAACTTCGTCAACGCCACCACCGTCGTGTTCATCGTGATCTCCTTGATGCTGGTGACCGGCGTGATCGAGTTTGCCGACATCGTCGGCGAGAAGAGCGCCTGGGAAGTGTTCTTCTATTTCACCTCGCTGCTGACGCTGGCCTCGGGCCTCAACGAGATCGGCTTCATCAAATGGTTCGCGACCGAATACGCCAAGCCGCTCGCCGGGCTGTCGCCATCGACCGCGATGCTGCTGCTGGTCGCGCTGTTCTTCTGGATCCACTATTTCTTCTCGAGCATCACCTCGCATGCGGCCGCCGTGCTGCCGGTGGTACTGGCGGTCGGATCCGGCATCCCTGATCTGCCGGTCACGACGCTCGCCATGCTCTGCATGTATTCGCTCGGCCTGATGGGCGTGATCTCGCCTTATGCGACGGGACCTGCGCCGATGTATTTCGGCAGCGGCTACATCGGCAAAGGCCAGTTCTGGGGCTTTGGCCTGATCTTCGGACTGCTCTATTTCGCCGGCCTCCTGCTGATCGTGCTGCCCTGGTTGCAGGTCCACTGAGCCGGGTTCGAGGCTGATGGCCTGGCGAATAAATTTTCTCCCCCGCGGGCGGGATTTGGAAAGTTTCATCCAACTCCCGCAGATATCTGACATTGCAAGACGGACCTGAAAGGGCGATGGTGCGTGCTGCGGTGCAGCGCGCTTATACGAGCCCTCATCGCGGTTCCAATCCCGTCGCATGATGCGACCAGGCTTCCCGCGTGTTTTGCGGGCAAGCGAACCATTGTGCATGAAGGCCACCACCATGAACGCCCACCAATCGCTTGCGATCGGACAACCGATCCAGACGCCTGAAGCGATTTCGCCCGCCGCGACCGAGCCTGACGCGATGGTCCGTTTCGCCGGCATCTCAAAGACCTATCCGGCCTATCGCGGCAAGCCCGGCGTCAAGGCGCTGCAAGACATCGACTTCGCGATTCCGCGCGGCTCCATCACCGGCGTGATCGGCCGCTCCGGCGCCGGCAAGTCGAGCCTGGTCCGGCTGATCAACGGGCTGGAAAAGCCGACCACGGGCCGCGTCATCGTCGATAACAGAGACATCTCGGCGCTCGCAGGGCGCGAATTGCGGCTGGCGCAGCGCTCGATCGGCATGATCTTCCAACACTTCAACCTGCTGTCGTCGCGCACGGCGGCCGACAACATCGCGCTGCCGCTCGAGATCGCCGGCTGGGCCAAGGCCGACATCAAGGCCCGTGTCGCCGAGCTGCTCGCGCTGGTCGGCATCGCCGACAAGCACGACCGCTATCCCTCGGAACTCTCCGGCGGCCAGAAGCAGCGCGTCGGCATCGCGCGGGCCCTCGCCACGCGGCCGAGCGTGCTGCTGTCGGACGAGGCGACCTCGGCGCTCGATCCGCAGACCACACGCGCGATCCTCGATCTGCTCGCCAATATCAACCGCGAGCTCGGGGTGACCATCGTGCTGATCACCCACGAAATGTCGGTGGTACGTCAGCTCGCGAAGGAGGTCGTGGTGCTCGACGCCGGCCACGTGGTCGAGAGCGGCCACGTCGCTGACATCTTCACCCAACCCAGGCACCCGATCACGCAGTCCTTCCTGGCGGAGGTGATCGGCGACAGTCTGCCGGTGTCGCTGGCGAGCCGGATCGTGCCAGAGCCTATCGCAGGCGGGCAGGCCGTGATCCGCATCCAGGTCCGCGGCGCCGCGCCGGCGATACGCTGGTGGCGCGCCTTGCCCGTGAGCTCGGCCTCGACGTTGCAGTGCTCTCGGCGCGCATCGACGAGATCAGCGGCCAGCACGTCGGCTCGCTCGTCCTCGGCATTCCTTTTGGCATTTCTGGCGGAGAGGACGCGGTGACGCGGACGCTCGCCTGGCTGTCTCGATATCAATTCCCGGCGGAGCGTCTCGGCCATGTCGCCTGAACTCATCAACCTGATCGCCCAGGCCACGGGCGAAACCCTGTTCATGGTCGGCATCGCGGCGCTGCTCGGCACCGTCTTCGGTCTGCCGCTCGGCGTCTTTCTTGCGACCAGCCGGAAGGGGGAGCTGTTCGCGGCACCTGCCATCAACGGCGTGCTCGGCGTCATCGTCAACGCGACGCGGTCCACGCCCTTCATCATCCTGGTCGTCGCCATCATCCCGTTCACGCGCCTCGTCGCCGGCACCTCGATCGGATCGACAGCGGCGATCGTGCCGCTGACCATCGCTTCGACGCCATTCATCGCGCGCCTCGTCGAAGCCGCGATCCGCGAGGTCGATGCCGGCCTCATTGAAACGGCGTCCTCGTTCGGGGCCTCGCCGATCCAGATCGTGCTCAAGGTGCTGATCCCCGAGGCGCTGCCGGGCCTGGTGCTGGCGCTGACGCTCGCGGTGGTCAGCCTGCTCGGCTATTCCGCCATGGTCGGCGCCGTCGGCGGCGGAGGCCTCGGCGATCTCGGCATCCGCTATGGCTATCAGCGGTTCATGCCGGAGATGATGCTGGCCGTCGTCGTCGTGCTGATCGCGCTGGTGCAGCTCGTGCAGAGCGCGGGCGATTATCTGGCGCGTCGCGTCAACCGCCGGCTGCGGCATCGCTGATACCGTTTACAGATGTTGCGGACGAGTAGATTCTCGTCCGTCTGGAAACATTCGAAACGTGACTGGGCGCATTCGCCGCACATGCTGCGCACACGTCTGGAGAAATTCTAACGCTGTTCCTATCGCACTCCGAAACCGCCTGGGTTAGGGCGGGGCATCAAAAATGATACCGGCAAAGCCGGCAGTGCGTGGGGCTTCCAAGACGTGACCGACTTCCAACTTTCTTCGCGTGATGACACGCGTCGCCGGCAGATTCATCTTCTCTTCTTCGGTGCGGTCAGCACATTTGCTCTCTCCGTGCCGCTCGGTGACGTGCAAGCCCAGACGCAGATTCCCGCTGTCACCGTCGACGCGCCAGCCCAACGCGCTCGTCCCGCGGCGATTACATCGTCACGAAGATCGGCGGCGACACGCGCCTCTCGCGCCAATCGTCGCGCTCCGGCGCAGCAAGCTGCGCCAACCCAGTCGGCATCGAACGGCGCCACCGGCGAACGCGCCAATGGTCCGGTGCGCGGTTTCGTCGCCACCAGGAGCGGCACCGCCACCAAGACGGATACACCGCTGATCGAAACGCCGCAGTCGGTGTCCGTGGTCACCACCGACCAGGTCAGAAACCAGGGCGCGGTCTCGATCGGCGAGGCGCTGCGCTACACGGCCGGCGTCAGCGGCGACGTCAATGGCGGCTCGGACACCCGCTTCGGCGCCCTTCAGATCCGCGGCTTCGACACGACCATGTCAGGCCTCTACGTCGACGGCTTGCGGATTCCATCCAGCAACTACGTGCACTTCAACGGCCTCGATCCCTACGGGGCCGAGCGCATCGAAATTCTCAAGGGGCCGTCCTCAGCGATGTATGGCGGCAGCGGCACCGGCGGCATCCTCAACTACGTGACCAAGCTGCCGACCGCGCAGCAGTTCGGCGAGGTGTCGATCTCCGGCGGCAGCTTCAACCGCTATCAGGGCCAGTTCGACATGGGCGGCCCCGCCAACAAGGAAGGCACGGTGCTGTGGCGCCTCACCGGCGTGGTGCGCGACGGCGAGACTCAGGTCGACTTCACCAAGGACAACCGCGTCTTCATCGCGCCCGCCGTCACCTTCAAGCCGAACGAGGACACCACCATCACCTTGCTCGCCAACTACCAGCGCGACCGGGCAGGGTGGGGCCTCCAGTTCCTGCCGGCCTCGGGCACGGTATGGCCGAACAACGGCCGCACCATCCCGGTCTCGTTCTTCGCGGGCGTGCCGAGCTTCAACGCCTTCAACACCGAGATCGCGACCGCAGGCTACCAGCTCTCGCACGATTTCACCGACAACATCACGTTCCGGCAGAACCTGCGTTACGCCTATCAGCACAACGAGGAAAAGACCTTCTACGGCACGGGATATACCGACGAGGCGGCGGGGCAGCTGGGGCGTTTCGGCAGCTACAGCAACTCGTACATCAACTCGTTCGCGGTGGACAACCAGCTCCAGGGCAAGTTCACCACCGGCATCCTCAACCACACCACGCTGGTCGGGATCGACTATCGCAACACCGCGTTTCGCGACACCGCTTTTAGCGTTACGACGTCGTCGCCGGAGGTCAACGTGTTCAACCCGGTCTACAGCTACGACTGGACCATCGGCGCGATGAGCGACAACACCGGCGTCAAGCAGTCGCAACTCGGCCTCTACGCGCAGGACCAGATCAAGCTCGGTCGGCTGTCGTTCCAGCTCGGCGGCCGCCAGGATTTCGTGACGACGCAGCTCGACAGCGGCATCTCCAATACGTCGGTTTCGAAGGATGCTTCGGCTTTCACCGGCCGTGCCGCCGTGATGTACAATTTCGACAGCGGCATCGCGCCGTATTTCAGCTACTCGGAATCGTTCCTGCCGGTGCTCGCCACGGGACCGGGCGGCCAGATGCTTAATCCCGAGACCGGCGTGCAGTACGAGGTCGGCGTCAAGTACCAGCCGCTCGGCTGGAACGCGCTGTTCACTTTCGCAGCCTTCGACCTGACGCGTGACAACGTCGTCGTCTACGTGCCTGCAACCAACTTCGCCGAACAGACCGGTCAGGTGAAGTCGCGCGGCATCGAGCTCGAAGGCACGATGTCGCTCGCCGACGGCTGGAACCTGCGCGCGGCCTATGCCTATGTCGATGCCATGGTCACGCAGGATCCAGTGAATGTCGGCAAGGCGCCGGTCACCGTGCCGCTCAACCGCGCCTCGCTGTGGAGCGACTATACGCTTCAGAACGGACCGCTCGCAGGCTTGCAGTTCGGCGGCGGCATCCGCTATGTCGGCGCGACCTGGGGTGATGATGCCAACACATTCAAGGTGGGATCCTCGACCGTGCTGGATGCGCTTTTGGCCTACACCAGGGACAATTGGCGTCTGTCACTGAACGTCACCAACCTCGCCGACACACGTTATGTCGCCGCCTGCTACGGACTGGCGGGGTGCATGTATGCCGAGGGGCGCAAGGCGATCGGCAAGTTGACCTACCGCTGGTGAGCAGGGCAACCACACATGGGAGACAGTTCGGCAGGCGGCTTCATCGCGGCGCATCCTTCGAGACGCCCGCTGTCGGCGGGCTCCTCAGGATGAGGTCATGTTTCGCGGCAAACTCCCAAACCCTCATGGTGAGGAGCCCGCCCAAAGCGGGCGTCTCGAACCATGAGACTGAGGTGGGATTCGAACGATGAGAGCGATATTCGGACGGCTGCATCGCTGGGCGGGACTGCTGACCGCCGGCTTCCTGTTCTTCTCCGGCATCACCGGAGCGATCATCTCGTGGGACCATGAGATCGACGACGTCCTGAACAGCCATCTGTTCGACGTCTCGAGCAAAGGCCCGGCGATTCCCTCGATCGAGCTCGCCAAGATGATCGAGCAGCGGGATCCCCGCGCGCGCGTGGTTTATCTCTTCACGACGCCAGAGGAGCGCCACTCGCTGTGGTTCTTCGTCATGCCGCGGATCGATCCGGCGACCGGAAAGCGTTACCCGCTCGATTACAATCAAGTCTTCCTCGATCCCAACACCGGCGCGGAGCTCGGCCGGCGCTATTGGGGCGCAGTGTGGCCGGTGACGAGAGAAAACTTCGTCTCGTTCCTCTACAAGCTGCACTACACCATGCACATCCCGGAATTCTGGGGTAGCGACCGCTGGGGCATGCGCGTGCTTGGGGTGATCGCCATCATCTGGACCATCGATTGCTTCGTCGGCTTCTATCTGACGCTGCCCTCGCGCCGGCGCGCCAAGGCGGTGCGGGCGCCTGAAGTCACGCGCCAGCTCGAGCGCGGCTTCTGGGCGCGGTGGGCGCCGGCCTGGACCATCAAGACCTCGGGCAGTGCCTACCGGATCAATTTCGACATCCATCGCGCCTTCAGCCTGTGGACCTGGGGCGTGCTGTTCGTCATCGCCTTCACGGCGTTCTCGCTGAACCTGTATTTCGAGGTGTTCTCGCCGCTGATGAAGATGGTCTCGAACTACACCCCGACGCCTTATGAGCAGCGGCCATATCGCGATCTCGACAATCCCATCGAGCCCAAGGTCAGCTTTGCCGACATCGCGGGGCGCGCGGCGGCCGACGGCAAGGGGCGAGGGTGGACCACCCCAGTCGGCGCGATCAGCTACGGCCCGGCCCATGGCGTCTATGCCGCCGCCTTCTTTCATCCCGGCGACGACCACGGCGCCGGCGGCGTCGGCCCGGCGCAGCTCTATTACGACAGCGAGGACGGCCGCCCCATCGGCGAACGGCTGTCCTGGGTCGGCACCGCCGCCGATATCTTCGTGCAGGCGCAATTCCCGCTGCATTCGGGCCGCATCGTCGGGCTGTTCGGCCGCATCCTGATCTCGATCATGGGCCTCGTCGTGGCGGCTCTCTCGGTCACCGGCGTCGTGATCTGGTGGCGCAAGCGTCGCGCCCGCGTGCGCGTGCGCGAGACCGCGGCGATGCGCCTCGGCCGGCAGCAACTCACGCCGGCAGAGTAGCGCGCTCGTCCGGCCTTCGGGTGAACCTTGCCGCGAAACCGAGCCTCGGTGTGAATCCGTAGCGCACGTCCGTGGTTGACGCGCCGCGCTGCGATTACGGTCACCTGAGGATATTTAGGAACCAAGGATATTCCGGTACGGTTTGTGAGTTCCAGGGAAATCCCACTTGCCGAAGGCGGTCCGCCAGGAGGCGACTGATGAGTGATCAATCCAAGCCGGTAGGTGCAAGCTCTTCCTCTAGCAACAAGCCCGATCAAGGTGTTTCTCGCCGCGGCTTCATCGCGAAATCGCTCTGCGGCGCAGCGCTTGCGGGCGCGGCTGCGGCTCCGGCGTGGGCCCATGGCACGGCAGGATCTGCCACGGGTGCCTATGCCCGCGCACGCAGGCCCATCCCGAAAGAGGTTGCGCAATACCAGTATCAACCAAACGGAGCCCAGCGCTGCGGGGTTTGTGCGCATTTCCGGCCTCCCGGCAGCTGCGAGATCGTTGCCGGACCTATCAGCCCGGACGGGTGGTGCCGTTACTTCCGCGGCGCGCGAGGTTCGCGCGGCTCATCTGGCCCAGGCCGAAGCTATTGAGAGAGACTGCGATCGCTCGCCGTGCGTCGCGCGCGAAGAGCACAGTCTCTTCTCGCCCTGCCACGACACACGGCTTGCGCATGGCCTGTTGAGATGCTCAACGCGATCTCCGCCGGTGTTCAACGACAGCACCTCACCTTGCTGCCAGTGCCGCGCCTCGGCCGGCAGCAGCTCACGCCGGCAGAGTAGGGTGCGGCATCGCGGATGAACCTCCTCGCCCGGCACCGGCACAAAGACTGGAGATAGCTCCCAGTCGTTTGCGGACATTGCCATGAGATTACCCACCTTGCTCTGCCTGCTCGCCTTGGCAACACCCGCCTATGCGGCCGCGCCCGAGCAGCATTATCTCGACCTGCGCGATCGCTACATCGCAAAGTTCTCGGCAGCCAAAGAGAGCGACGAGATCTATAAGCAGCACGATGCCGCGCTCAAGGAGCTGGCAGGCGTGCTGCGCGGCCTGGTGGGACCTGTTACGATCAAGGGGCTACCGGCCGAGGGCAAGTCGAACGTCGATACGCTGTTCAAGAACGACATCGGCTTCGGCCATCTCGACGGGCTCAGCTTCGCCTCGGAAAGTTACAAGACGCAAGCGGTGGTGACCACGACCACGCTGCTCAAGCATTGGCTGGGCGAGCATCGCGAGGATGGCATGCCGCAGGAGAGCGGCGCAGCGTTGAAATCCGACCGCTTCTACTACTACGCGATCCAGGACGCCGCCTTCGCCATCTATGCGGAGCTGCCGATCACCAAGCCTGCGGCGGCGAGTGCCGCGATCGCGGTGCTCGGCGTGCGCGGCAATGGCGGTCTCAAGGCGCCGCCGGATGAAATCGACGTCGTCGCGATCCAGGGCGACAAGGTGTTCTTCATCGCAACATCGGACGCCGTAAAGACCACTCCGATACCGGCCTGCGAGAAAGTCTGGAAACAAATGATGGCCAAGCCGGTCGACAAGAAGGACCTGCGCGGCGACATGACCCGCGAAGACAATGCGATGACCGCCTTCACAGCCTGCTTCGCCAAGGAAGCGCCGAGCCAGAGCTGGTTCGCAGCAGTCGTCAAGAAGGCGCAGAGCCGGCTCGATCTGTTGCCGCCGCGCTAAAGCGCGTTGCCGCCCAAATTCCAACCACGCCCGCCTTCGCCAAAAATCTCGTATCCCGTCGGCGTCACCGCGACCGTGTCCTCGAGCTTGATGAAGCCGCGCGTCGGATGCTTCATCGTGGTCTCGATCGACACCACCATGCCGGCCTCGAGCGGCTGGCGGGCGTCAGTGTCGTCGTAGGGAACCGGCCCCTTGGCGGTCAGGCGAGGGGCCTCGTGGCTGACGAGGCCCATGCCGTGGGCCAGGAAATCGGTGCAGTCGCGCTGGGTGATCTGGGCGAGCTGTCGCTCGGCCGCGACGTAGATGTCGCCGCCCATGGCGCCCGGCCGGACCGCGGCGAAGGCGGCGCGCTGCACGGCCTCGATTTCGGCCAGATAGTCCTTCAACTCGACATCCGGCTTGCCCAATACGGCCATGCGCGCGAGGTCGCCGATATAGCCGTGATAATTGCCGCCGGAGTCCAACGACAGCACCTCGCCTTGCTCCCAGTGCTGCGACGACGGCGCCCGGTTGTGGCTGCTGCCGCAGGCAAGCAAGCAATACTCGAAGGTCAGTCCGCGGTTGGCTTCGGCGAGGCGCAACGCATCCGCCAATTGCTGCTTGGTCGTGCCCCGACCGTGACCGGCGATCACCGCCAGCATGGATGCGATGACGAGCTCGGACGCGGTCTTGAGCTTCGCCAATTCCTCCGCCGACTTGACTGCCCGCAGCCGCTCCAGCACCACGAGAGCGTCCTTGAGCTCGGCACCGGGCAGGGCGTCGGCCAGAGCCCGGCCGGCATCCATCGGCAGGAACGCCATCTCGACCCCGACCCGCCGCGAGGGCACGCCGGCATCCCGGATCAGGCCTGCGGCCCGCGTGATCGCATCGACCGATCCATTGGACTCGGTCCGGAGCTGTGGAACCCAGGGCGGCGCGACAGCGCGCTGATGGGTCTCCATACGGTGGCCGACATAGATCGCTTTCTCGGGGGCGCCCTTGGGATAGACCAGGACCGGCAAATAGCGGCTGACGCCGAGCGCGTCCATGTAGTCGAAGAAGATCGCCCGCTCAGCGCCCAACAAGTACTGCACATTGTGCTTGGAGGTCGCGACCAACACGTCGAGGCCGGCGTCCTCCATGAGACGGTCGAGCTTGGCGGCATCGAACGGAATGACACGCGAGGCAGTGGCGCGGGCAGCGGTCTCCTGCATGACGACTCTCCCATGGCTGCGGCGATTTGATCTCCTGCAATTCCTGTCCGCGACCATCCGACTAACAGCCGGATGGTCAGTTGGCTCCCGATGTTAGGCCCGGAAGTAGGGTTCGCACCAGCTTGGGGAACTGCCCGCCACGTCCACATCCGTAATTCGCATAAGGTATATTATGGAATATATTTATGTACAATTGGATCAGACATTTAGATGGAATTCCTGTCACCGCACCTTCGCTCCAGGCCATTTACGGGCTGGCGCTGGGCCGCTCTCCCAGCTCTTTGACGGCTACTGTGCATGGGGTTGTTTTCGCATTTTTTTGTCGGCCCATCTCTCCGAAAGCCGATATTGCCGTGACCTTGCCCGGCTGCAATAAGCGAGGCCTCGCGAGATCGCAGATGACCTTCTGACCTGACGTCCGTATAGGTTTGCATCTCAGAACAACAACAAACCTTCCGAGGAAGCAGACCCATGAGCTTTTCCCGACGCACGCTTCTCAAGGCCTCCGCCGCCACCGCGGTTCTGGGCGGCCTCGGTGCGCCCCATGTGGCCCGCGCCCAGAGCGCCGAGTTCACCTACAAATACGCCAACAACCTGCCGGACACCCATCCGCTGAACGTGCGCGCCAAGGAGATGGCGGCCGCGATCAAGAGCGAGACCAACGGCAAGTTCGACCTCCAGATCTTCCCGAACAACCAGCTCGGGTCCGACACCGACATGCTGAGCCAGATCCGCTCCGGCGGCGTCGAGTTCTTCACGCTGTCAGGCCTGATCCTGTCGACCCTGGTGCCGGCGGCGTCCATCAACGGCATCGGCTTCGCGTTCCCGGACTACGACACGGTCTGGAAGGCCATGGACGGCGATCTCGGCGCCCATGTCCGCGGCGAGATCAAGAAGGCCGGCCTCGAGGTCATGGACAAGATCTGGGACAACGGCTTCCGCCAGACCACGTCGTCGACCAAGCCGATCACCGGTCCCGACGATCTCAAGGGCTTCAAGATCCGCGTGCCGGTGTCGCCGCTGTGGACCTCGATGTTCAAGGCGTTCGATGCGGCGCCCGCCTCGATCAATTTCAGCGAGGTCTATTCGGCGCTTCAGACCAAGATCGTCGAGGGCCAGGAGAACCCGCTGGCGATCATCTCGACCGCAAAGCTCTACGAGGTGCAGAAGTACTGCTCGCTGACCAACCACATGTGGGACGGCTTCTGGTTCCTGGCCAACCGCAGAGCCTGGGAAAAGCTGCCGCAGGACGTGCGTACCATCGTCGCCAAGAACATCAACGCCGCCGCGGTCAACGAACGCGCGGATACCGCCAAGCTCAACGCCAACCTCCAGCAGGAGCTCGCGACCAAGGGCCTGACCTTCAACCAGCCGGCCGTGGCGCCGTTCCGCGACAAGCTGCGGTCCGCCGGCTTCTATGCCGAGTGGAAGGGCAAATACGGCGACCAGGCTTGGGACCTCCTGGAAAAGGCGGTGGGCAAGCTGTCGTAACGCGCAGGCCGCGTCATGGCTGATGTCGAGGTCGAGGTGATCGAAGCGGCGGGCGAGGCGACTGTTCAGTCCCCTCGCCGACCTTCGTTGCTGGCCTCAACGGAGCGCGCACTCGGCCTTCTCGTGGAGATCCCGGCGGCGATCCTGGTCGTCGCCGAGATCGTGATCCTATTTGCCGGCGTGGTTGCGCGCTACGGCTTGCACCGGCCGCTGATCTGGTCGGACGAGCTCGCCTCGATCCTGTTTCTGTGGCTCGCCATGCTGGGCGCGGCGGTCGCGTTCCGCCGCTCCGAGCACATGCGCATGACCGCGGTCGTCGCCAGCGCCACGCCGGCGACGCGGGCCTATCTCGATCTGGTCGCAACCTGCGCGGCGCTGGCGTTCCTGGCGCTGATCGTCTGGCCGTCCTGCGACTATGCTTACGAAGAGAGCTACATCACCACGCCGGCGCTGCAGATCTCGAATATGTGGCGCGCTGCCGCGCTGCCGGCCGGCATCAGCCTGATGGCAGCGTTCGCCTTGCTGCGGCTGCTGCGCGCCGCCGATTACCGGATGGTCGCGGCCGCCGTGCTGTCGGTTGCGGTCCTGATCGGCGCATTCTGGCTGGCGGAGCCGTCGCTGCGGCCGCTTGGCAATCTCAATCTCGTCATCTTCTTCGTCGGCGTCGCCGGCTTCTGCGTGTTTGCCGGCGTTCCCATTGCGTTCGGTTTTGGCCTTGCCATCTTCGGCTATCTGGCGCTGACCACGCGCACGCCCGTGATGGTGCTGGTCGGGCGGATGGATGAGGGCATGAGCCACCTCATCCTGCTCTCGGTGCCGCTGTTCGTGTTCCTGGGGCTTCTGATCGAGATGACCGGCATGGCGCGGGCCATGGTGGCGTTCCTGGCGAGCCTGCTCGGACATGTCCGCGGCGGGCTGCATTACGTGCTGGTCGGCGCGATGTACCTGGTGTCCGGCATCTCTGGCGCTAAGGCCGCCGACATGGCGGCGGTCGCGCCGGTGCTGTTCCCGGAGATGAAGCAGCGCGGCGCCAAGCCCGGCGACCTCGTCGCGCTTCTTGCGGCGACGGGTGCTCAAACCGAGACCATTCCGCCGAGCCTCGTGCTGATCACGATCGGCTCGGTCACGGGCGTGTCGATCGCCGCCCTCTTCACCGGCGGCCTATTGCCCGGCGTGGTGCTCGCCATCACGCTGTGCATGCTGGTGTGGTGGCGCTACCGCCACGAGGACATGAGCCACGTCCGCCGCGCCACGGCATCCGAGATCCGCAGGACCTTCGTCATCGCCCTGCCCGCGCTCGCGCTGCCCTTCGTGATCCGCTATGCCGTGGTCGAGGGCATCGCGACTGCCACCGAAGTCTCCACCATCGGCATCGTCTACGGCGCCCTGGTCGGCCTCCTGGTGTATCGCCGCTTCGACTGGCGGCGGCTGTTTCCGATGCTGGTCGAGACCGCAGCGCTGTCGGGCGCGATCCTGCTGATCATCGGCACGGCCACCGGCATGGCCTGGGGCCTGACGCAATCAGGCTTCTCGCGCTCGCTGGCGGCAGCCATGACGGGGTTGCCCGGGGGAGCGGCGACCTTCATCGCCGTCTCGATCCTGGCCTTCACCATTCTCGGCAGCGTGCTCGAGGGCATCCCGGCGATCGTGCTGTTCGGCCCGCTGCTGTTTCCGATCGCCCGCGCTGTCGGCGTGCACGAGGTGCATTATGCGATGGTGATCATTCTGGCCATGGGTATCGGGCTATTCGCCCCACCCTTCGGCGTCGGCTATTATGCCGCCTGCGCCATCGGACGCGTCGATCCGGCCGAAGGCATCAGGCCGATCTGGGGTTATCTGCTGGCGCTGCTGGTGGGATTGATCATCGTCGCGATCTTCCCGTGGATTTCGATCGGATTCCTTTGAGGCGTTTTCAGGAGGTGTCGATGAGTGAGCGGCAGAACCAGTACAATATCGGCCTCGACAAGACCCCCGCCAACTATGTGCCCCTGAGCCCGCTGAGCTTCCTCGCGCGCAGCGCTGCGGTGTATCCCGATCACGTCAGCACGGTCTATGAGGGCCGCAGCTTCACCTGGGCGCAGACTCACGAGCGCTGCCGCCGCTTTGCCTCTTATCTGGCGGGCAAGGGTATCGGCGTCGGTGACACCGTGGCGGCGATGCTGCCGAACATTCCGGCGATGAACGAGGCGCATTTCGCCGTCCCCATGACGGGCGCCGTGCTCAACGCACTCAACATTCGTCTCGATGCGCCCTCGATCGCGTTCCAGCTCGACCATGGCGGGGCCAAGATCATCCTGGTCGATCCGGAATTCTCCGGCGTCATCACCGACGCACTCGCACAGATGACCGGGCCAAAGCCGTTCGTGGTCGACGTCGACGATGCCGCCTTCAAGGGCGGCAAGCGCATCGGCGAGATCGAATATGAGGCGGCGCTCGCGCTAGGAGACCCGAGCTTCACCGCGGTCCTGCCTGCGGACGAATGGGACGCGATCGCGCTGAGCTACACCTCGGGCACCACGGGAAATCCCAAGGGCGTCGTCACCCATCATCGCGGCGCCTATCTCAATGCCGTCAGCAACATCCTCGCCGGCAATCTCGGTCAGCATCCGGTCTATCTCTGGACGCTGCCGATGTTCCACTGCAACGGCTGGTGCTTCCCCTGGACCGTTGCGGCGGCCGCCGGCACCAACGTGTGCCTGCGCAAGGTCGAGCCGACCAAAATCTTCGAGCTGATCAGGCAGCACGGCGTCACCCACATGTGCGGCGCTCCGATCGTCTACAACACGCTGATCAACGCGCCCGATGCCCCCAAAGGCAGCGCTGCCCGCCGCGTCGTCGGTCTGATCGCAGGCGCCGCGCCGCCGGTCGCCGTGCTCGAAGGCGCAGAAAGCATCGGCATCAAACTGACGCATGTCTACGGGCTGACCGAAGTCTACGGTCCCGCCTCCGTCTGCGCCGAGCAACCCGGCTGGGACGAGCTTCCGCCCGCCGAACGCGCGCGCATGAAGCGCCGGCAGGGCGTGCCCTACCCGCTCGAGGAAGGCGTCACCGTCATCAATCCGCAGACGATGCAGGAGGTGCCGCGCGACGGCGAGACCATCGGCGAGGTCATGTTCCGCGGCAACATCGTGATGAAGGGCTATCTCAGAAACGAGAAGGCGACCAAGGAAGCCTTCGAGGGCGGCTGGTTTCACACCGGTGACCTCGGCGTGCTCGACGAGCACGGCTACGTCATCATCAAGGACCGCTCCAAGGACATCATCATTTCCGGCGGCGAGAACATCTCCTCCGTCGAGGTCGAGGACATCCTCTACAAGCACCCGGCCGTGCTGTTCGCCGCCGTGGTCGCCAAGCCCGATCCGAAATGGGGCGAGGTGCCCTGCGCCTTCGTCGAGCTGAAGGACGGCGCCAGCGCGAGCGAAGCCGAGATCATCGCGTTCTGCCGATCGCAGATGAGCGGCTTCAAGACGCCCAAGGCGGTCGTGTTCGGGCCGATCCCGAAGACTTCGACCGGGAAGATCCAGAAATTCCTGCTGCGCAACGAGGTGGGATCAGCAAAGGCGATCTCGGCCTGAGCCGATCGAGGCTTCAGAAATATCTAGAAACATAAGCTGCGTCTGCGCGGCGATTGTGCGTTGTCGGAAACCGAGCGCGCAGCCTCGACGACATCGAGACACGACAGGAAAAGATTGGAAAACGTTAGAGACGCATTTACGATTCCGCGTCGTCGGATTCGCCGCTTCCAGATGATTCGCCGCGCGGGCTGCGCGGCCGGCGACCGGTGCGGTTGGGGCGCTTCATGCGGTTGGTGTCGTGAGTGCGGATGCGCCTGCGCGTCTGGCGCTGCTGCTATTGACGGCTGGACTGTTGCTGCCCAACGCGGCCGCCGCGCAGGCCATGCGCGAGTTCGGCGCCTTCGCGGGCGCGCAGGGATCTGGGCCTGGCGGGCCTAATGCTCCGGGTGGCTTCAATAGTCCCGCGGGCGTTGCCTTTGGCGGCTCGCAGCCGCCGGGTTTCTCGGGGGCCGGATTTGGCAATGCCGGCGGCATGCCGCCAGCCTATGGATGGAACGCCGAACCGCCGGGCCTGGCCGATCCGGCACGGTTCGGCATGCGGCGGGTCTTCGGCGGCGGCGCCGATCGCGCCGCGCAGCCCGAGACGGCACAGGCCACATTCCTTGCGATGACGCAGTTCACACAGACCCTGCTCAATCCTGCCGTCGAAGGCCGCGGTATCGGCCCGGCTGAGTTCAATGCAGAGCTTGCGGCCTACGCCGAGATCGGAAACGACCTGACGCATGGCGGCATCGGACGCGAGGCCTATGGGGCGATCTACGGCAAGCCGTCGCTCGCCACCCCGCAATGGAGCGTCTGGGCTGCCAGCTTCGGTGGCTCGCAGGTCTCGACCGGCGGCAGCGGCTCGGCCAGCCGCAGTTTCGGCACCGTAGCCGGTGCCGACTACTCTCTCTCGCCGCAGACACGGATGGGCTTTGCACTCGCCGGCGGCGGCACCGGCTTTGCCAACAATTTTTCCAGCGGCCGCTCCGATCTGTTCCAGGCCGGCGCCTTCGTCAGACACACCACCGGTTCGGCTTATGTCGCGACCGCACTCGCCTATGGCTGGCAGTCCATCACCAGCGACTATCGGCCAATGCGTCGCCGAGCGCGTCCGGCGGCGACGGCTTCACGGACAGCCGCACCGAGCTCGGCCTGCGCGCGAGCACGTCCTTTGCCTTGTTGGGAAGCGTGCTGAACCTGCGCGGTCGACTCGCCTGGGCGCATGATTTCAGCGCGGGACAATCGATCCCAGCTGCGTTCCAGTCCCTGCCCGGCCAAGGCTTCATCGTCGGCGGTACGGCTTTGCCGCCGAACGCAGCGCTCACTGGCGTTGCGATCGAGCTGCGCGACCTCAACGGCTGGTCCGCCACGGCGAACTTCGACAGCGAAGTGTCGAGCCTCGTGCGGTCCTATACCGGCAAAGCCATGCTGCGTTACGCATGGTGAGGCTGCCGCGAGATCGAGGAGAGGACTTCCGCCCACGCGCCCGCAAGCGGTGAGCGGAAGGCATCGCCGGTCTCACATCTTCTTGTAGGCGTCGATCAGCGCCTGGCCGTCGGGCCCGGCCTTCTTGAGCCAGTCGGCGGTGAGCTGCGCGCCGATCTTCTGGAAGCCGGCCTTGAGCGCGGGGCTCGGCGGCTCCACCGTCATGCCCTTGGCCTTGAGCTGCTCGATGTACCAGGTGCTCTTGTCTTGCCAGGCCTTCCAGCCGCGGGTTTCCGCCGTCGCGGCTGCCTTGAGGATGGCTTCCTGGGTTGGCTTGTCGAGTCCCTCGAACGCGGCCTTGTTGACGAAGGTATAGTCCTTCGGAATCCAGGCCTGCACGTCGTAGAAGTACTTCAGGGACTCCCAAGCCTTGGAATCATAGCCCGTGCCGCCCGACGACATGAAGGAATTGACGACGCCCGTCGCAAGCGCCTGCGGCAGTTCGGCAGCCTGGATCGTGACCGATTGCGCGCCGACCAGCTCGCCGATGCGCGCGGTCCCGACGTTGTAGGCGCGCCACTTCAAACCTTTCATGTCTTCGATCGTCGCGAGTGGCTTGTTGACGTAGACGCCCTGCGGCGCCCACGGTACGGCGAACAGCAGCTTCAGACCCTGCGCATCGAGCTTCTTGACGATCGCGGGCTTGGAGGCCTGATACAGCTTCATCGCGTCGGGGAAGCTGGTCGCGAGGAACGGCACGACGTCGATGCCGAAGAGCGGGTCCTCGTTCTCGTGGATCGACAGCAGCACCTCGCCCATCTGCGCCTGCCCGGTTATCACCGCGCGCTTGATGTCGGGCGCCTTGAACAGCGAGGCGCCCGGATGAACCGTGATCTGGAGCTTGCCGGACGTAGCGGCCTCGACGTCTTTGGCGAAGGCGACCAGATTTTCGGAATGCGGATTGTCGGCAGGATACGCTGCCGGCAGGTTCCATTTGGTCTGGGCCAAAGCAGGGGTCGCAGTGATCGCGACGCCAGCGATCAAGAATGCGCGGGCTAAACGAGAGATCATCGGGCTTCTCCTCACAGTCAATCTGAAAAAAGGTACGCTCAGTCTGGGAAAGCAAGCTTCGGCAGGAACATCACGATCTGCGGATACTCCGTGATGATGAACACGGCAGCCAGCAGCAGAATGAAGAATGGGAATGCCGCCCGCGCGACGGTGAACGTATCGCGGCCGCTCATGTTCTGGAGCACGAACAGGTTGAAACCGACCGGCGGCGTGATCTGCGCCATCTCGACGTGAATGATGAGATAGACGCCGAACCAGACCAGATCGAGGCCGGCCTGCTTGACCATGGGCAGCACGATCACGGCGGTCAGGACGATCATCGAGATGCCGTCGATCAGGCATCCCAGGATGATGTACATGATGCTGAGATAGAGGGCGAGCATGCTTGGTGTGAGCTGCTGCCCCTGGACCCAGGTGGCGAGCGCCGCCGGAATGCCCGTATAGGCCATCGCAGCGGTGGTGTAGGCCGCGCCCGCGAGGATCAACATGATCATGCAGGTCAGGCGCGTCGCGCTCATGATGCTCTCGAGGAAGTTCTTGCGCGTGAGCGTGCCGCTCCACCACGCCAGCAGCAGCGCACCCGAGACACCCCATGCGGCGCATTCCGTCGCTGTCGCAAAGCCGAGAACGAGCGAAAGGAAGACCGCTAGGATCAGTAGCAGGCAGGGCGCCAGCTTGCCCGACTCGCGGAGCTTCTGCCGGAATGGCATCGGCGGATCGCGCGGCGGAATCTTCTTCGGGTTGAGCAGCGACCAGATGATGATGTAACCGGAATAGAGCACAATCACGAGCACGCCCGGCAGGAAGCCGCCGAGAAACACTTGAAGCACGGAGACGTTCGCCGTGACCGCATAGACCACCATCGGGATCGAGGGCGGAATCAAGAGACCGAGCGTGCCGGAGCCCGCGAGTGATCCAAGGCTCAGGCTCTTGTCGTAGCCACGCTTGTCGAGTTCCGGCAGTGCGATCTTGCCGATCGTCGCACAGGTCGCGGCCGAAGAGCCCGACACCGCCGCAAAGATGCCGCAGCCGATCACATTCACATGTGTCAACCGCCCCGGCAGCCACTGCACCCAGGGCGATAGACCGCGGAACATTTCCTCCGACAATTTGGTACGGAAAAGAATCTCTCCCATCCAGATGAACAACGGCAGCGCGGCCAGCGTCCAGGACGAGCTTGCGCTCCAGGTGGTGGTCGCAAGCACCGAGCCGAGTGGCAGGCTCGTGGTCAGCGCCATCGCCACGAAGCCGACCAGCCCGAGCGAGACCGCGATCCAGACGCCGCTGCCTAGCAGCAGGATCATGACGCCGAGCAGGATGAACGACAGCTCGATCATGCCGAGATTGGCCATGGTCAACCTCCGCCGCCCTGCGAGATGCGCTCGATGAATTCGTCCGGTGTCTCGTCCGGCGAGCCCTTCTCGTAGCTCGGCCGGTTGCCGCCGACGACATTGACCATTTCGTCGATCAGCGCGATCGACAGGATCGCAAGGCCGCCGGCAAAGCCGAGCTGCGGAATCCAGAGCGGAAGCGCGACGACGCCCTGCGCCACGTCGTTGAAGCGCCAGGAATCGTAGGTCATCTGCACGGCATGCCGGGTGAAATAGAGGATGAACGCGGTGGCAATGCCCAGCGCGACGATCTCCGCGACCTGCTTGGTCCGCCCGTGCAGATGCTCCAGCAGCAGGCCGACGCGGATCATCTCTCCGCGCTTGAAGGTGTGCGCGAGGCCGAGGAAAGCCATTGCAGCCATGCACCAGGACGCGAAATCGTCGCCTGCGGGAATGTTGATCGCAAACTGACGCCCGACCGACATGACCATCATGATTGCAAAGATCGTAACCAGGAAGACACCCGCGGCGTAGCCCGCGCCGAGATAAAGGAGATCCAGAGCGCGTCGCACCAATCCCCGAGCCGCTACATCGTCGCCTGCCAAACGCAATCCCCATCCTAACGAGGCGATTCAACCGACCCGGCGATTGCACATCAGCGGCCGGTCCTGCTTGAATATCGCCCTGTCAAACGCCTGTCTTTCAGACGTTAGATCAACATGATGGGGCCGGCGCAAGCAAGGAGTATGCCGCCAGGCAGGAGAATTTCCACCGCGGGTTTAGTGCGTCTCCAGTCGCAGCCCGTCATAGGCCGGCACCACGCCCGCGGGCAGCGACTGCCTGATGACCTCGTAGTCGACGTCGGCGGTCATGTTGGTGATGACCGCACGCTTCGGCTTGAAACGTTCGATCCACGACAGCGCATCGTTGATGCTGAAATGGCTGACATGACCGGTGTAGCGCAGGCCGTCGACGATCCAGAGGTCCAGATTTTCCAGTGCGCCCCAGCTCTCGCGCGGGATGTCGTTGAGGTCGGGTGTGTAGGCAGCATCCCCGATGCGGTAGCCGAGCGCGGGAATGTTGCCGTGCTGCACCAAGAAGGCGGTCATCGTCACTGCGCCGCCCTTCCCCAGGATGGTCTGGCTTTCCCCCGCCTCGATCGAATGCCGCGTCAGGATCGGCGGATAGTCGCTGCCCTCCGGCGAAATAAAGCAGTAGGAGAACCGCGCCATGATGTCCTTGGCGGTCGACAGGTTGAAGTAGGTCGGGATGCGGCGTCGCATATGCATGACGACCGAGCGCAAGTCGTCCATGCCATGGGTCTGATCGGCGTGCTCGTGGGTCAAGAACACCGCGTCGATGTGGTCGACATTGGTCGAAAGCAACTGCTCGCGCAGGTCCGGCGAGGTGTCGATCACGATGCATGTGGTGCCGTGCTCGGATTTTCGCTCGACCAGCAGGGAGCAGCGGCGACGACGGTTTTTGGGATTGTTGGGATCGCAGGCGCCCCAGCCGAGCGCCGGGCGCGGCACGCCGGCGGAGGAGCCGCAGCCCAGGATCGTCAGCGTCAGCGTCATGCGTCTCCTGAAGCCTTCACCTTTGAGAACAGACGGAAGAAATTTTCGGTGGTCTGGCGCGAGATCTCGTCGAGCGACACGCCGCGCGCCTCAGCGAGCACCTTTGCGACCTCGACCACATAGGCCGGCTCGTTGCGTTTGCCGCGGAATTTACCAGGCGCAAGATAGGGCGAGTCTGTTTCAACCAGAATACGGTCCGACGGCAGTTCGGCCGCAAGCGCGCGCAGGGACTCCGACTTCTTGAACGTCAAAATTCCCGTGAAGCCGACATACAGCCCGAGCGAAACCGCCTTCAGCGCCAGCTCACGCCCGCCGGTGTAGCAATGCAGCACCGCGCGAAACGATCCGCGTCCGGCCTCATCCTCCAGGATGCGGGCACAATCCTCGTCCGCCTCGCGGGTGTGGATCACCAGCGGCAGGCCGGTGGCGCGGGCGGCGGCGATGTGGGCGCGAAAGCCCCTCGCCTGCGCCTCCGGTGAGCCGTTGTCGTAGAAATAATCGAGCCCGGCTTCGCCGAGCGCGACGACTTTGGGATGCTGCGTCAGCGCAATCAGCTCGTCCGGCGCGATGCCATCCTCCTCATCCGCGTTGTGCGGATGAGTGCCTACCGAGCAATAGACATCGTCATAGCGCTCCGCGATCCTGACGAGATCGTTCAGCTTCCGCACCCGCGTCGAGATCGTGACCATGCGCTTGACGCCGGCTGCACGCGCACGCGACACGATCCCGTCGAGATCTTCCGCGAAGTCCGGAAAATCCAGGTGGCAGTGACTGTCGACCAACATCGCGCGACCGCCTTCAGGCCGCCGGCTCGATGTAGCGCGGGAACGCCGGTTTCGGCGCCGGCAGCGTCGAGCCCGGAGCGATGCGCGAGGTGCCACCGAGCGCCGCGAAATTACGCTCGGCCTCGGGGATGCCGAGGCTCTCGAGCAGCAATCCCGAGGCGGTCGGCATCGCCGGCTGGGCCAGGATCGCGATCTGGCGCACGACTTCGGCGGTGACATAGAGCACCGTCTTCTGCCTGACAGGATCGGTCTTGGCGAGCGCCCAGGGCGCCTCGCCCGCGAAATAGCGGTTGGCCTCCGCAACCACGGCCCACACGGCGCTGAGCCAGTGATGGATCTGCTGCGTCGCCATTGCTTCGCGTGACGTGACGATCATGCCGTCGGCCATCGCCAAGATCGCCTTGTCGTTGTCGCTGAACTCGCCGGGCTCCGGCAGCACGCCGCCGAGCTGCTTGGCGATCATCGACAGCGAGCGTTGCGCAAGGTTGCCGAGATCGTTGGCGAGATCGGCGTTGATGCGCGCGACAATGGCCTCGTGGTTGTAGTTGCCGTCCTGGCCGAACGGCACTTCGCGCAGGAAGAAATAGCGCATCTGGTCGACGCCATACTGGTCGGCGAGGTTGAAGGGATCGACGACGTTGCCGACCGACTTCGACATCTTCTCGCCCCTGTTGAACAGGAAGCCGTGGGCATAGACCCGCTTCGGCAGCGGAATGCCGGCCGACATCAGGAACGCCGGCCAATACACCGCATGGAAACGGATGATATCCTTGCCGATGATGTGCACGTCGGCCGGCCAATAGCGCCAGCTGTTGTCGCTCTCGTCGGGGAACCCGACGCCGGTGATGTAGTTGGTCAGCGCGTCGACCCAGACATACATGACGTGCTCTTCGTCACCGGGCACCTTCACGCCCCAATCGAAGGTGGTGCGCGAGATCGAGAGATCGCGCAGCCCCCCTCTGACGAAGCTCACCACCTCGTTCTTGCGGGAGTCCGGTCCGATGAAATCGGGATGATCCGCGTAAAGCTTGAGCAACCTGTCCTGGTACGCCGACAGGCGGAAGAAATAGCTCTTCTCCTCGACCCACTCGACCGGCGTACCCTGCGGTCCGAGCCGCACGCCGTCATCGTTGAGGCGCGTCTCGTCCTCGGCGTAATACGCCTCGTCACGAACGGAATACCAGCCCGAATAGATGTCGGCATAGACGTCGCCGTTCGCTTCCATGCGTCGCCAGATCTCCTGGCTGGAGCGATGATGCTGCTCTTCGGTGGTGCGGATGAAGCGGTCGAACGACACGTTCAGACGCTCGTCCATCTCCTTGAAGCGGCCGGCATTGCGGGTCGCGAGCGCGGAGACGGACATGTTTTCGCCGGCCGCCGTCTGAACCATTTTTTGACCGTGCTCGTCGGTGCCAGTCAGGAAGAACACGTCCTTGCCGTCGAGCCGCGCGAAGCGCGCCAAGACGTCGGTCGCGATCGCTTCATAGGCGTGGCCGATATGCGGGCTGCCATTGGGATAAGCGATCGCCGTCGTGATGTAGAAGACGTTGTCGCGCGCGGGGGCGGCGACAGGAGCAGCGACCTGCGGAGCTGCGACTGCGGCGGGCTTCGGCGCACGCGGCGCCTTCTTCGATACCTTGGGCGTCGATACCTTGGGCTTCGCAGCCTTCGGCGGCGCGACGACAGGAGCCGGCGCTGCGATCGCGGCAGGCGCAGTCACCTTCGCCTTCTTGGCCACCTTCTTCATTGGAGCCTTGGCTGGCTTTTTGGCCGCTTTCTTCACCGCCTTCTTGGCGACGACCTGCTTCTTGGTAGCCTTCTTGCCAGCCCGTTTTGCCGTCTTCGCAGCGCTCTTCTTCACGCTCTTTTTGGCGGCGGCCTTCTTGGTCTTTTTGGCAGCTTTGCGCGCAAGCACCTTTGCAGCCTTCTTGCTGCTCTTGCCCTTGGCGGTTTTCTTAGCTCGCGTTGCCACGACAAATTCCTTTACCGGCTTCTCAAAAATTTGGAAACGAACCTGCGTCAGGTTGTTGTTTTACGCATGATCTTTTCGGAAAACCGCTCCGCACTTTTCCGGATCATGCTCTAGCGCGTTGCGTCCGCCAGCCAGCCGAACACCGAGAAAACCAAGGGCTTGCGCTCCAGATTGTAGGTTTCGGTGTCGCGCGCGGCGCGGACGACCTTTTCCCATACCTCAGCTAGACGCGCAAGGCGCGGCAGGTTCTGGTTGGCATTGGCTTCATCCGCATGCAGGCGCTCGGCGATCCAGCGGTCGATGCCGTCGATGAAGGCGGCAAGCGCGACGCGGTCGCTGGTGCCGAGCGAGTCGCCGAGCGTGTGCAGTTCGCGCGGATCGACCTGCGGCAGACGCGCGAGCAGTGCCGCTGTGCGCTGCTGGAGCTTGAGCGCATCACCGCCGAGCAGCGTCAGCGCCCGCGCGACACTGCCCTCGGAGGCCTCCGCCGCTTCGCGCAGGGCGGGATCGTTCGGGTCGAGGTCGGCCGCCGAAGCCGCAGCACCGATCACGTCGTCCGTGACGAGCGGGCGCAGGCGCAGCTTGCGGCAGCGCGACTGGATCGTGGCGAGCACGCGTGCGGGCGCGTGGCTCACCAGCAGGAACAGCGATTGCTGCGGCGGCTCTTCGAGGATTTTCAGCAGCGCGTTGGCCGCATTTGGATTGAGCTCGTCGACGGTATCGACGATGCAGACGCGCCAGCCTTCGGCGGCGGCCGTCGAGCCGAAGAAGCCGATCGTCTCGCGCGTCTCGTCCACGGTGATCACGGTGCGCATCACGCCGCGGTCGTTCGCGGTGCGCTCCAGCGTCAACAGGCCGCCATGCGAGCTCGCCGCAACCTGCCGCGCCACGGCGTCATCGGGATCGATCGCAAGGTCTTGGGCGTGCTGGACGGCCGGCGCCAGCGGCTGGCCATGGGCGAGCACGAAGCGCGCCATGCGGTAGGCCAGCGTTGCCTTGCCGATCCCTTGCGGCCCGCCGATCAGCCAGGCATGCGGGATGCGCCCGCTGCGGTAGGCGGTCAGCAGCGCCGTCTCGGCGTCGCGATGGCCGAACAGCCTCGACGTCTCGCGCGGATGCGCAATGGCGGTTTCGCGCTCGGTCTGACGCGGGCTCATGCGGAAATCACCGAAGAGGGCGTGGGAAGGAGACGTTCGCGCAGCGCCGTCCAGACACGCCCGGCAACCGTATCGGGATCGGAATTGGCGTCGATCAGCGCGCAACGCGCGGGATCTTCCGCGGCGATCTTGAGATAGGCGTCGCGCAGTCCCTGGTGGAACTTGAGATCCTCGCCCTCGAACCTGTCCGGCGTAGCGCTGCCGCGGCGCGCGGCGGCACGCTGCAGGCCGATCTCGACCGGCAGGTCGAGGATGATGGTGAGATCCGGCTTGAGATCGCCGATCGTGACCCGCTGCATCGCGTTGATCAGGCCATCCGGCACGCGGCCGAGGCTGCCCTGATAGGCTCGCGTCGAGTCGGCAAAGCGGTCGCACAGCACCCAGACGCCTTGGCTGAGCGCGGGCTGGATTACGGTGCGGACGTGATCGTCGCGGGCGGCGGCGAACAGCAGCGTCTCGGCTTCGGGTCCAAGCAGCTTGCCCATGCCTGACAGCACCAGATGACGCATGATCTCGGCGCCCGGCGAGCCGCCCGGCTCGCGCGTGACGAGGATGCGCATCCTTGCCGCCTTGAGACGGTCGGCGAGCTTCTTGATCTGGGTCGACTTGCCCGCCCCTTCGCCACCTTCAAAGGTGATGAAGCGTCCGCGTCCAGACGGCCACCGTACCGCGCTTTCACTCATGGTCAGAGCTTCTCGGCGCCCGCGCGGAACATGCCGATCACGAGCTCGCTGGCGCCGTCGATCGCGCGGCGCATGGTCGAGCCGGTGCCGATCGCTTCCGCGGCATAGACCGGTGTCTCCACCGCGATGGCGCCGCTGCGCCAGACCTTGACCACGCCGACCCGCTGGCCGGCTTCGACCGGCGCGCGCACCGGGCCGCTATAGACGATGCGGGCGATCAGCTTGTCGCTGCCGTTCTTGTGCACCATCACCTTCACGGGTGACTTGGCCATGAGCTTCACCGAGCGGCTCTCGCCGCCGAACACCTTGGCGTAGCCGACGGGTTGCTCGGCTGCGATCAGTACGCGGGTCTCGAAATTGCGGAAGCCCCATTCCAGCATCTTCTTGGCTTCCGTGGCGCGGTCTTCGGGATCGTCGAGCCCGTTGACCACGACGATCAGGCGCGTGCCGTTTTGCACGGCCGAGCCCACCATGCCGTAGCCGCCTTCCTTGGTGTAGCCGGTCTTGAGGCCGTCAGCGCCTTCCATCGAATTGAGCAGCGGATTGCGGTTGGGCTGGCGGATCTTGTTCCAGGTAAACTCCTTCTCGCCGAACAGTTTGTAGAACTCGGGGAAGTCCAGGATGATGTGGCGGGCGAGGATGCCGAGCTCGCGCACCGTCATCTTGTTGCCGGGATCGGGCAAGCCGTTGGAGTTGGCGAAGGTCGATCGGGTGAGGCCGAGCTCGCGGGCGCGCTTGGTCATGAAGTCGGCCGCGAAAATCCGCTCGTTGCCCGCCATGGCTTCGGCGAGCGCGATGCAGGCGTCGTTGCCGCTCTGGATGATCGCCCCATGCAGGAGATCGTCGACCGAGACCTTGCTGTTGATGGCGGCGAACATGGTCGAGCCGCCCGAGGGCGCGCCGCCCCTGCGCCAGGCATTCTCGCTGATCCGGTACTCGTCGGTCAGCTTGATGTCGCCCTTCTTGATGGCGTTGAAGACGACCTCCGCGGTCATCAGCTTCATCATGCTGGAGGGCGCGCGCAGCTCGTCGGCGTTCTTCTCGAACAGCACGCTGCCTGAGGAGGCCTCCATCAGGATCGCAGTCGGGGCGTCGCCGTCGAAGCCCGTGTCTTCCGCCTTCTTGGCGCCCTGCACGCTCTGGTTGGCGGCGTAGAGCGCCCCGCCCCAGCCGATGGCCGCGACCAGAACCACCGCGATCAGCCCGCGCGCCAGCGCACCGGCGGTGAACCGGGAGCGACGAAGCAAAGAAGGACGAAATGCCATGGCCAAGCCCTGAGAGCGGCGTTCTAGCAGTTGGAACAGATGCGAACAACACGGAGCTGGACGCTTGTCCCTGAGATTGCACGATTCTCCTCGCGCCCCTATCGTGGCATCTTATATTTCCCGACCAAACCCCTGAAACAAGGCGGAAAAGCGAATGTCCTCAACCCGGATGATCAAGGCCAACGGGGTCGAGCTCTTCATCCGCGAAGCCGGCCAGGGGCCGCTGGTGGTGCTGTGCCATGGCTGGCCGGAACTGTCCTATTCCTGGCGCTACCAGATCCCGGCACTGGCAGAGGTCGGGTTTCACGTCGTCGCCCCCGACATGCGCGGCTACGGCCAGAGCGCGGCGCCGCCTGATGTTGCCGCCTACTCCATCTTCGACACGGTCGGCGATGTCGTCGGCCTCGTGCAGGCGCTGGGCGAGAGCAAGGCGATGGTGGTCGGCCACGACTGGGGCGCGCCGGTGGCCTGGCACGCGGCGCTGTTCCGCCCCGATATCTTCACGGCTGTCGCCGGCTTGAGCGTGCCGCCGCCGTTCCGAGGCCGCGGCAAGCCGCTCGATTTGTTGCGCCAGGGCGGCATCACCAATTTCTACTGGCAGTATTTCCAGACGCCCGGCGTCGCGGAAGCCGAGCTCGAGCGCGACGTCGCCCACACCATGCGCATCGTGCTCGGTGGCCGCGGCCTCGCCGATCCCTCGGCAGCCATGTTCGTGCAAGAGGGCAAGGGCTTTCTCGGCCATGCGGGCGCCGAGGGGCCACTGCCCGGCTGGCTGAACGAGGCTGATCTCGCCTATTTCACCGAGTGCTTCCGTAAGTCCGGCTTCCGCGGCGGGCTGAACTGGTACCGCAATATCGACCGCAATTGGGAGCTGACCGCCCCCTGGCAGGATGCGCAGATCCATCAGCCCTCGCTGTTCATCGCCGGCTCCAAAGACGCCGTCATCACCGGTCTGATCGGGGCCAAGCGCGTCAACGAGCTCGAGCGTGTGCTGCCCAAGCTGAAGCGCAAGCTGATCCTCGAGGGCGCCGGCCATTGGGTGCAGCAGGAGCGGCCCGAGGAGGTGAACGCGGCGCTGGTGACGTTCTTGAAGGAAAGCGCGGCTCAGTAGAGGCCGCGACCGCTCAGGATGCTGCGGGCCTCGGCCGCGCCGTCCGAGGTGTAGGCGGCGGACCGAGCGCTCTCGGTCGCGTAGCGGCCGTCCTCATCATAGGACACGGCACGCGCGTTCTGAAGCGCCCGCCCCCGGCCGCGGCTCGAGGCCGACATTTCCGAGGTGGCATTGAGCGAAGCCATGTCGGCCGAGCTGTTGCCGAGATTATAGGGCCGCCCCTCCGGCATCGGAACCTCGCCGCGAATGGCACCGCGGCTCGATGAGGGCAATTCCGGCACGAAAGGCCTGGCCGAAGCGACCCGGACCATCGAGGGCGTCGGCGCCGGAATGCCGGTACGCAAGGTCGCCATCAGCTGGCGGTCGTCGGAGCCTTCGAGCGGCGCCCGGCCGACATATTCGACCCGGACCTTGGCGACGCCATTGCCTTTGAATTCAAGGAGTTCGGCGGCCTTGTTCGAGACGTCGATGAGCCGGTTGCCGTGATAGGGCCCCCGGTCATTGACGCGGACGATCAGCGACTTGCCGTTCGAGATATTGGTCACCCGCGCGTAGGACGGCATCGGCAGGGTCGGATGCGCCGCGGTCAGCGAGGCCATGTCGAACACTTCGCCATTGGCGGTCAGGCGGCCGTGGAAATCATCGCCATACCAGGACGCCATGCCCTCGGCGCGGTAGTTGACATCCTCCTCCGGCACGTAGGTCCGGCCCGCCACGACATAGGGCTTGCCGACGCGGTAGGTGCCGCCGCCCTTCGGGACCGGATCGCCCCAGGCCACCACCCTTGGGCTCGAGGACACCCCGTATTTCGGATCGACGCGACTGGCGAACTTGTTCGAGGAGGCGCAATTGGCGAGCGCAAGGCAGGTCGCAACCGCCGCAACACCGCGCACGGCCCGCAAAACCGAATCTGACCGTCGGATCCCCATTCGCCCCAAATACCATTTCGCCGGGCGCATACCCATCGCTTTAGCCGCGGGGGGCGCTGTCCGGACCTTGTAATCCGAGGCGGCCCACCACCGCATCGGAAGCAGTAACGATAACGCAACCCGAACACGGCGGAAATGGGGAGCCCGCAGCGATCACGCCGGGATGGTAAACGGGACGTTCGTTTGCCTCCGTTGATCTACGGAGCGCGGGCGCCCTGCTCTGTGCCAAGGCTGGACATTCTGTTGCGCCAAATCCTCACTCCACCCCCATTGTCACGCCGCTCACCGAAATTCTTTTGACTGTGCAAGGCCGCACGCGTTCTCTCGAATGCAAGGGCGGGATTTGGAATTTAACGATGATCGAGACGGTTTCGGCACTGATGGGTCTGGTAAGCGCGGGGATCTTCCTGGCCCATGCGTTTGAAGGTTACCGCACGAGGGCCTGAAGGCACTCGCGCGGGACGGCAAGCATCACCTCTTTCAAGGCGGCACGTTCGGACAATTTTAATCGATCCGATCGAGCATCGAGGACGAGAGCGGCAGGTGTCCCATGCGCAACCATGACCTCGTATCCGATGGCTTCCTGGTATTGACCGCAGGCGGCTTGGTTCTGCTCTGCTCGGGCCTCGTGGCACTGGCCTTCGGCTGATCTCGGACGAGATCGTCGCGCTTTCCCGACGACGACCATGCTGCGCCGCAGACAGGTGTTTGCCCGGATTGTCTCGCTCCCGTTTAGTTGATTGAATTTCCGCGTTCGGCGCCTCGACTTAATTTCAAGAGGCCATCACCGACGAGGGTGACTCACATGCTTGCCGAGAAGTTTTTCCTGGTTCTTGAATCCCTGATCCGCGGCGATCGCACCTATCCGGACGGAAGTCCCCGGGTCATCAGCACCTCCCCGCACGTGCCGGTGAAGCTGCCGAGCCGGAAATAGCTGGCTCGCCGTCGAGCCCCGGTCACGCGCCGCTCAGCGCAGGCCCAACAGCGAGCGGCGATAGCGGCCTTCGCGGGCCTCGCTCAGACAGACGAAGCTGCCGTCAAAGCCCTGGCGATATCGCTTCTGGCCCCTGGTGTAGTAGACCCCCTTCCTGAAATCGAGCCAGACCACCTGATCGTGCGGACAATGGCGCTGCGCCTGGGCCTCGTAGCGGAACGGGGTCAGTGGCGTTGCCGACACGTCTGTGCCGCCGGAGCCGGCCATGATCGCCGCAGCGAGCGCGATGCGGCCCGCCCATTTTCCGCTGCGAAACACGCCCCGCCTCCCGATCTTGATCCCGATCCTGGCCGCCCGCGCGACGGCCGACCGGCACGGTAGCACGAAAATGGCGCGATCCCTGGAAAGCGACCAGCGCGCCCCGTCTTCCGCCGGCCATCTTGCCGGGTTACATGGCAGCGAGATCATCTCGATGCGAGGATGCTGCCTGAATGTCGGTTGAGACTGGATTCCAATCCGAACTCCGCACCGAACCCCGTCCGGCCTCGCCGCGCCTGGGCCTGCTGCCGATGATCATCTTCGGCTCGCGCTGGCTGCAGCTGCCGCTCTATCTCGGACTGATCGTCGCGCAGTGCGTCTACATCGCGCTGTTCCTCAAGGAGCTCTGGCATCTGTCCTGGCACGCACTCGACCTCACCGAGCAGCAGATCATGATGAGCGTGCTGGCGCTGATCGACGTCGTGATGATCTCCAACCTGCTCGTGATGGTCATCGTCGGCGGCTACGAGACCTTCGTCTCGCGGCTCGACCTCCAGGGTCATCCCGACGAGCCGGAATGGCTCGGCCACGTCAATGCCAGCGTGCTGAAGATCAAGCTCGCCATGGCCATCATCGGCATCTCCTCGATCGCGCTGCTGCGCACCTTCATCGAGGCCGGCAATCTCGGCTCGAACCGTGCCAGCTACACCGAGAACGGCGTGATGTGGCAGGTGCTGATCCACATCACCTTCATTGTCTCGGCGCTCGGCATCGCCTATGTCGACAAGCTCGGTGATTCCGGCGCGCGAAAGCACGCCGAATGAGGCGCGGCCATCGGCCTTCTTATTTGTCGGCTTCGAGCTGCTGCATCACCTGGCGCAAGTACTCCAGAAGCTTCTGCGCGACCTGCTCGCGCGCCACCCCCTTGGCGGCGAGATCGCCCGACACCTTGCTCACGACGTCGTCGATCGTCTGCCTCTCCAGATTGTCCGTCACCAGCGCCGTTGCGTAGCTTGCCGCCTCGTCGGCGCTGAGGCCGAGCTGGCTGGCGGCCCAGAGCCCGAGCAGCTTGTTCGACCGGGCCGTGGCCTTGAACATCAGCTCCTCGTCGTGGACGAACTTTGCTTCAAAGCCCTGCTCGCGCTTGTCGAACGTGGTCATGGTCAGCTCCATTCTCGCTTTCGCTGAAGGGGTCGGACTGGCTGGGAGCGAACGTCTCCGTCGTTCACGTCAGTTGAGGATCATTCGAAGCTTCCTCCCGAAACGCAAACGCCGTCAAGCCCGCCGATGGGTGGGCGCCCGGGAGGCTCAAGCTGGTCTTGAGCGCGACGGGAACGCCAACCGGCATGAGCCGCCGGCGTCGGTCGAAAATCGGTCTAAGAGATTGTTGGCGCCGACCGCGCTTGGTCAGCCCTTCGCCGCGGCCGCTTCACGCGCGAGGCGTTCAGCTTTCAGCCGCTCCTTGTTGGCGTAAAACGCCTTCTGCGCCTCTTCATGATCACGCATGGCCTTTTCGGCCTCGATCCGGCGCGCCGCATCGCGCGCCTGGCGCTGCTCGGGGGTCAGGGGTTTGCGTCGGAAGGAAAGGTCTTCAGTCATGGCGACACAACGTGGCGGCGAGGAAAAAGTTCCGCATCGTCGAACTGAAGCGTGGGTGCTGACCACCAAAGTTTTGCGAAAACAACCCCATGCACAGTAGCTAAGTCTCGATGGCACAACGCCTTTTGCATTCGCGCAAAAGCCGGTTGACCCGTCGGGCAAAACAGTGACATTTTGCCATCTTCGGAAAATCGTCAAAGAGGTTGATGGGCCGCCACGAAGATCGTCTCCTATCGGCAGACAATCCTAGATCTCGATTTCCGCAATCACGGGCAAATGGTCTGAATAGGCCGTTGCCTCTCCGTCGGTCCAAACTCTCCCAAACCGGCTATCGGGCGTCGCATAGATCCTATCAAGGCGTAGAACGGGCAAACGCGCCGGGAAAGTCCGCAAGCGCGTACGGTTGGGGCAGACCTGCGCGAGCACGCGCCGCACCGATTTCACCCAAAACCAGTCATTGAAATCACCGAGGACGACGGTCCTTCCAGGTCGCACCAAGCTTACCAGGGCCTGAGCTTGCGCATAGCGCTCGTGGATACTCAAGCCGAGATGAGTGGCCACCACGCGCACATCGCCGACCGGTGTCAGCAGTCCCGTGGCAATCGCCCTGCGTGGCTCCCGCTCTCGAAACGACACATCGAGGATCTCGGGCACGCCAGAGAACGGAAAGCGGCTTAGGAGCATCTGACCATAGTCGCCATCCTCGGCGACAATCGACTTAGCGTGAACCCCGTGATCGCCGACAACACTCGCCAACTTCGCAAATGGATCGTCTAAGCGCGATCGCGAATCCACCTCCTGAAGCGCGACGACATCAGGGGCCCACTTGCGAACGATCGAGCAAACACCCTCCAAATCGAACTTCGGATTGAGATTGAACGTGCCATGCACATTCCATGTCATGAATCGCATCGCCGCCATCAGCGCCTCCCGGCGAGCCAGGTCGCGACGAATTGTGCGCCTGCGCAGATCCCCAGCCAGCCCAAGAACGCCAGAGCCAACAGCAATATGTTGCTCCAGGACGCATTCCTGGCCAGGTCTGCGATCTGAGCCCCCAGAACTGCCATGGCGAGAATACCGGGCATCATGCCCAGCAGAGTTCCAACCATGAAGTCACGTAGAGGCAGCGTGCTCGCACCAGCCACAACATTCACCACAGAGAACGGTGCTATGGGAATCATCCGGATGACGACGACGGCTAGAATCCCCTTGCCCACAACACGTTCTTGGATGCGCGCTGCACGTCGGCCGAGCAACTGCTGGAGACGTTGTCGGCCGAGTACCCGTCCGATCGCAAAAAGGATGAAGGCGCTGAGCAAGACGCCCGCCATTGCGGTGATGAAGCCCAGCCAGGACCCAAGTGCGGCAGCAGTCGCTGCAATGAGCACGAGAACCGGAAACACGACCAGCCCGCCAACGACGAAAGCTGCGATAGCGAACAGTGGCCCCCAGATGGACTGCGAGTAGGCAGACAGTAACGCCGAAATATGAGGCGCGTCGGCAAAATCGCTCAACGGCGTGTACGACCAAGCCATCGTCAATCCAAGAAGCGCCACCGTTATCGACGCGATCCCCACTAGTGTCTTCGTGCTCCACATGCGAGATGCCGCCCGCTCCAGATGAAGCGGCCGCTCCGGGTCTGCCACCGGCTGAACCATTGTGGCCAGCGCACTGGTCAGGACCGAGGACCCCACTTCCCGCAGCGTCTTCGCCCCATCAGCTCTCGACACGTCGTCCAGGAGCGCAAAAAGACGATCCTCGTTTTGCGTTATGGTCAGTTCGTCGAGACCGCCGAAATGTGCGATCAGGCGACGGCGGACCGAAGCGATGAAATTCCGATGCTGGTCGGATGCCGCTTCAAAGATCAGGTCACATTCGCTATCGGCGCCCATCGAGCGATTGTTCAGGTTAGCCGAGCCGACCCTCAAGATCCTGTTATCGACGATCATGAGCTTGCTGTGCACCATCACGGCAGCTTCGGTATCCCCGCTGCGTGAGATCGGGTAGACGAAGCGGATGCGATCTGCGACTCCAGCCTCACTGAAGCAGTCGATGAAGGCACCACGGCCATTTTGCATGGCTTGGGATTCCAACCACGATGAATGCAGTTTGGGAGTGACGACCAGAACCCGAAGCGAAGGCACGCGAAGCATCTGCTGCGCCAATTCACGCGCAATCTTGGTCGCGCTGGTAAACTGATTTTCGATGTAAACGAAGCTGGTCGCCGACCGGATCGCTGCAGTCAATGAGCGCTCGACTTCCTTGATGGTCGAACCTGCAGGACAGACCACCTCGGTCCTGGCGATACCAACCGGCAAGTGCTCGGCCTCCACCGGCACATTGGCCGGCCACCGCATGTTCCCTAGCCGGCGCCGATGATGGGTCTGTTGACCTGAAGCACGCCAGCGTTCCTCCGCGAGGTCGAACAGCCACGCTGCTGCATCCCCATCGACCATGCATTGAACATCATGAAAGGGTGGGTATGGCTTGCCCTCAGGGTCGCAGCGCAACGGATGATCGGCACGATGATCACTGGTGTCCCAGCGCCTGATTGTCAGATCGAGCCCGCCAACGAACGCCAGTGAACCGTCGATACAGACCATCTTCTGGTGTTGGGCCGAACCAAACGGAAGTGTGCAATCGAGACAAAACCGGACGCGGCCAGATGTTTCGGCAGTAAATTTTGCCGCGGAATTCCATTCTCTTTCGGAGGCATAAAAGGAGACAAAGTCCCAGACAAGGATGTCGATCCGCAAGGTCGGGCGGCGTTGAACGAGCGCGCGTAGCAATGGGCCAAGTTGTTCCGGCAAGCCATCATCCGCTCGTCCGGAAGCTCCGACCAGCCTGGTTTCGCTATGGATGTCCCATCCGATGATGTAGACCTGTTCTTGCGCCTCCAGCAGCGCTTCCCGCAGGGCCGCGAAAAACGCGGCGGCATCGTTCAGAACCGTCACGCGCCGCGCTTCGCACCGCCTCCAGACGGTGTCTCCGGGGATCAGGGTCGATGAACTCTGAAGCAGATGGACCTCGCAAATCGCATTCGCGGCTCAACGTCCTGAATGCTTAGGGGGTTCCACGTCCTCTGGACACAGGGTTACAAAGACGCAGGTGATCTGCGGGGCACCACGCGCCTGGGATTCAGAACCGGAGTATCCCGAACAGAAAGAGCAGCGCCACGGTGACCAAGCCGGAGATCAGCAGCGAGCCGAGACACCCCAGCCGGTTCGAGAAAAAGAAGAACATGCGTGCCCGCCGTGAAGCTTCCTGCCGGGCTAATTTTTCAAATTCGATAGCGTTCCGGATGCGCTCTCGTTTGTCCTGACCGTCGAGCGGTCTGACTCTACCGACAGCTTGATTGACTGGTGTTCCTGGAAAGGAGGGGTAAGAACCAATCTCTGGACGAGACGTTGAATCTCCGATGTCCGACGCTTTTGACTATTTCCGAGCGCACGCGGTCCGAGCCCTTTGCAAGGCCCGGGCGATGCCCCGCGGACGAATGAAGCATCTCCAATTGGTGGTGGCCCGGATCTACCACCTGCTCACCAAGGAGGCCGCCTACGGCCCGAACCTGCAGCATCTGGACGACTTCCGGGCAGCCCAGAAGCTGGAGAGGTCGATTGACTGATGTCTTTGCGGATCAAGCAGCCCGGTCGACCGCGACGTTGGTGCAAAGGCGCCTATGTAGACAACGCGATACAAGCCGGAGCGAGTGAGTGGGGGCCGCTGACACCACAACCGTGGCTGAACTCCGCGGGAATACGCGCAGCGGACTGCGGTAAGCGGAGGCAACCCCTATCCCAGGAACGCTCGCTGGGCTTTCGCGTCTTCTGAAAGAAGAGACGTGCCTATGCTTCCAGCCACGCCCCCGAGCCCCACCCTATTCCGCTGCCCCAAATGCGGCGAACCACTCAGTCTCGCGGAGAAGCTATGGGACATGAAGACAGCCCGCTTCATCCGGGTGTACAAATGCCGGTGCGGTGAACTACTCTGGGATGATCAATCGTCCGCGGAACGCAGCTAAGGCACGCCGAGCCCCCTCGCTTGGAGTTGCCACCGATCACGAGCATCGCGGCCCCCTCGATAGGTCAACAGTCACTTCAGCTAGTCGGCGATTGCGCCCTCAATAGCTCAGCTGACCGCGGCAACGAAGCCGCATTGTGTACTGAATTGGACGCACACCCCATCCGAAATCGCATCTAAGTAATTGATTATGTTGAATTGTGGCGGAAGGGGTGTCTGGTCAACCACGTTGATTCAACTCGATTTTTTCTGCGCCTTGGAAGAATAGCTACGGTGTTTGCAACGGTCGCCTTAGCAATTTCTCAACCGTAGTTTTCCGCCCGTGAGCGTGGCTTGCGACCTCCTGCCTTCGTTCAAAACGGCCGCGGGTCGTGGCGGCCGCAACGATGCGACAGGGCAAGCCGTAGCCCAGTCGCCGCAGCGGTGCATTGTTGAGGCCGTCGAGCTCTGCCATTCTGCGGGTGCGTCTGGATCACAGAGCCCCGCAAGGACGCGCTCCCAGGCATGGAATGCGAGGCCCTCGGTACCGGGCACCGCCAGATGCCCCCTGCTCCCCAGGACACGGCGCCGATCTGATCCACCACCCGTGAGCCCTTCACGCGGCGGATTTTGTGTTTTTGATCGGCCGCCACCGCTCAGTATGATGCCCGAGTAGCCAGTCACAGTTTACCGTGGAGTGGCACAATGACGCATAACCTCGTAGCCGTGTGTGTCGTCGTGGCCTTAATTATCATGGCCTCGATTGGCTTCGCTCAAAAGCACCATGAATGTTGGAACGGGCACGTGCTCAAAAATTGGCGGCACGGGCACGTGCTCATAACCCGTGAGCCCTGCGGATCCGTTGGCCCCTCCATATAGAACCGCCGCCCCTCGGAGCTTTTCCTACCCACGACGCGCAGTAGCTCGCGCGACGGATGCGCCCCAAGGGATTGATAATTTGCGAGGTACTTACAATGCCGCTTTGATCGCGGCACGCCTCGCCCTGCACACCGCCACACTCCTACGCACGCCGACGGCCGACCGCTCAAGATCACCTTCGGCCAGATGCGCGAGATGGGCTTGCGCGGTGTCCTGGTCTACTGCCATTGCGGCCATCACGTGGCTCTGAATCCGATCGCTGGCCTGACGATGTTCGCTTGTCTGATATCGAGCCGCGTTTCGTCTGCGGCGAATGCGGCAGCCGCGGAGCTGAGGTCAGGCCGGATTTCGAGAGCGGCAAGCCATCGCAGTTTGCATCGCCGTAAATTTCCCAAGCGAAGGCCCGCCAGCGTGAACCGGCGGCCGACACGGGCAATGGGATATCGATAGCGGGCAAAAGACGGCCCCGGCCAGTGGGCTTCTAGGGGTGGGTGGCCGGGGCCATTTGGGGTGCTTGGACTTTGGGGAAGTTCAAGCGACTGCGAGCTTACTCACAGCTCGAAGCGCCGTTCTGTTCGCTTCCGAACATTGCCAGTATTGCTCCGGGTAGGAACAGGCCTCATTGGAGCAGGATTCGTAAACTCCGCGGCCAGTGCTTATCTCGACTGGATCCACGAAGTGAAGCACGATGGCTACCAGACCCTCTAGGCCCATGCGGCACGCCGCGCGAAACAGGTCCAATGGCGCAGGCTCTTCTCAGTTTATCGCACGCACTTACAAGTTTTTGCTCGATAGCGGATTCATTGAAGTGTACTGGACACCTTCTCCGCCGCAGCAGAAGATGAGATCGTCCTTTGTTATCAAACTCGGCCCTTTTGCACGGACCACCCCGTCCGGTGAGACCTCTTGGTGAAGGGCCCGCCACCGTGAACCGGCGGGCCATTTGGCTTCACCTCTTCATGCAGAGACCGACTGTCGGCGAGGATCCACATTTCGCGCCGTCTGCGGCTCCTCCACCAGGACAGAATACGGAAACCAGTGTTTCGCTGTTATCGCAATTGACGGCGCCATCCGCTTGCACGGCGCGGATGTTGACGGACGCCGGATCGCCCTTATCACCCTTATCGCCTTTTGGCCCCTGCGGTCCCTGTGGCCCTTGCGCGCCGGCTGGCCCCTGTGGACCGGGTACGCCCTGAATACCTTGAGCGCCTTGCGGACCGGCCGGGCCTTGCGGTCCCGGATCGCCCTTTGGTCCAGGCTCTCTTCCACAACCCGCTAGCGCGAGAGCGGCGGTCATTGCGACGACCGTAATCATTTTTTGCATTCGCGATCCTCCCACTGATCGAGACCATTAAACTGGTCGCCTGAGAGAGCCGCAATAGAGAAGCCCGCCAAGCTGGCGGGCCCCTTTGTTCATCACCTTAGCCGGCGGGCATAAGCCGCCAGCCGCTGCCGGGTGGGTTCCTATGAGATCGGCGCCGGCGCGTAATGAACGGCCCGCCTTGCACTCCCGATCGTACTGAGCGGCGACAAGGCGCTCGACTAGAGCCACGAACGATATCAGGAAGTCGGCTCGCTCGGCTTCGATACAATACCCCTGCTCCGCCTCCTGAAGCTAGCTACCCGAGCCAGCGAATGGAGTTCGACCGTGTCAAGACGTCCGCCTTCTTCGCCAGCCGTGCCAATTTGGAAAGCGCGCGATCAGATCCCCTCACGAACCTGTCGCCGCGATACCGTTGCAGCCTGGGTGTAGGCTGTTGAAAGTTCGGTCTGCAAAGGATCCGCCTTCGTGCGCAGTCTGACACGAGGTGAATGTCACCGCGCCAATGCGGTACCACGCTCAGCTGACGTTATCCCAACCCAATCGGGATGCATGCTGACTAAGCATAGTGCGGCTATATCTCGGTCCGGGTTATCAGGCCCACGGGCATGCTCAGCTGATTTGTTAAAAATGCAATTCCGCCTGCAGGGGAAAATTTGCCTGTTTGCGCCTTGATGTGGCTCGCCGTTAGCGAGCTATGGAGGCGCGTAGCGATGGGACAAAGGACCCGAATTTTGAAGCGGGCATACGTCTCGCCCGATCTCGTGAAAATGCTTCAGGAACTTGAGGATCTACGAGAGAAGGTCCGGCTCGCCGAGGCCGCACGAGTGTTGCACTAGGTTGGCGCGTTTGAGGCGCGTTAAGACAGCCATCCCCCCGGGGCGGTTCGGCTCGCTTTAGTCGCTCTCCGCCACCCGTAAATTTCCCAATATCGCTCGCATCGAGCTCATTCGATCATTTCGAAATGAGATCGTCGAAGCCCAAGGAATGGACTGAGGCTGAGCGGAAGCGACTCGCCTGGCTAGCGCGTCGTCGTGTCGTGTCGGAGATAGCGGCGGCGCTCGGTCGGCACACCGGATCCGTGAGGCGAATGGCACGCGCAATGGGGCTTATTCTGAAAAAATAATCTTGCCCACCTTCTAGCCTCCTCGCCGACCGGTTGCGGAATGCTGCGCCCGCTACGAAGGCAGAGCTCTACGGTTTTTGCCAAGTTTGGCGGCCAGGATGATAGGCCCATATCGAGCTGAATGATCGGCTCGAGCGCGGCGGTGCACCAGTCCTTGAAGGTTGCACCGGAAGCCATACGGCAGGGCGTTCCCGCCCAAGGTCGGGATTTATCCACCGCGGCTGGCTGCCGTGCCGTTGGACCGTTTGGACCCCGACATGTACTTCCGCTTGGAAGACTTCGGCGCGCGGGCTGCGCAGGGCGTATAAATCAGAATCCGCTTGCCCGCACAACTCGAAGATGCGTCATAGATCCAATCGCAAGCGCAACCTCAGGAACGCATCGCGTCGATCGTGTGGGCAATCAGGATCGCTACGCTGACGCCGATGAGAATAACGAGGACCCAATTTAAATACACGTTCGCCTCCAATCTTTGGAATTGAACGCGCGCAATTGTGCACAGTCAAAAACAACCGGCCGAGATTATTAATTTCGGCTTTGGGCTGAGGATTCAAGGTAACTGTTGCGTCCGCTGTCGGCCCTATCGATGGAATGCCATGAACAGAAGGACCCCGACAACGCACGCCGCGAGTGAGAGCAAGTAAATACCCACGGCAACCCCGACTCATCTTGAACTAGGGATTTAATTGGGAACTCGCGCTATCCGATGGTCAAGCCTAAGCTTCCCAAGAAACGGTTGATATGCACTCGCGTTTGCGGCGGTAATGGCTCTGGGTGCAGCCGCCGGTGCGTCGGCTAGGCGCAGCACGAAGGAGTGCCTGCGGTCGCAAACAACCCTCCTGCTTTAAATGACCGACATAAAAATATTTTATAGAGGAAATTATATCCTAAGTTAATCCCACGCTCGCGAAGGGCTGCCAGTGCGAACCGGCGGGCACCGCTGTTGTCCCTGGAGGGCGCTTGCACAGGAACGTTTAGCGTGGCCCGGCGTCGAATGGCGACGAAACCCGCGGTTCGTCCATGGACAGAGCGGTCGCTTATGCAATTTCGACTTTCATCGTCCTCTTTGGCGTCGGGATTATTGCTGCCGGCCTGTCGTCCAGCTCACCTGTCCTATGGATCGTCGTCGGGCTCGTCCCCATAGTCATCGGGCTTGTAAGCGCTTTCGGTCCCACCTGATGGGTTCGTCTCCTCCTGAAGCGGAACGGCACCAATGCCCGTCGAGTTGTCCTTGGAGAGGCAGCTGTGGACCTGACCGAGATCGAGCGCGCGTTCTTAAAACAACTGTCTTCCGAAACGTGGATCGGCACTCCGCTGTTCGATCACGAACTCGTCGCGCGCCTGGTGGAGTCTGGCCTGGTAGAGGCAATCCCCCAAGCATCGGGCAATACCGAATACCGCATTACCGCGCAGGGCCGTGCGGCCTTGAGTGGATAGCGTTGCCTCGCAGAAGCTTGGGACATCCTGCCGTTAGTTAAGCGTGTCTGCCTTTTCCGGATCGACGTTTTCGTGGTCGCTCACTTGCTGGCCTCGACGAGGCGACCTACCGCTTCGACCAGCGAGCCGCGGAAGAACTGTGGGCCATTAAGGCATTCAAGTTGCGCGAGATGGCCCGTCCCGATGTCCCCTCAGGTCTGAAGACGTGGCTGGCCAAGGCGGACGCTGAATTCGGCCGCTACGCGTTAGCGTTTTCATCTCATCGAATGGGCCATCATCGCGGAAGCATTGGAAACACCACCCGATGAGCTGATCTCGGCCGACACCGCCAGGAGAGCTCGACGGTACGTCGAACAGTTTCTCTACGCGCACGCTCTGTTCATCCACACGACGGTCCTCGACGGCGCCGGCCACGATCACGAAGCCCGTTGGGTCGCCGGCTACATTCTCACTCGCAATTTGGACCGAATGAGCGCCAGAGAGGTCGCTAGAGCGCGGCCGCGCAGCTTGGGCCGAAACCGGAAGCAATTGCTCGCGGTGATGGGGCGCCTCGAGGCCGAAGGGAATCCTGGGTCCGGCGGTATTACAAGCTGAAGAAGGCGTGCGCGCCGTTTCCATATCCCTACCCCGAGCGCCCGGCGCGCTACCGATCAAGGATGGAAAACCGGGCGACCAAGGCATTCGAGCGGAAGCACGGGATCAAACGGCCGCCGAGGACCCGCGGCATTGATGTCAGCATTCGCGGCACGCAAGTCAAGATAAGCCGCGCAAAGCTCCGCGACCTCGTTTGGAGCAAGACGATGATCCGCGCCGGCCCCGATCTCGGGATCACCGAGACCGCCCTACGCCACCTCTGCAAGCGATATATGATCCCGATGCCAACCCGCGGGCACTTCAACCATAAGGATCCGAAGATGCGTCCGCCGAAGCCAACGCTCGCGCCGTTGAGGGGCGTTGAGTTGGCGCGCACCGCGAAGAAGACGACACCGGCGACGACCGCCATGTGATAGCCAGAGATCGGTCAAGCAAAGATTTTGTTTAGAGAATGCAGCGGCTTATGATGCCATTGCTTCCCAAAATTCTGGCGTGGGAAGCAGCTGGGAAGCGGATTTGGGCTGACAGGCGCCGGCTTGCTCGCGTCGCTGTGCTGCGCTTCAATCTGGAGCGACTACTCGGGGGCGAACACCAGGGGCGCTATGACAATTCCGCAATCCATATTGGCCGGCGCAGCGGTGATCGGCGCGTGCATCGTGGCGGCTCAGTTTGTAGCCCCATACCAGATGGCAAGCGGGCCGGCGCTGGTCTGGCGCGTAAATCGCGTCACTGGCGAAGTGCGGGAATGCCTGAGGGGCATGGACGCGCGCCAGCCCATATTGTGACCGATTGCAAATAGAGCGCGGGACTCGAAGCCCTGCGCGAAGCTGGCAATAGACGGTCGCCTTCGGGGGGCCTTCTTCTATTCGTATCCGCACAAGCGACCTCGGTTTGGGGTCCGAGGTCGCCAACCTTGGGCAAGGTTTGCTCCCGACGGGGGGCTTTTGACTTGGGGATCGGGAGCTTGGATTCGACTCGGAATGGGGAAAGTCGTTCCGCGTGCCGATTGATTAAAACGGCCCCGGCGTCCGTCGCTGGGGCCGTTTAGATACTCTTTCCACACAGCTTGCAGCTTGGTCGAGTCACTCTCTGGGCCCGCCAGCGTGAACCGGTGGCCCCCTGTGAGCGCGAGCCGAAGCCCAGATCTAACGCGAAGCTCTCTCGCGCGCAGCATTCAGGTCCGCTTTTATGCCTGAGATTGCTGCCTCAGCCGGCTGTCGACTTGGGGGCGGTTCATTGAGGTCTCGCGCCCATGGTGCCCCTGATCGAACTGTCGAACCTGAAGTGGCCTGATCAGAGCTCACGCAAGCAGCGACAAGTAGGCCAGGAAGGCCGACCAATACCGCCCGCGTCATCGCCTGGATGCCCATGCTCGCCTAACCGAGATGCCTCCGAATCGATCCTCAGCATGGACAAATCAGAGTTTCGTGGTCCGTTCCGTGACTGCCATGAAACCATTTTACCGTGGCCGCGAAGTCGGCCTGAAACAAACGAGGTCCAGCCTTGCGCTCTTCCAGCGCATGTCCCAGAAGGGGAACTACCTCTATGATCAGCCCGACATGGACTCGCAAAGCACGCAAGCTCGTAATCGCAAATTTGCTGATCGGCGCGGCCACTCTGGTAGGAGTGGCCGCTCACGAGCCCGTCTCAAGTGCTGCCCTCGGTAGTGAATGGCAATGCAGCAGAGCTGCATTTGTCCTAACGACGTGTCGGCACGTGGCTGACGAAGTTATGACGCAAAGAACGGCCGCTCTAGATTAGCGAGCAAGCCATCCGCCCCAACGCTGGTTGTCCGAGCCTAAATCCCAGACTGAGCGAGCCCGAAACCATAGCCCTGCGCCCTTGTCGTTCACGCCTCAGCCGTATGGCGTGAGCGCCAGCCGCTGCTGGCTCCGAGCGCTCTGCAATCGCCTCTTCCACACCCACGAGCCGCAGTGGCTCGCACGCGTTCCGCGGCCCAAGGGATTGATAATTTGCGAGGTACTTACGATGCCGCTTTGATTGCGGAATGCCTCGCCCGACCAAACGTCACACTCCTACGCACGCCGACGGCCGGCCGCTCAAGATCACCTTCGGCCAGGTGCGCGAGATGGGCTTGCGCGGTGTCCTGGTCTACTGCCATTGCGGCCATCACGTGGCTCTGAACGCCGATCGCTGGCTTGACGATGTTCGCTTGTCTGATATCGAGCCGCGTTTCGTCTGCAGCGAATGCGGCAGCCGCGGAGCTGAGGTCAGGCCCGATTTTGCCAGCGGCCGACCTCCGCAATTTGCGATGTCGAACGCCCGTTAGCGCTGCGTAGATTTCCCCGATGAAGGCCCGCAGGGGGCGCCATGCGCAGGGGCGGCCGCGAACAGATGATGAGCATCTTCGAAGCCAGAATCGCGCTAAGACTGGTTCATGAAGTTCACCGCCGAACGTCCCT
>NZ_PSRT01000070.1 GCF_004212635.1 Bradyrhizobium genosp. SA-3 | reverse complement strand
TTCCGGCCGCGGCCCGCGGCCTCCATCCGCTCTGAGACCATGTCCCTGCTCGTCAAGATCTGCGGCCTGTCTACGCCCGAGACGCTCGAGGTGGCGCTCGAGGCGGGTGCCGACATGGTGGGGTTCGTGTTCTTTCCGCCGTCGCCGCGGCACCTGTCGTTGGACGCGGGACGCGAGCTCGGCCGCCAGGTGAAGCGGCGCGCGCTCAAGGTCGCGCTGACCGTCGATGCCGACGACGCCACGCTCGACAACATCATGGACGCGCTGTCACCCGACATTCTCCAGCTCCACGGCAAGGAGAGCGTGGCGCGGCTGCGCGACATCAAGCAGCGGTTCGGCCGTCCGGTGATGAAAGCGGTGCCGGTCGCCACATCTGCCGATCTCGCGGTGCTGCCCGGCTACGCCGCAGTCGCCGACCGCATCCTGTTCGATGCGCGGGCACCGAAAGATGCAACCCGCCCCGGCGGTCTCGGCGCGCCGTTCGACTGGCACCTGCTCGAAAATCTCAATCTGTCCCTGCCCTATCTGGTCTCGGGCGGGCTTCACGCCGACAACGTCGCCGAAGCCCTCCGCGTCACCGGCGCCGGCGGCGTCGACGTCTCCTCCGGTATCGAGAGCGCCCCCGGCGTCAAGGATCCCGAGATGATCAAGGCCTTCATTCGCGCCGCGCGCGCCAGCCAAGATACAAGCCAAGAGTTGAGTGTCCGATGAACGTCGCCAAACCCAATTCCTACCGCAGCGGCCCCGACGAGCGCGGCCATTTCGGCATTTTCGGCGGCCGCTTCGTCGCTGAAACCTTGATGCCGCTGATCCTCGATCTGGAAAAGGCCTATACCGCAGCCAAGGCCGATCCGGCGTTCCAGGCCGAGATGAACGGCTACCTCAAGAACTATGTCGGCCGGCCCTCGCCGCTCTATTTCGCCGAGCGCCTCACCGAGCATCTCGGCGGTGCGAAAATCTACCTGAAGCGCGAGGAGCTCAACCACACCGGCTCGCACAAGGTGAACAACGTGCTCGGCCAGATCATGCTGGCGCGGCGCATGGGCAAGAAGCGCATCATCGCCGAGACCGGCGCCGGCCAGCACGGTGTCGCCACCGCGACGCTGTGCGCGCGCTTCGGCCTGGAATGCGTGGTCTATATGGGCGCCGTCGACGTCGAGCGGCAGCAGCCCAACGTCATCCGCATGGAGATGCTGGGCGCCAAGGTGTTCCCGGTGCAGTCGGGCACGCGCACGCTGAAGGACGCCATGAACGAGGCGCTGCGCGACTGGGTCACCAACGTGCACAACACCTTCTACTGCATCGGCACGGTGGCGGGCCCGCATCCCTATCCGACGCTGGTGCGCGACTTCCAGTCGATCATCGGCAACGAGACCAAGGCGCAGATGCAGGAGGTCGAGGGCCGGCTGCCGGATTCGCTGATCGCCTGCATCGGCGGCGGCTCCAACGCGATGGGCCTGTTCCATCCGTTCCTCGACGACCCCTCGGTCGAGATCTTCGGCGTCGAGGCCGCGGGCCACGGCCTCACGCAGCTGCACGCGGCCTCGATCGCGGGCGGCCGCCCCGGCGTGCTCCACGGCAACCGCACCTATCTCTTGATGGATGAAGACGGCCAGATCCAGGATGCGCATTCCATCTCGGCCGGTCTCGACTATCCCGGCATCGGCCCCGAGCATTCCTGGCTGCACGAGGTCGGCCGCGTGAACTATCTCTCCGCGACTGATGACGAAGCACTCGCCGCATTCCAGCTGTTGTCGCGCCTGGAAGGCATCATTCCCGCGCTCGAGCCCGCCCATGCCATCGCCAAGGTGATGGAGCTCGCGCCGAAGCGGCCTCGGGATCACCTGATGGTCGTCAACCTCTCCGGCCGCGGCGACAAGGACGTCCCGCAGGTCGGCGACATCCTCAGGGGCAAGAGCAAGTGACCACGCGTATCGACACCCGTTTTGCCGAGCTGAAGAAGCAGGGCCGCTCGGCCTTCGTGACCTTCCTGATGGCCGGCGACCCTGATGCGGCGACGTCGCTCGAGATCATCAAGGCACTGCCGAAGGCGGGCGCCGACGTGATCGAAATCGGCATGCCCTTTACCGATCCCATGGCCGATGGTCCGTCGATCCAGGCCGCGGGTCTGCGCGCGCTCAAGGCGGGTATGACGCTGAAGAAGACGCTCGAGCTGGTGCGCGGCTTCCGCAAGGACGACAACACCACGCCGATCGTGCTGATGGGCTATTACAACCCGATCTACATCTATGGCGTCGATAAATTTCTCGTCGATGCCAAGAGCGCGGGCGTCGATGGTCTGATCATCGTCGATCTGCCGCCGGAGGAAGACGACGAGCTCTGTCTCCCCGCGATGAAGGCTGGTCTCAACTTCATTCGTCTGGCGACGCCGACCACCGACGACAAGCGTCTGCCGGCCGTGCTCGCCAACACTTCGGGCTTCGTCTATTACGTCTCGATCACCGGCATCACCGGTGCTGCGGCTGCGGACTCCTCGGCGGTGAGCGAAGCAGTGGCCCGCATCAAGCGACACACAAAACTGCCGGTCTGCGTCGGCTTCGGCATCCGCACGCCGGAGGCTGCGCGCGCCATCGCCTCGCATGCCAATGGCGCGGTCGTCGGCACCGCGCTGGTCGATGCGCTCAGGAACAGCCTCGATGCGGACGGGCGGGCGACTGGCAAAACCGTCAACGCCGTCGCCGAATTGACTGCGGCCCTGGCCCAGGGCGTCAAGGGCGCGCAACAGGCGGCGGAATAGGCCATAATTCCGCTCTTGGGGCGGGCGACACGGCGGCTTGCCGGGCAGCGGCCCGGCCGCCATATATCCCTTCAGGCGATCCGCGAGGCGGGTTCGCACATCGGAGCAAACCATGAACTGGCTTACCAATGTGGTCCGGCCGAAAATCCGCAACATGCTGCGGCGGGAGACGCCGGAGAACCTGTGGATCAAGTGCCCGGATTCCGGACAGCTCGTGTTCTACAAGGACGTCGAGGCCAACCAGTTCGTCATTCCCGGCTCGAACTACCACATGCGCATGGGCGCGGTGGCCCGGTTGAAGTCGATCTTCGACAACGAGACCTGGTTCGACGTCGCGCTGCCCGAGGTCACGCCCGATCCGCTCAAGTTTCGCGATGAGAAGAAATACGTCGATCGCGTCAAGGATGCCCGTGCGCGCACCAACCTCAACGACGCGATCAAGGTCGGCTACGGCAAGCTCGAAGGCGCCGCCGTCGTCGTCGCCGTGCAGGATTTCGATTTCATGGGCGGCTCGCTCGGCATGGCCGCAGGCGAGGCCATCGTGCGCGGAATGGAGCTTGCGGTCGAGAAGAATTCGCCGTTCATCGTGTTCGCCGCATCCGGCGGCGCGCGCATGCAGGAAGGCATCCTGTCGCTGATGCAGATGCCCCGCACCACCGTCGCGGTGCAGATGCTGCGTGAGGCAAAGCTGCCCTATATCGTCGTGCTGACCAATCCGACCACCGGCGGCGTCACTGCGTCCTATGCCATGCTCGGTGACGTGCAGATCGCCGAGCCCGGCGCCCTGATCGGCTTTGCCGGCGCGCGCGTGATCGAGCAGACCATCCGCGAAAAACTCCCCGAGGGGTTCCAGCGCGCCGAGTATCTGAAGGAGCACGGCATGGTCGACATGGTCGTGCATCGCCACGAATTGCGTCCGACACTGGCGCGACTCTGCCGCCTGCTGACCAAGGCGCCGGCGCAGGAAAGCGCATCGAAGCCGGTGCAGCCGGTCGCGAGCCCGGCGCAGATCGTATCGGCCGCCGAAACGGCGCCGGCCGCGCCCCACGCGTGAACGCGTCCCCTGACAGCGCAAAGCCGCCGCTCGGCGAATTGATCGGGCGGCTGTCGGCCCTGCATCAGAAACGCATCGATCTCGGGCTCGAGCGGATGCACCGCCTGCTCGCGCGGCTCGGCCATCCCGAAAGCAAGCTGCCGCCGGTGATCCATATCGCCGGCACCAACGGCAAGGGTTCGACGCTCGCTTATCTGCGCGCGACGCTGGAGGCCGCAGGCTTGCGCGTCCACGCCTACACCTCACCCTATCTCGTCCGCATCAACGAATGCTTCCGGCTGGGTCGCGTCGGCGGCGGCGTGCTCGTCAGTGACGATGAACTGCGCGCCGCTCTCGAAGAGGTCGAGCGCGTCAATGCCGGCGAGGCTGCGACCCTGTTCGAGCTGAAGACCGCCGCGGCCTTGCATCTGTTCGCACAGAATCCGGCCGACGTGGTGCTGCTCGAAGTCGGCCTCGGCGGCCGGCTCGATTCGACCAATGTGATCGATGCCCCGGCGGCCTGCGTGATTACGCCTGTCAGCATGGACCATATGGACTTCCTTGGGTCGACCCTGGCATCGATCGCCGGCGAGAAGGCCGCGATCATCAAGCGCGGCGTGCCCGTGATTTGCGCCGAGCAGGCGGGCGAGGTGATGGCCGTGATCGAGGCACAGGCCAGGCGCTTGCGCGCGCCGCTGTTTGCGGCGAACGAAAGCTGGCACGTCAATGTCGAGCGCGGACGTCTGGTCTATTCCGACGATCGTGGTTTGATGGATCTTCCGGCGCCGCGCCTGTTCGGCCGCCACCAGTTCGACAATGCCGGCCTTGCAATCGCGACGCTGCGCGCCGTCCCGGCGTTCAAGGTCAACCAGGCGGCATTCGAGGCCGGTATCGTCGGCGCGGAATGGCCGGCGCGGATGCAGCGCATCACCTCGGGCGAGCTGCTCTCTTGGGGACCGCAGGGCTCGGACATCTGGCTCGATGGCGGACACAATGCCGAGGGCGGGCGTGTCGCGGCGGCTGCGCTCGGCGATCTCGAAGAGCGGGTGTCGCGGCCGCTGGTCGTCATCGCGGGCATGATGGCCAACAAGGACGCGCAGGGTTTCCTCGCCAATTTCGCCGGTCTCACCCGTCACATCATCGCGGTGCCGATCCCCGATACCGAGAACGCGATGCCGGTCGACCGCCTCGCGGACGCCGCGCGCAGCCTCGGCATGCGCGTCGAGCCCGCGCCCGGCATCGAAGCTGCGCTGCGCGCATTGGCGAAACTCGCCTACGACGTGCCGCCGCGCATCCTGATCACCGGCTCGCTGTATCTGGCCGGCCACGTGCTGGCAATCAACGGCACGCCTCCTGCATGAGCTTCCGTGTCCCGGACAAGCGCAGCGAAGCGGAGCGCTGATCCGGGACCCAGAGGCCACATGGGCCCCGGCTCTGCAGCGCATCGCGGAAGACGCGCTGCGCTGCGTCCGGGGCAAGAGAGAGAACGCCAATGCGTTTTGCCGCGATTGCCGACGTCCACGGAAACCACCTCGCGCTGGAGGCTGTGCTCGCCGAGATCCGTGCCCTCGGCATCGCCGACATCGTCAATCTCGGCGACATGCTGAGCGGTCCGCTCGATGCGCGCCGCACGATCGAGATCCTGATGACGCTCGACGTCGTGCACGTGCTCGGCAATCACGACCGCTATCTGCTCGACCGCGCTCCGGAAAAGATGGGCTCGTGGGATCGTCCCGCCCATGCGCAGCTCAATGCCGCGCAGCTCGACTGGCTGCGCGCGCAGCCGATGACGCGTGTGTTTCGCGACCAGGTCTTCCTGTGCCATGCGACGCCCGGCAGCGACGAGGTCTACTGGCTCGACACCGTGCATCCCGACGGCACGGTGGCGCTGTCACCGCTGGACCGCATCGAGCAGCTCGCACAAGGCATCACCCAATCCCTGATTCTCTGTGCCCACACTCACCTCGCCCGCGCCGTGCGCCTGCGCGACGGCCGGCTGATCGTCAATCCCGGCAGCGTCGGCAGCCCTGGTTATCGCGACAAGCATCCGTATCCGCACGTCGTCGAAGCCGGCACGCCGCACGCGCGTTATGCCGTTCTCGAACTCGCTGATGGCGCCTGGCAGGTGACCTTCCGACACGTCGTGTATGATCATGAAGCGATGGCGGAGTTGGCGCACCGTAACGGGCAACCTGAATTGGCACAGGCAATTGCGACCGGATGGCTCGGGTAAATCCTCTCGTGTCCCGGACGCGGTGCAGCGCAAAGCGCTGCTCCGCAGAGCCGGGACCCAAACTCGTGGCTTCTGGGCCCCGGCTCTGCAGCGCTTCGCGCTGCGTCCGGGGCACGAGAGCACGTCATCTCAACAACTTCATCGGATTGGCCACTTTCTGCTTCAGCTGCTCGAATGTGCATTGCCGCGGCGCCTTGTCAGGGCGCCAGCGCAGGATCGAGGTGCCGTGGCGGAAACGCTCGCCGCTGAAATGGTCGTAGCAGACCTCGATCACCAGCTTCGGCTTGAGCGGACACCACTTTGCTGACCGCTCGGTGGACCAGCGGCTCGGCCCGCCCGGCGCGTTGCCGGTGAAGCCGGGCTCGCCAATCAATGCTTCGAGCCGATCGGTCAAGGCTGGCTTCTGCTCCGCCTTGATCGCCGAGGTGAAGCCGACATGGTGCAGCAGACCTTTGTCGTCATAGAGCCCGAGCAGCAGCGAGCCGACCACGTTCCTGCCGGCGATCTTGTTGGTGGCGTAGCGGAAGCCGCCGACGACGCAATCGGCGCTGCGGAATTTCTTGATCTTCTGCATGCCGTCGCGCGTGCCGGCTTGGTAGGGCAGGTCGATGCTCTTGGCGATGACGCCATCCGAACCGCCGCCGGATTGCGCCAGCCATTTTCTGGCGGTGGCGTAGCTCGTTGTCGACGGTGAAAGACGGAAGATGCTGCCCTTGAGGTTGGCTTTCGCGAACGCTTCGAGCGCCGGCCGTCGTTCGGTCAACGACTTTCCGGCGAGGTGCTTGTCTTTCGCCGTCGCGAGCAGATCGAAGACGAGGTAGAGCGCCGGCGTATCCTGCGAGAGCTTCTTCACGCGGCTTGCCGCGGGATGGATTCGTTGCAGCAATGCGTCGAAGGAAAAACCCTTGCCGTGCGGTACGACGATCTCGCCGTCTAGTGTGAAACGATCCGCTTTCAGTCTCAAGGCAGCGGCAACGATCTCGGGGAAATAGCGCGTGAGGTCCTCGCCGGATTTCGAGCGGAGATCGACGTCGCTGCCGTTGCGCGACAGCAGGCAGCGAAAGCCGTCCCATTTCGGCTCGTACTGCCACTCCTTCCCGCGCGGGATTTCGTCGACCGACCGCGCCTCCATCGCGACGAGAGAGGTCGATCTTCGGGCGCGCCTTGCGGGAGGGGCTGGCAAGGATTGGGGCTCGTCATACGCTGAACACGCCCCACCAACGCAAAACGGCCGGCTTTCGCCGGCCGTTCTCGAAAATAATCCTGCGCGAGAAGGATCAGACCGCGGAGGTGATCCACTGCTGGAGCTTCGCCTTCGGCGCCGCGCCGACCTGGCGCGAGGCCATCTCGCCGCCCTTGAAGATCATCAGGGTCGGGATCGACATCACGCCATACTTCGAGGCGGTCTTCGGGCTCTCGTCGACGTTGAGCTTCACGATCTTGACCTTGTCGCCCATCGCGCCGGCGATCTCGTCGAGGGCGGGCGCGATCATGCGGCAGGGGCCGCACCATTCGGCCCAGAAATCGACGACCACGGGGCCGTTCGCCTTGAGCACTTCGGCTTCGAAATCGGCGTCGGAAACCTTGCTAACGGCCATTGGAGTACCTCACTCGGTTGAAAGAATCGGCGCGACCTGGAATCGCGCCCGGGATCATGGGGTCAACCTATGAACGGCTCCTTGCCGGGTCAAGGACGCTCACACCGAGATGAAGGGATGCCAGCGCCGCGTCCAGCGCGGGGGCCGAAATCTCCATATATTCAAGGGCCTCGGTCCAGAGCAGGACGGCGCGGATCGACTTTTGGGGATAAAGCCGCGCCAGCACCGCCCGGTACAGTGCGAGCTGCCGGACATAGGCGGCGGGTGCTTCAGTCGCGCTTCTGGGTGCTGCCTGGTTGGTCTTGAAATCGACGATCAGGACCTCCTCGGGGCGAACGACCAGCCGGTCGATCTGCCCCGACACCAGCGCCGGGGTGCCGCCCGGCCGCTCCAATTTGCCGACGATGGCGACCTCGGCCCGGCTGCCGGCGGCAAAGACCGGGGCGAAGCGCGGCTCAGTGATCAAGGCGAGCACCTTGTCGGCCAGTGCGGTGCGGTCGGCCTCCGGCCAGTCCGAGGCATTGCGTGCCATGAAGTCGCGTGCGGCCTCGCGCCGCCGCTGGGCGGCGATGTCGGGCAGGGATTGCAGCAGCCGGTGCACCAGCGTGCCGCGTTGCAGTGCCAGCGCGCGGGACTGCACCGATTCGCCGGTGCGTACGCGGCGGCCCTCTTCAGCCGACTGGCCCGAGGGGCGCACGGGATCCTCATCGACGATCTCGCGCGGGGCCGGTGCTCGCAGCCAGTCCGGCAAAACGATTGTCTGGTCCACGGACCTCGCCGGCATGCCCAGCGCTGCGACGTCTTCCGGCCGGGCGAATCGCGTCACCTTGCCGAGCGGCGTCTCGATGATCTGCTTGTCCAGGCCCGAGCCGGCGAGGCCGGTGTCGACCAGATCGTACCAGCTCAGCTTGCGGACGGTCCTCATATTGCCGGGCATGCAGCCGCCGACGATCAGGCGGTCGGCGGCGCGCGTCATCGCGACGTAGAGCAGGCGGCGATATTCGTCCTCGGTCTCCTCGAGCATGGCCTTGCGCGCCTCGGCGACCGGCTTGGGATCGTCGGCCTTGCGGCCGGCCCAGACCACCACCTCGCCGCCATTGCCACGCGGCACGTGGATCAGCCGCAGCCGCTGCGAGTCCGCGGGCGAGGACGTGGTGTCCACCATGAACACGACCGAGGCCTCCAGGCCCTTGGCGCCGTGCACGGTCATCACCCGCACCTCATCGCGCGAGATCTCCATGTCGCGCTTCACCTCGGTGTCGGCCGAACGCAGCCAGGCCATGAAGCCTTGCAGCGAGGCCGGCGCCTTGCGCTCATAGTTCAGTGCGAGCTCCAAGAACTCGTCGAGCGCATCGTTGGCCTCAAAGCCGAGCCGGCGCAGGATGCGCGCACGGCCGCCATCGCCGCCGAGCAGCCAGGCGTAGAACGCGAACGGCGTCTCCTCGCGCGCGCGCGTCGCGCAGGCTTCCAGGCGCCGCAATGCCGTGGCGAACTTCTCGCTTGTGGCCGCCTGTTCGCCGAGCGCGCGGCGCAGCGATCCCTTGCGGTCCCAGGCAAGCGTGAACAGGTCGTCGTCATCGAGCCCGAACAGCGGGCTCTTCAACGCCACCGCGAGTGCGAGATCGTCCTGCGGCAGCAGCAGCGCGTCCGCAAGGTTCATCAGGTCGATGATGGCGATGTGCTCGGTGAGCTTGAGCCGGTCGGCGCCGGCGACCGGGACGCCAGCGTGCTTCAGCGCCTGGATCACGGCGTCGAAGGCATTGCCGCGCCGCCGCACCAGGATCAGCATGTCGCCATAGCGCAGCGGCCGGCGCTCGCCTTCGTGTCCCGTCAGCGTGCCGCTCTCGACCAGCCGCTTGATCTCGGTCTGGATGCGGCGGGCGAGCTTGACCTCGGGGCTGGTGACGGCAACGCCGTCGAACGGCGCGCGCCAGCCCTCGATGTCCTGTCTCTCGTCGGCTTCCGCGAGATCCCACAGTTCGATCACGCTTGGGCCTGCATCGGCGAGCGCATTGTGCAGGGGATGGCCGATCTCGACCGAGTGGATGCTCTTGTAGATCGCGGGATCGCGGAAAACGTGGTCGACCGAGTGCAGGATCGCGGCGCCCGAGCGGAACGAATAGGTGAAAGCGACCGGATCGAACTTCAGCCCGGCCGCGGTGAACTTGCGGTGCAGCTCGCGCCGGCGTGCGTCGAATTCGTGCGGAGCCGCGCCCTGGAACGAGAAGATCGACTGCTTCTCGTCGCCGACCGCGAAGACGGTGCGGTTCAGCCCTTCGCGCGCGCCTTCGCCTGCGGTGAATTCGGAGATGATGTGCGCGACGATGTCCCATTGCCGCGGGCTGGTGTCCTGGGCCTCGTCGATCAGCACGTGATCGACGCCGCGGTCGAGCTTGTAATGCACCCAGCCCGAGGAGACGCGGTCCAGCATCGCCAGCGTCTTGTCGATCAGATCGTCATAGTCGAGCAGACCGCGCTCCTGCTTCTCGCGGCGGTAGTTTTGGGCGGCAGCGGTCGCGATGTGCAGCAGGGCCGCGGTGCGGTCGCGCATGATCACCGCGCGGCGCTTCTCGACCAGCCCACCGAGCCGCTGCGCCTCGGCCTCGAACAGACGGGCGACGGACGGGTTGTGATCGCAAAACTTCTTGGTCAGCACTGCCTTGCGCGGCAGCTTGTCGTCGGTGAGGAAGATGCAGAGATATGCATCGACCTGCGCGCTGCCGGAAAAGACCTTTGCTTCGCGGAGCCGGCCGGCCTGGTCGTTGTCGGACTTGCTGCCGTCCTCCAGCGCGAAGGCGATCTCGTCCCAGCGTGACCGCGGCAGGAACGGACCGTCGAGAATCTCGGTCTCGACGTCCTCGATGCGGTCGCCGGCGTCGACGCCCAGCACGGCCGCCATCTGTGCAGCAGCTAGCTCGGCGTTGCCCGCCTCGTCAGTCCAGGCCATGAAATGGTCGCGGCTGAGGCACGCCTCGCGCACGACCTCCTTGAAAGTGACGTCGGCGGCGCTCGCCATCGCTGTCAGCAGCGCGCGACCTGTGACGCTCTCCGGATCACGCGCGGCGTCGAGCAGCACCTTCAGATTGGCGCGCTCCATCATGTCGGTCTGGTCGCGCTCGTCGATCACGGCAAAGCGCGCCGGCACGTTGGCCTCGAACGGGAATTGCTGGAGCAGGCGGGTACAGAGCGCGTGGATGGTCTGCACCTTCAAGCCACCCGGCGTTTCCAGCGCACAGGCGAACAGCTTTCGCGCCTCGCGCCGCAGTTTTGCGCTGGGGTGAGGAATGCCGACGGCGCGGATCGCCGCATCGAGCCCGGCATCGTCCAGCGTCACCCAATGGCCGAGCGTGGTGAACACGCGCTCGGCCATGTTGGCGGCGGCGGCCTTGGTGAAGGTGATGCAGAGGATCTTTTCCGGCGGCACGCCCGAGAGCAGCAGCCGGATGACACGCTGCACCAGCACATGCGTCTTACCCGAGCCGGCATTGGCCGACACGAAAGCGGAGGCGGTCGGATCGGATGCGCGCGCCTGCCGCGCGCGCACCTCGTCGGGGATGGGGCGCGGCGCCTTCACCATTCCTCGATCCCCAATCCACCGGCCGCAGACCATTCCTTGATCCGGGCAAGATCGTCATAGGTGCCGTAGCGGTTCGCCCACATCGGCAGGTTCAGCGAGGTGTACGGCTGGTTCTCGTCCTCGAAGGCGCGGATCAGCGCCTCCAATTTGGCTCTTGCGTCGGCGGCGGCAGTGTCCGGCGGAATTGGCTCGTCACCTTTGTTTACCTTGAGCTGGAGGATGCGCTCTTCCCCCGCCGGATTGTTGCCGCTCAGGCGGACATAGACGAGCTGGCTGACCGACGCACTGGCGTCGATGTCGGGAAAGCCGCCTTCGCGCAGGATCGCGGCTTCCAGCGTCAGCTGCGGTGACAGGCCCATGCGGACCTGCTTGTCGCTTGGCGGCTGCCCGGTTTTGTAGTCGAGGATGGCATAGAAGCCGCCCTTGCGGCGCTCGATGCGGTCCGCGCGCGCGGAGAGGCGGAAGCTACGCTGATGATCGAGCACGATCGAGATCTCGCCATGGGTCTCCGCTGTGATGGCCTCGATCGCATCGCGCCGCGCCGTCTCCCATTCACCGAACCAGCGCGCGATGCGCTGGAAGCGCGGCCACCACAGCGCCCGCGCCTCGGGGCGCTCCAGCAACGGCGCAAAATACTTCTCGCCGATCGCGCGCAGCACGCGGGCGGGATCGTCGGGCAGGCGTGCCGCATAGGTTTCCGTGAACTCGCCGAGCGCATCATGGATCGCCGAGCCGCGATCGGCGGCCGAGAGTGGCATGTCGACCGGATCGAGTGCATCCAGCCGCAAAATGTGCTTTGCGTAGATCGTGTAGGGATCGCGCAGCCAGTCCTCGATCGCGGTGACAGACATCTTGAGCGGCCGCGTCGCGCGCGGCGGTCGAGGCTCCGGCTGCTTGATCGGCCTGACCTCGTCGGGCTGGTCCAGCGCGCCCGCGAACTGCACGTATTTCTCGCCGGCGCGAACTGCCGCCTTCCAGAGCTCGTCGCCCGCCACCGCCTCTAACCGGTGCAGGAAGCGCGACGCCACCGCCGGCGCGCCGCCGGCCTTGGCGGAATGGGTGAGGATCACCTCGCCGCCGCCGAGCAATTGCGCGAAGTCGTGCGCGGACAGGCCGATGCGGCGCTCCGGCAGATCGAGACCGAGCTCGTGCCGCATTGGCCGGCTGAGCCAGGGATCGATGCGTGGGGCCGGTGGCCAGACGCCCTCGATCAGACCGCCAATGATGATGCGGTCGGCCTGCATCAGGCGCGATTCCAGGGGGCCGTAGATTTGCAGCCTGGCGCCCGGCCTGTCGCGCCGCCGCACGGCGCGATCGCCGAACGCGGTCTGGAAGACATCGGGATAGTCAGGCAACGGCACCATCAGCCCGCTGGTCGTGCCGCCGCGCAGCAGGTCGTCGAAGGCGCTGGCGAGGGCGAGGCCTTCGCGCTCCTCGAAGGCGAGCGGAATGCCCTGCTCGTCGCGCGACAGCTCGATCATGATCTCGCGATGCCGGTGCGCGAGCTCGGCGAAGTCATACAGTTTTGACGGGGCCAGGCTCTCGATCGGCGCCAATGTTTTTTGCAAGGCATCGATCAGCGCCTGGATGCGGTCGAGATCCTCGGCCTTGAGCCGCGCGCGCGGCTCGGCCCTATGGAGCGCGGAGATTTCGCCGCGCCACAGTTTTGCCAGCTCGTCGCGAAAGCGGTTGAATTCGCGCAAGAGGCCGGCCGTGCCCGCGGGTGGGCGTGTGCCGCGCAAGACCGCGAGCTCGAGTCCCTCGATCGCCGCCCTCCACGCGCTGGGCGCGCGGCCGAGCCGGGACAGCGGATGCTTCAGCATCGCCAAGAGCGTCGGCGGCTCCAGGCCCTTGGTCGCGGCCTCTGCCGCGAGGCGGGCAAAAACGCCGGCGGATGTTTCCATCAACACGTCGCCGCCGGAATCGTCGAAGGCGAGGTCCCATCGCGTCAGCGCAGCCATCACCCGCCGCGCCAGCGCGCGATCGGGCGTCACCAGCGCCGCCGATTTGTCGAGGTGCCGCGCCTCGCGCATCGCGATGGCGATCGCGAGGGCTTCCATTTCAGGATTGGGGGCTTCCACGACCGCAAGATTCTTCATGCCGCCGGCGATCTTTGCGGCGACATCCGGCTGCTTCAGCCGGTCATGCCAAACTTCCGTCTTGGCCGAGGGCCGCATCGATTCGGACGCGAGCAGATCGCGGCCGCCTTCTGCCGGCGGCTGGAGAATCTCGACGTCGCTGCGCTTGATGCCAAAACGCTGCAACAGCGCGTGCATGGCATATTGCGGATGGTTCGAGGCCGGATGCTCCGCGAATTTGCCGAGCGCATCGCGCACCCCGCCGATGGTGCGCCAGGCGTCATCGTCGAGATCGGTGTCGAGGCCCGGCAGCACCACGGCGCCATGTGGCAGCGATGCGACCGCATGGAGGAATTTTGCGGTGGCCGGCATCGAGCCGGTTGAACCGGCCGCGATCACCGGCCCGCTCGGATGGGCGGTCAGCCGCCTGGCTTCCGCCGCGATCAGGAGATCGCGCCGCGCCGCCGGCTCGATCCGCTTGATCTCGGCGAGATGGCTGGGCCAGGCAATGCGCGCGATGCGCAAGAATTCGAGCGAATGCTGCCAGTAGCGGTCGAGATTATCCGGCACGAGCCCGTCGAGCTCGCTCCAGTCGACGCCGCGCGTCACCATGTCGTCGATCAGGCGCGCAAGGTCGCCCGCCAGCGCCAGTGTCGAAGCTGGGCCGCCAACCACCAGCGGCGCCAGCACCGGGCCCTTGGCCCAGGCCGCCACGAGCTGCGCCAGCGTCAGCCGCCGTTCGAGCTCGCCGAGCCGCGGCGGAATGTCGAGCGGTGTCGCACCCGAAAACTGCTCGCCCTCGTCGGCGAAGGCGAGCTCGTCCTCGTCGATGTCACCGAGCGCGACGATGCGCGGCAGCACGACCGCATCCGCCTTCATCTCGTCGAGGAAGATCTCGCGCACCACGCGCATCGCGCGCCGGGTCGGCAGATACAGCGTGGCATCGGCAAGCCGCGCCGGCTCCTTACGCGCCTCGAAGCCATCGACCAGCCGCCCGTCGAGCATGGCCGCGACGACCGTGCGCAGGAACGGAACTGAGATGGGAACGCTGAAAACGCGCATGGGCTGCCTGATTCGGGAATCAGTCGCCAATATAGGGAGATGGACTCAAATGGTCATGGGCCGCGAGGAAGTCGTCCCCGCTGTTCGCGAGATCAAGACAGGTACCGTAGGGTGGGCAAAGGCGCGCTTGCGCCGTGCCCCCCATACCAACTTCGAGTCTTGGCTTGATTGGTGGGCACGCTTTGCTTTGCCCACCCTACGGCACTGTGTTCGAGGCTGGCCTACGCCACACTCTCCAGAAACGCCTCTTCCGCTGCATGCACCGCGTCAGGCGTGCCGACATGCATCCAGACGCCGTCGAGGCGCAGGCCGAACAGCCGCTCCTGCTCGTTGGCGCGATCGAACATCTTGGTCAGGGAGAATTCGCCCTTGGGCGCATCGGCAAAGATCGCGGGCGACATGATCGCCGCGCCGGCATAGACGAACGGAACGACCTCTTTCTCCTTGCGCTTGCGCAGGGCGCCGTCGGGCAGCATGCCGTAATCGCCACGGCCGCTATAGCCGATGCTGGTCGCGGTCGGCGCCATCAGCAGCAGAATGTCCATGCGCGCGGGATCGAAGTTTTCCGCAAGCCGCGTCAGGTTGGAGCGCACGCCGTCGATCCACAGCGTGTCGGAATTGACGTGGAAGAACGGCGCATCGCCGAGCAGCGGCAGCGCCTTGACCACGCCGCCGCCGGTGCCGAGCACCTGGTCGCGTTCGTCCGAGATGGTCACGCGCGGAGATTGGCGCGATGCGGTGTGATCGATGATCTGGTCCGGCAGGTAATGCACGTTGACCACCGCCTCGGTCACGCCGGCATGGCTGAGCTTGTCGAGCACGTGGTCGAGCAGCGGCTGTCCGGCCACCGGCACCATCGGCTTCGGCATCTTGTCCGTCAGCGGACGCATGCGCAGGCCGAACCCTGCGGCAAGCACCATGGCTTTGGTCGGTTTGACGGACATTCTTCGCTTTCTCAAATCCCTCGATTTCGCTTTCGCGGCAATCCTAGCATGCCGCCCGGCCTGCCGCACCGCATCCCAACCGCCTTAATCGCCCGCCGTGACGGTTGTACGACGAGTGTTGCCGTCACGCCCCGATGGCTGTGGAGCGCGCCTTTTTCTTCTTGTCGCCGAGTTTGAGGAAATTGACGCCGATCTGGTCGCCATTGACCCAGGCCAGTTCGCAGCGCCGGTACGCAAGTCCGGTGGACGACAGCAGGAGAAAAAATTCCTTCAGGTGCAGGCCCTCGACCGAGCCGTCGATGGTCAGCTTGGCGCCGGTCTCGGAGACGTCCTCCATGGTGCAGTCGCGCCGCCAGGTGCCGTCGATGCCCATCATCTGGGCCGGAACCCCGCGCTCGAAAACGACCCGGTTATTTCCGCGCTGATCCGCTTTCGCCGCCATCTGCCCTTGCTCCAGCCCCGTGACGATCGGCTGCCTCGCCGCCAGAATAGCGACATCTTGGCTAACGGCCGGTAAATCGGCCCCGGATTAGGGTTGCGGCGGCGGGACGTTGGCGAGATACCAGTCGCGCAGATGGGTGAGCGCGGGATGCGCCAGCGAGCGCTGGAGATAGGTCCAGATCCGCGGCTGGTGACGCAGATAATGCGGCTTGCCGTCGCGGCGATTGAGCCGGGCAAAGGTGCCGAGCAGGCGGGTGTTTCGCTGCGCCGACATGATGGCGTAGAGCTCGGCGAAGCCGGCCGGATCGAAGCTGGCGTCGGCGGCGCGCCGTGCCTTGATGTAGCGCGACAGCAGCGTCAGCTCGAGGCTTTCCGGCACGTCGATGCGGGCGTCCTGGAGCAGCGACACCACATCGTAGGATTGCGGACCGAGCACGGTGTCCTGGAAATCGATGACGCCGACGCGTTCGATACCGCTGCGATTCCCAAGCCAGATCAGGTTCGGCGAGTGATAGTCGCGGATGATCCACGTCCGCGGCGCCGCCAGCGGCTTCCTCAGCAGCTCGCGCCACATCGCGAAGAACTCCGCGCGCGCCTCCTCGCTCAGCGGCGCGTTGCGGTCGGGCAGATACCATTCCGGCATCAGGCCGATCTCGATCAGCAGCGCCTCGGTGTCGAAGACCGGAATAGCGTAGGTCTGATCCGCGAGCGGCAGCGTTTCCGGCAGCGTCCTGCCGTGCAGCATGGCCAGCACATCGGTCGCGGCCTCGTAGCGCTCGGGAATCGGGCGCGGCGGATCGCCCTCGATCACGCCTTCGCTGCCGAAGTCTTCGGTGATCAGGAAGCCGTGTTCGAGATCGGAATGATGGATCGCGGGGGCGGAGATTCCCTGTGCGCGCAGGCCTTCGTCGATGGCGACGAACGGCTTGACGTTCTCGGCGAGATGCACCGCAGCGCTGTAGGACTTTCCGTTATAGAGAGCCGCGCCGTCGGGCCGCTGCGGAAAGTTCATGAGGATGACGATCTCGCCGTCGCGCAGCAGCCGCGCATAGGAGCGGGTCGAGGCATCGCCGTCCATGCGCCGACGCGTCACGTCGAGATAGCCGGATGCGTCGAGGAATTCGCGCAGTGCCTGAAGCCGCGCGACTTGGGCGGCGCCCTTGCCGTAGCCGGTGACGTCGGCGGCGCGTGCATTCGAGCCCAGCGCCGGCCGGTGCGTCAGCGCGATGTCGATGCGATCTTCCGGCGTCGCCGAAGGCGCACGCTCGGGCCATTCGATCAGAACGAGGGTTGCGTCCGGCAGTGGCGACAGACCGATCTCCTCGAGCTCGCTCTCGTCCTCGACGCGATAGAGATCGGCATGCATCACAGGGAAGGGCGGCAGCTCATAGCCCTGCACCAGCGTGAAGGTCGGGCTCGGCACTTCCAGCGCGTCGTCGCCGGCGAGATAGCGGATCATGGCGCGGGCGGCCGCAGTCTTGCCGGCGCCGAGATCGCCGGTGAGCGTGATGACATCGCCCGGGCCGACCAGTAGCGCAAGGTCGGCCATCAATTGCGCGGTGGCCGTCTCGTTGTGGAGCGCGACGGAGAATGTGATGGGTTCAGTCATTCGGCGGCGTCGCGATGCGCCGCCTGGTCGGTCGGGAAATCGCAGATCACGACCGTGCCCCGGCCGACGATCGAATCCACCCGCACCTTGCCGCCATGCAGCTCGACGAAGGAGCGCACCAGCGACAGGCCGAGCCCGGCGCCGCGGTGACGCGAGCCCTGCGAACGGCTTTCGAACCAGTTGAACACCTTGTCCTTCATGTCGGCAGGTATTCCAGGCCCGGAATCTGTCACGGTGAAGACCACGCTGCGTTCGGTGCGGCGTGCGCTGATGCCGACGGTGGAATCCTGTGGAGAAAACCCGACGGCGTTGGCGAGGAGGTTATAGAGCACCTGCACCACGCGCTTCTCGTCGCCGATGAAGCTGCCGATGTCGGGCGCGATCTCGACCTTGAGGCGGATGCGGTCGGTGGCGAGGCGGTCCTGGATGCCCTCGGCGGCAAGCTCGATGGTCTTGCTGACGTCGACCGGGCCGAGTTCCAGCTTCATCGCGCCGGCGTCGATGGTGGCGAGATCGAGGATGTTGTTGGTCAGCGCCAGCAGCGCGTTGGTCGATTTGGTGACGTAGTCGAGATATTCGGCCTGCTTCGGCGTGAGCGGCCCGGTCGAGGGGTCGCTGAGGAAATGCGCGAAGCCGATGATGGTGGTGAGCGGCGAGCGCAGCTCGTAGGAGACGTGGTGGACGAAATCCACCTTCATCTGGTCGGCGGCCTCGAGCGCCTCGTTGCGCTCGCGCAACGCGCGCTCGACATTCTCGGTGTCGGTGATGTCCTGGAACGTCAACATGGTCGCGCCGTCAGGCAGCGGGCGGATCATGCCATGAAGCACGCTGCCGTCCTTGCGTTCCAGCTTGAGCGGGATGTCGGCGCGGTTCTCGATCGAGGTGATGGCTTCGCGGATCTGGCGCCAGACGCCAGGGTCGTCGAACAGCTGATGGCACCAGCCTTCGACTGTCTGGATATGCGGCTCGCTGCGCATGGCATCGCTGGACAGCTTCCACATCCGGACAAAGGCCGGGTTGAACAGCTGTGCCTTGCCATTGCTGCCGAACACCGCGACGCCTTCGGCGAGGCTGTCCAGCGTCTCGCGCTGCACCCGGATCAGGCCGTCGAAGCGGCGGGCGAGGTCGAGGCTCTCGGTGACGTCGTCGAACAGATAGGTGACGCCGCCTTCCGGGTTCGGCGTGGTGACGACCGAGAGCGCGCGGCCATCGGGCAGGAACCAGGTGTCCTTGGCGGTCTCGACCGCGCGATAGGCCTCGTGCAGCTTGGCCTTCCAGGCGCGGAAGTCCGGCTGTTCCGGCAATTTGCGCGCGGCGCGGAGCTGGTCGAGCACGCTGGAATCGTCAGGGTTGGCGTCGAGGAAGGTGCGGTCGAGATCCCACAGCCGCCGGTAGGAATCATTGTAGAAGGCGAGCCGCCGCTGGCCATCGAACACGGCAACGCCCGAGGAGAGCTGGTCCAGCGTGCGGCGATGCGCCTCCGCCATGCGTACGAGCGCTGAGCTCAGCGCGTCTGCCTCGCTGGCATCGATGGCGACGCCGACGCTGCCGCTGGCGACATTGACCGCGCGCACGTCATACATGCGCCGCTCGCCGCCGATCACGATCGGCAGCCGCGAGTTGAAGTTGGCGGCGTCCTTCAGTCCCCGATCCATTGCGGTGCGGTCGGCGCTGTCGAGCAGCTCGAGCTTGCGCTCCTGGGCATCGGTGACGCTGTTCGCCTCGGTCGCGCGCACATAGGCCGGGTTGGCGTAGGTCAGTGCGCCGTTCTCGCCCTTGGCCCAGATCGGCCATGGGGAAGCGGCGGCGAAGCCGCGCAGCATCTCGGTCTCGTCGGCGAGCGCCTTGTAACGCAGATTAGTCTCGGCCAGATCGCGCCGGAGCCCGGAGAGTTCGCGAATCCTGACAATGGCCTGGCCGCCGATGGCGCGGCCGATGGCTTCCAGCGTATGGCCATGTGCGGTGGTCAGCGTCAGCTGGAACCCGTCGCCGTGCTCGCGCAGCGCATCGACCGCATGATCCATCTGGAGGGCGGGTTCCGGCGGCAGCCAGGTTCCGAACGCGAGCACGCGTTGTGGCGAAGAATCGCGCGTCAGCACCATGGAAATATCGCCGGAGATTTGCGCGCGATTGTCGCCGGCCGGCCAGGAGATCAGGATTTGCGGCTCGGCGAACAGCAGCGCGCCGAAGCGGTCGGCCTGGAGCTGCAGTTCCCCGATCCGGGCGCGCAGCCGCGCTTCGTTATCCGCCGTGCGCACGCGCGTGCGCATCAACAGGATCGCAGCCACCACCGAGAAGCCGAGCAGGGCCAGCGCGGTGGCGAGCACCGCGAGTTCCTGCCGGTTGAAATCCAGCATGATGGAGAGGGTGTCGACGAGGTCGGCGGCCTCAGCCGGCGCAACCGGCAGCAGCGCCGCGAAAGCGCCCCCCAACAAGCCGTTGCGCGCCAACGATGTGCACGACAGCAGCGTCCGACGCATCGACACGATCACGCCTGACATAGTTGCCCCAAGATCGCACGGATTTGCGCGCGGCGACCCCCGTCGCGCGCGAATCAAAAGACAATACCCTCACCGCGACTCCGCCGGTAAGAGTCCAGATCGTGAACGCAAAGGCGCCCCCCCCAAAAATGCCGGGCGCGGTGTTCCAACGCACGTAGTTCTTCGGGTGATTCGGCTGGAGATGCCGTTGCGTTAGCGTGGGGATCTGCTTGCCGCGATGCAGGTGCACTCCCTCCCTCGCTTGCGGGGGAGGGTTGGGGAGAGGGTGTCTCCGCGATCGAGAACCCCAAGAGGCGAAAACCCTCACCCGGCGCTACGCGCCGACCTCTCCCGCAAGCAAGCGGGGGAGGCGTAACCAACACTCAGTTCGGCTAGCGGCCGGTCGAGCCGAAGCCGCCGGCGCCGCGATCGGTCGTCGACAAGGTGGCCACGGGAACCAGCGCGGCCTGCACCACGGGCGCGATCACCATCTGGGCGATGCGCTCGCCGCGCTTGATCACGAAGGGGGTTTGGCCGTGGTTGATCAGGATCACCTTGATCTCGCCGCGATAGTCCGCGTCGATCGTGCCCGGCGAGTTCAGCACGGTGACGCCGTGCTTGGCGGCAAGCCCCGAGCGCGGCCGCACCTGCGCCTCATGGCCCGGCGGCAAGGCGATCGCGAGGCCGGTCGGCACCAGCGCGTATTGGCCGGGCGCGAGCGTCAACGGCTCGCTGTCCGGAACCGCAGCCGTCAGATCGAGGCCTGCGGCCTCGGCGGTCTGATAGGTGGGCAGCGGCAGGCCATCGGCATGCGCGAGGCGTTGCAGTTCGACCGTGACTTTGGTGCTCAAGATGCCGGCTCCCGGGATTTGTCGGCCACGCTCCTTGCGACATGCGCGACCAGTTCGATGGCGACCTGTTCCTTGGTCATCGCCGGCCAGGAATCAACTGCGATCTCGCCGCTCTTCTCACCGTTCTTGCGACTGATCAGGTGCACGGTGTTGCGGTCGCCGCCCATCACGCCGGTCGCGGGTGAGACGTCGTTGGCGACGATCCAGTCGCAGCCCTTGCGGGCGAGCTTTGACTTGGCGTTGTCGATGAGATGCTCGGTCTCGGCGGCAAAGCCGATCACCAGCGGCGGCCGCTTGTCGGTCAGCTTGGAGATGGTGGCGAGGATGTCGGGGTTTTCGACCAGCTGAAGCGGTGGCATGCCGGCCGACGTCTTCTTCAGCTTCTGCTCACCCTCGTTGGCGACGCGCCAGTCGGCGACCGCGGCGGCGAAGATCGCGATGTCGGCGGGAAGCGCGGCCTGCACCTGCTCCAGCATCTGCCGCGCCGATTCCACATGCTTCACCGTGACGCCCTGCGGATCGCTGAGATCGACCGGGCCGCTGACCAGGATCACCTCCGCGCCCGCGGCCTGCGCGGCGGCGGCAATGGCAAAGCCCTGCTTGCCGGAAGAGCGGTTGGCGATGTAGCGCACCGGATCGATCGGCTCGTGCGTGGGACCTGCGGTGATCAGCACGCGCTTGCCGGCGAGCGGGCGCGGCACCGGCGGCCGCAGCAGCCGCTCGGCGACATTGGCGATCTCGATCGCTTCGGACATGCGGCCGGTTCCGGCTTCCCCGGCCTCGGCCATCTCGCCGGAATTGGGCCCGATCAGCACCGCGCCGTCGCGCTGGAGCTGCGCGACGTTGCGGCGCGTCGCCGCGTTGTTCCACATCAGCGGGTTCATCGCCGGCGCCAGCAGCACCTTGCGATTGGTCGCGAGCAGGATGGCGCTGGCGAGATCGTCGGCATGGCCGTTCGCCATCTTGGCCAGGAGGTCGGCGGTCGCCGGCGCCACCACGATCAGATCGCAGTCGCGCGCGAGCCTGATATGGCCGGCATCGAACTCGCTCTGGGGGTCGAACAGGTCGGTGTAGACGCGCTCATGTGACAGCGCGCTCACGGCCAGCGGCGTGACGAATTGCTGCGCCGCCTTGGTCAGCACGCAGCGCACCTCGATCCGGCGCTCCTTCAGCCTTCGGATCAGGTCGAGCGACTTGTAGGCCGCGATGCCGCCGCCGATGATCAGGGTGACGCTGGCCTCGGGAACGGCGCTGGTCCGTTGGGGTGCCGGACCTGAGGCTGCCGCAGGCGGCACCGCAAACGGCGTCAGCGGCTCCTCGCGGCCCTCGATCAGCTCCCGCAGGATGACCCGGACCTCTTCCTCGACCGACCTGTGGTTCTTGGCCGAGCGCAGCCGCAGATAGGTTTTGACGGCGTCGTCGAGCTTGCGGATGGTCAGGCTTGCCATGACGCCCTCCAGCACGGAATGATAGCGATGCTATCATTCGTATGATTGCAGTGCAATCATAGATTTCGAACGGCGATCAGGATGCCGATGAACGTCGCGGCGATGATCCAGAGCGCCACCGTGCGCCAGCGGTTCTTGCGGCCCTCGCTGCGGCCCATGGCCGCGATGCTCTCCGGCGACAGCCCTATGCCCTCCCGCGTCATAGTCTCGAGCTGCTCCAGCACCTTCACCGACCGCTCGGCGATCTCGGGCAGGCGCATCAGCACGCGCGCGATGTCTCCGGTCCCCGCCAGCGCGCCCTGGACCCGGCCGATCGGCCCGAGATTGCGCTCGATCCATTCGCGCACCACGGGGTCGGCAACCTTCCAGATGTCGAGCTTGGGATCGAAGCCGCGCGCCACGCCCTCTACCACAACCATGGTCTTTTGAAGCAGGATCAGCTCGGGCCGCGTCCTCATGTCGAACAGGCCGGTGACCTCGAGCAGCAGCGTCAGCAGCCGCGCCATCGAGATCTCCTCGGCGGTGCGGTTGTGGATCGGCTCGCCGATGGCGCGGATCGCTTGCGCGAAATTCTCCACCGAATGATGCGCGGGCACGTAGCCCGCCTCGAAATGCACCTCGGCGACGCGGCGGTAGTCGCGGGTGATGAAGCCGAGCAGGATCTCGGCGAGGAAGCGCCGCTCCTTCATGCCGAGGCGGCCCATGATGCCGAAATCGACCGCGACGAGACGGCCAGTATCATCCAGGAACAGATTGCCCGGATGCATGTCGGCGTGGAAGAAGCCGTCGCGCAGCGCGTGCCGCAAAAAGCTCTGGATCACCTTGCGGCCGAGATCGGGCAGGTCGACCTGCGCCTCTGCAAGACGCTTGTGATCGTTCAGCGCGATGCCGTCGATCCACTCCATCGTCAGCACGTTGTGCGTGGTGCGATCCCAGTCGACGGTCGGCACGCGGAAGTCAGGGTCGTCGCGCGTGTTCTCCGCCATCTCTGACAGCGCGGCGGCCTCCAGCCGCAGATCCATCTCCATCGCGACCGAGCGCGACATGGTGTTGATGACTTCGATGAGGCGCAGGCGCCGCGCCTCGGAAGAATAGGCTTCGGCCTTGTGCGCGACAAAGAAGAAGTCGGAGAGGTCGCGGCGGAAACGTGCGGCGACGTTGGGCCGGAGCACCTTGATCGCGACCGGCTTGCGGATGCCGTCGCGCAAGATCTCGCCGCGATGCACCTGCGCGATCGAGGCGGCAGCGACCGGCGGGCCGAAGCTCGCAAACACATCTGTCAGGGGCCGTTCCAGCGACGTCGTGATCGCAGCCTCCGCTTCGGCTTGCGAAAACGGCGGCAGGCGATCCTGGAGGCTTTCGAGGTCGCGCGCCATGATGACGCCGACGACATCGGGGCGCGTTGCCAGGAACTGCCCGAGCTTGAGATAGGCCGGGCCCATTCGGGTGAGGGCGCGCGATATCCGCGGACCGTGCTTGACGCCGCGCCGCTCGACGAGCCGCGCCAGCTTCAGCGCGAGCTGTCCCGGCGGCGGCACCAGGCTCCGATCGACCGAGCCGAACACGCCTTCACGCGCGAACACGAACGCGGCGCGGATCAGGCGCGCAATGTGGCTAATGGCAGAGATCACAAACGCCAGCCTGAATGCAGTGCGACGATGCCGCCGCTGAGTGTCTGCCAGCTGACGCGGGAAAAGCCGGCGTCGCGAATCATGTCGGCGAAGACGCCTGGCTTTGGAAACTTGCGGATCGACTCGACCAGGTACTGGTAGGACTCGGCGTCGCCCGTGACCATGCGGCCAAGCGGCGGGATCACCTTGAACGAGAACAGATTGTAAAGGCGATCAAGGCCCGGCATCTCGACGGTCGAGAATTCCAGGCACAGGAAGCGGCTGCCGGGCTTGAGCACGCGATAGGCCTCGCGTAGCGCAAGGTCGATCTGCGGCACGTTGCGGATGCCGAAAGCGATCGTATAGGCATCGAAGCTGCGATCGGCGAAGGCGAGCGTTTCGGCATTGCCCTCGACGAAATCGACCCGGGTCTCGAGATGCCGCTTCATGGCGCGCTCGCGGCCCACGGCCAGCATGTCGGTGTTGATGTCGCAGACGGTGGCATGGAAGCCAGAGCCTGCCGCCTTGGCGGCGCGGAACGAGATGTCACCGGTGCCGCCGGCGACGTCGAGCAGCGCGAACGGCCGGTCGCTCCTCGGCGGGTCGAGCGCGTTGATCATGATGTCCTTCCAGACCCGGTGCAGGCCACCGGACATCAGGTCGTTCATCAAATCATAGCGCGAGGCCACGCTGTGAAACACATCGTTCACCAGCGTCTGCTTGTCCCCCAAGGGGACGTCCCTGAAGCCAAAATGCGTGGTTTCGCCCGGCCGATCCATTACTCTACTCCACGAGGCGGACCATAGCGCGCCCGCCGCAATGGCGCTATCACACCGCCCTCATAAGGTGAATGCCCGACCATGCCTGAATTGCCCGAAGTCGAGACTGTCCGCCGCGGCCTTCAGCCCGTCATGGAGGGGGCGAAAATCCTCAACGCGGAGGCCCGGCGGCCGGATTTGCGCTTTCCGTTCCAGCCGGACTTCGTGGCGCGGCTCAAGGGGCAGGTCGTCACCGGGCTCGGCCGCCGCGCAAAATATCTCATGGCCGATCTCGCCTCCGGCGACGTGCTCCTGATGCATCTGGGCATGTCGGGCTCGTTCCGCGTCATCAAGCCGGACAACGATGCCGCGCCCGGCGCGTTTCACTATCTCCGCGGCAAGGACTCAGCGCATGACCACGTGCTGTTTCGGATGTCCTCGGGCGCCGACATCGTCTTCAACGACCCGCGCCGCTTCGGTTACATGAAAGTGATCGCGCGCGCTGCGCTCGAAGACGAGCCGCTACTGCGCGGGCTCGGTCCCGAGCCGCTCGGCAACGAGTTCGATGCCGCGATGCTGGCGCGGTCCTGCGCCGGCAAGACCACGAGCCTGAAGGCGGCGCTGCTCGATCAGCGCGTGGTGGCGGGGCTCGGCAACATCTATGTCTGCGAGGCGCTGCACCGCTCGCATCTGTCGCCGCGCCGGATCGCCGCGACGTTGTCGACCAAGGCCGGACAACGCAAGGGCGTTGCCGGGGGCGAGCCGACGGATCATGCCAAGCGATTGGTCGGCGCGATCCACACCGTGCTGAACGACGCCATCAAGGCCGGCGGATCGTCACTGCGCGATCACCGCCAGACCTCGGGCGAGCTCGGCTATTTCCAGCACTCGTTCAAGGTCTACGACCGCGAAGGCGAGAAATGCACGACGCCGCGCTGCGGCGGCACGATCAAGCGGTTTACGCAGAACGGCCGTTCGACCTTTTGGTGTCCGAAATGTCAGAAGTGAGGATCAGGCGAGCGGCCCAACGGCGTTGAGTCCCGACGAGGGCGACCAGTTCACCACAAGCGTCATTGCGAGTTTGGCACCGGCCGATGGCGGACCCGCGCTTGATGTAACGGGATCGGAGTCGGAGGATGGGGAGCTGCCGACAGCGAGGTCGGCTGCTGTCTGGTGCCGAGAGCCCGAATCCAGAATCTTTCCGAGGACATAGCCTGGATTGCTTCGTCGCAAGGGCTCCTCGCAATGACGGATGGATGGAGCTTCCCAAAAAAACGCGAAGCGAAGCAACCCGGCCGGGCTGGTGGCCGGATTGCTTCGTCGCTTGGGCTCTTCAACCGGATAGTGAAGAGCCCGCTGCCGTCCGAGCGATCGCCCCGCTCAGGACGCCAGTGTCTTGGTCTCGTCCGCCGAAAGCTCGGCGGTGACATGCAGCATGCCGTCCGCAGCCGACATCATCTGGTCGGTCAGCAGATGGGTTGTGGCGGAGAGTTCGAGCCGGGTCTCGATCCACTGCCAGAGGCCGCGGATCTCGTCCGCCGATTTGCCGCTCGGCGCGAATTCGCTGACCGCGAGACCGTTCGCGAGTGAGTCCTGGTGATCGTTGCGCATCACGATCAGCGGACGCGCGAGCACCTCGGCGAGATCGAGCGCGGCTTCCTCGGCGAGGGTGTTGGCGGCATTGTCGATGCGCTGGCCGCGGATCGGCGTCTGGTTCAGCACGAAGGCAAAGGGCCGCTTCCAGGCGCGCGCGACGCTGAGCGTCGAAGCGGTCGCCTCGATGTCGGCGACGCTCGGGCGGGCCGGGATCAGGCAGAGATCGGAATGGCGGATCGCAGCGGTGGTGGCGGCACTGAGACCGGCCGCGGTGTCGACGACCGCGAGTTGAAGACCGCTATCGGACAGCATTTTCAGGCGCGGCGCGATGTCGGCGGCGTGATAGATCGGCTCGACGACGAGATCATCCGTGGTGCGGCGGCGCTGCCAGCTGGACAGGGTGCCCTGCGGGTCGGTCTCGATCAGGCGGACGGTGAAGCCGGCCTGCTTGGCGGCGAGCGCGAGGCCAATGGCAAGCGTGCTCTTGCCGCTGCCACCCTTTTGGGTAGCCAGTACGATCGTGTGCATTGAAGATCAATCCTTTGGAATGCTTGGGTCAGGAATACGCCACGCGAACGTGCATCGATCTCGATGCAGAGCTCTTCTCGCTCAGGACGTGCCGGCCCGATCCAAAGGGGATCGCGGAGGTCCGAATCAACGGTAACGATGATGGCGGAATAGCGAATGCCAGCGAATCCGTACCATTACCGGATCCGTAGTCGTACTGTTTCACCGTCGTGCCCCGGACAAAGCGCAGCGCAAAGCGATGCGCTGCAGAGCCGGGGCCCAGAAAATCATCTGGACGGAATTTGAGGAAGCGTGGGTCCCGGCTCAGCGCAGCAGCGCAAGCGCTGCAGCGAGTCCGGGACACGAGGATGGAGACGTTTGCAGCGCGCTACTTCCGCACGCAGATCACGCGGACGACGGCGGCTTTTGCGTCCGTCGAGGTGCCGTTCGCCGCGACACCATTCGCCTTGAGGAAATCGCGCACCCTCTCCGCGGCGACCATCACCGCCTGTGACGCCGGCACTGATGTCGCGGGGCCCGCGACCATCGCCGGCTTCAGCAGCGCGACGCCCGCGAACTTGCCGTCGGCGTCGATGGCCGGGGTGCCGGAGAAGCCGACCGCCGGCGGAGGCGACAGCGCGAAATCGCTGCTCGTCACCGGCGCCAGCGCGGACTTGAGGCTCGACACGCCGGCCGCGCCGCCCTGGCTCTGCGGATCGGCGATACCGACGACATCGACACTCGTCTTTGCCGTACCGCCGACGAGGCTGAGCGGCTTCAGGCCGCGCGCGCCGTAAATGTGCAGGAGCGCGAGATCGTGCTCCTTGTCCTCGGCGAGACGGTCGGCGCTGCCATAGCCGGCGATCGTGATCGCGAGACAGCCATCGGTGACGAGGCGGTCGGTGACGATCGCACCATCGTCGCTGACGACGATGCCGGTGCCGTATTCAACGGTCTTGCGCGGCGGCGGCCCGGCTTGCGGTCCCGACGGAAATGCATTGAACGCGCTCGACATCGCGATCACGACCGGCTCGACCGTGTTCTCGGTCGCCTGGTCGTAGAGGATCGTCATGGTGCGGACCTCGTCGCCTTTGAAGGTGCCGCGGACATAAAACTTCTTCAGACCCTGCAATCCCGACAGCACGAAGAAGTCGGGCTTCACCACGGTGTAATCGACCTTGCGCCCGGACGGCTCCTTCTCCAAATCGGCGAGCTTTGCCGAGGTCGGGTTCGCCTCTTTGCGGCGGCTGAGCAGCACCTGAACCGTGCCGGTCGGCGAGGTCCATTTCGAGCCGTTGGCGTCGCTCGCCTGCTGCGGAACCAGCTTGCCGGGGATGCCGAGCCGGGCGCCGCTGGTCGGCTCCGTCACGATCTTCCAGCCGACGCTCTCCTGTTTCTTTCGTGCCGTCTCGGCAAGTGCGGCGCGCTCCTGCGGATTGAGCACGCCGGTCGGCTTGCTGCCCTTGGCCTTCTGGTACTCCTTGATGGCGTTGACCATGCGCTCGCTGACGTCGCCGGTGATGGCGCCGTTATACTGGCCGACCCAGGCGAGGTCGGACTGGAGCGCCAGCCGCTCAGCTCTTGCCATGGCATCCACTGTGGCCGACGGAGTCTGCATCCTGGGAGGCTGGATCGGCACGGTCTGGACCGTCTTCGGCTTGGTGCCGGAGGCCTGAGGCGCCGTCATCTGGGCGTTCGCGCCTGTGGCAGCCGCAAACATCAGTGTTGCCGCAAGCATCGATCTCATGACAAATCCAGCCAGCCCATTGAACGCCATGTCATTGAAGCACATCTCCTTGGTCGCGACCAATGATGGGGTGGTTCAGGTGGCGATAGAGGCCACGAACTCAAGTCCTCATCCTGAGGAGCGGCCTCAAGGCCGCGTCTCGAAGGATGGCCACGGGCGAGATCGGGGCCTTTCATGGTTCGAGACGGCGCTTTGCGCCTCTGCACCATGAGGGTGAGAGGAACGAAGGACGATGCTGAGCCCGGACGAACTCGAACGCTATGCCCGCCATATCGTGCTGCGCGATGTCGGCGGTCCCGGCCAGGCTGCGCTGAAGCGGGCCTCTGTGCTGGTGATCGGCGCCGGCGGGCTCGGCGCGCCCGCTTTGATGTATCTGGCCGCCGCCGGCGTCGGCACGCTCGGCGTTGTCGATGACGACGTGGTGTCGCTGTCCAACCTGCAGCGCCAGGTGATCCATACGACGCCCGATATCGGACGGCACAAGGTCGAAAGCGCCGCCGAGCGGATTGCGGCGCTCAATCCGCATGTCCGTTTCGTCGGCCATGCCACCTGGCTCAACGCCGACAATGCGCTCAGCCTGATCGGCGATTACGACCTCGTGCTCGACGGCTCGGACAATTTCTCGACGCGCTATCTGGTCTCGGACGCCTGCTTCTTCGCGAAGCGGCCGCTGATCACGGCGGCGCTCGGCACCTTCGACGGCTCGCTCACCACCATCCGCGCACATGAGAAGAACGAGCAGGGCGAATTCAATCCGACCTATCGCTGCCTGTTTCCGGAGGCGCCGCCGCCCGGCACGGTGCCGGCCTGCGCCGAGGCCGGCGTCATGGGGGCTCTCGCGGGCGTGCTCGGCTCGATGATGGCGCTGGAGGCGATCCGCGAGATCGTCGGCTTTGGCGACGGCCTCATCGGCCGCCTCCTGATGATCGATGCGCGCGCGATGCGCTTCGAGACGCTGCGCTACGGGCGAGATCCGGCCAATCCGCTCAACGGCGATGGGCCCGTCGTCACCGACCTCAGCGCCCACCGCACCTGATCGCCGCACGCGATCAGAGCATGCTCGGCAGCACGCGATCCGGCGGCTTGTGGGCGTCGAGGAAGGTGCGGATGTTGATGATCACCTTCTCGCCCATCTCGACACGGCCCTCGATCGTGGCCGAGCCCATGTGCGGCAGCAGCGTGACCTTGCCGGCCTTTGCGAGCCGCACCAGTTTTGGATTGACCGCGGGCTCGTGCTCATAGACGTCGAGGCCGGCGCCGCCGATCTCGCCGCCTTCGATCAGCTTGATCAGCGTGTCCTCGTCAGTCACTTCGCCGCGCGCGGTGTTGACGATGTAGGCGTCCTTCCGGATCAGCTTCAGCCGCCTCGCCGAGAGCAATGATAGGTCGCCGGCGTGTGCGGACAGTTCACCGAGATGATGTCCATCCGCGCCAGCATCTGGTCGAGGCTTTCCCAATAGGTCGCGCCCAGCTCTTCGGCGATCTTCGGCGCGACGGGGCGGCGGTTGTGATAGTGGATCTGCAGGCCGAAGGCGCGGGCGCGGCGCGCCACCGCCTGGCCGATGCGGCCCATGCCGATGATGCCGAGCCGTTTGCCGCCGATGCGATGGCCGAGCATCCAGGTCGGCGACCAGCCCGGCCAGGGTTTTCCTTCGGTCAGGATCGAGGCGCCTTCGATCATCCGGCGCGGCACCGCGAGGATCAGCGCCATCGTCATGTCGGCGGTGTCTTCGGTCAGAACTTTTGGCGTGTTGGTGACGGTGATGCCGCGGGCGTGCGCGGCCTCGACGTCGATATTGTCGACGCCGTTGCCGAAATTGGCGATCAGGCGGAGCTTGCAGTCTGGCTGATTGACGACATCGGCGCTGATGTGGTCGGTCACGGTCGGAACCAGCACGTCGGCGGTGCGCGCGGCTTCCGCGATCTGCTCGGCCGCCATCGGCGTGTCGTCGAGATTGATCCGTGCGTCGAACAGCTCGCGCATCCGCGTCTCGATCGAATCCGGCAGCTTGCGCGTCACCACGACGAGGGGCTTTTTCTTCACCGACATGTCCTGCCTCATGAAGCGTCGCAGGCCGCCTCTGTCACCAAAGGCCGGCCGTTGAGGCCTCATTAACCCGGTTGTTCGACACTGCCCTTGCCGTGTCGTCCCCGGCGTTTCCTTCAAGCTCTCCCGATATTTCCGGCCGGAAAATCGGGGCAAACTGGTTGTTCAAGCGTCCGTCCTCTCTAGCAGAAGGCCGAGCCAAGACAAGAACCAGGGCTTGCGGACCTGCTTTGGGGAACACCCGCGTGGGGCGGGACTGGGGCTGATGCGGCACGGTTTTGGATTTTGGGGTGAGGACCCGGCTCGGGCGGGTCTTCGACAGGAGACGGGTTTGATGGCGTTGGGGCGTTTTTGTACGGTGATGGCGCTCGTTTGTACCTGGTTGAGCGCCTCGGTCAGCCCCTCGCATTCGGCGAAGGACAACACCCCCCAGACCGCCAGCGGGCTGCCGGTGCCGCGCTATGTCAGCCTCAAGTCGGATCACGTCAACGTTCGCGGCGGCCCGACCAAGGACAATGACGTGGCCTGGGTCTATACCCGCGCCGGCCTGCCGGTCGAAATCACCGCTGAATTCGAGAACTGGCGCCGGGTGCGCGATTCCGAAGGCGCCGAGGGCTGGGTCTATCACTCGCTGCTGTCGGGTCGCCGCACCGCGGTCGTCACCATGAAGCACAAGGACGACCTCGCGCCGATCTACGACCGTCCCGATCCCGATAGCGCGGTTGCAGCCAAGCTCCAGGTCGGCGTCGTCACGCAGGTGAGGAAGTGCACCGCAAACTGGTGCCACGTCACCGGCAACGGTTTTGACGGCTGGATCCAGCAGGAGCGCCTCTGGGGCGTCTACTCGGACGAGCAGGTGAACTGACGCGTCATTGTCGTCCCGGCGAAGGCCGGGACCCATACCGCGTGATTCCTCGATAAGGCACGCGGGTCGACGCCTTTAAAAACAACTCAGATTTGTGGTTATGGGTCCCGGCCCCCCGCGCGCAATTGCGCGCTAGGCCGGGACGACACTGGAGCGCGATCTCAGCGCTTCTTGCGCAGGCGCACGACCATGTCGATGCGCGAGATCTCGTAACCCTCGGGCACCTCGGGCATCTTGGACAGCGCCAGATGCGGATCCTCGATATCGACCAGCTCATGGCTGTTCTCGAGGTAGTAGTGGTGGTGCGTGGTGACGTTGGTGTCGAAATAGGTCTTGGTGCCGTCGACGCTGACCTGGCGCAGCAGGCCGGCATCGGTGAGCTGGTTCAGCGTGTTGTAGACGGTCGCCAGCGATACCGGAACCTTGGCCAGCGTCGCTTCCTCATAGAGCATTTCAGCCGTGAGGTGGCGCGCACCCTTGCCGAATAAGAGCCAGCCGAGCGCCATGCGCTGGCGCGTCGGGCGGAGCCCCGCGGACTGGAGCATTTCGTTGACGTCGTGCCACGGGCAGCCGGTCAGGGCCGGCTGGCGGCCGGACAAGAGGGCCGCGGAATGGACGTCGTCGTCGTGATGGGGCGCGGTATTCTCGCTCATTTCCAGATTTCGGGCACGCGTGAACAATATCTCCCTGCAATATAAGAACAGAAAGATGCAGATGCAAGTTTCTCGCAACTAGAGAGGTTCTAATCAGACTTGGAACCGGGCGAGGGAGGCGGTCATTTTACCTTCATGGACGCGCTTTGCGACCCGAAATGCCTGTGTTAGAGAGCGCGCGGTTCCGCTTAGCCGATTTTGGCGCAGCCAGGCATGGCGGCCCGTCCGCAGTCCATCGGGACTTCGACCGAGACGGGGCCCATTTTCGCCAAAAAACGTCGCTCAATCGGGATTAGAACAGAGGCTCATGCATGCTGAACAGGCGCAACGGTTACGAATACGAAGATCTGCTGGCGTGTGCCCGCGGCGAGATGTTCGGCCCGGGCAATGCCCAGTTGCCGCTGCCGCCGATGCTGATGTTCGACCGCATCACGGAAATTAGCGACAATGGCGGGGAGTTCGGCAAGGGCCTGGTGCGCGCCGAGCTCGACGTGAAGCCCGACCTCTGGTTCTTCGGCTGCCACTTCAAGAACGATCCGGTGATGCCCGGCTGCCTCGGTCTTGATGCGCTGTGGCAGATGGTCGGCTTCTATCTCGGCTGGAGCGGTGGCGAAGGTCGCGGCCGCGCGCTCGGCCTCAGCGAGTTGAAGTTCGGCGGCCAGGTGCTGACCGAGGCCCGCAAGGTTGTGTACAACGTCGATATCAAACGCGTGATGCGGGCAAAGCTCGTGCTCGGTATCGCCGACGGGTGGCTTTCGGTCGATGACCAGATTATTTATCGCGCCAAGGACCTGAAGGTCGGCCTGTTCAAGCAGGGCACGAGCCTGGGCTGAGCGCATCACCAAGAAGGCAACGATTTAGGCGAGGCTGTCATGAGGCGGGTTGTGGTCACCGGGATGGGCATCGTCTCGTCGATCGGAAACAACACCCAGGAAGTGCTTGCGAGCCTGCACGAGGCGAAGTCGGGCATTTCGCGGGCTGAGAAATATGCCGAGCTCGGCTTCCGTTCGCAGGTGCAAGGCGAGCCGACGCTCGATCCTGCGACGGTGGTCGACCGCCGTGCCATGCGTTTCCTCGGTCAGGGCGCGGCGTGGAATCACGTCGCGATGGAGCAGGCGATCCAGGATTCCGGTCTGTCGCCTGACGAAGTCTCCAACATCCGAACCGGCATCATCATGGGCTCCGGCGGCCCCTCGGCGCGCACCATCGTCGAATCCGCCGACATCACCCGCAGCAAGGGACCGAAGCGCGTCGGACCGTTTGCCGTGCCGAAGGCGATGTCGTCCACGGCCTCCGCGACGCTTGCGACCTGGTTCAAGATCAAGGGCGTGAACTATTCGATCTCCTCGGCCTGCGCGACGTCGAACCATTGCGTCGGCAACGCCTATGAGACGATCCAGATCGGCAAGCAGGATGTCATCTTCGCCGGCGGCTGCGAAGAGCTGGACTGGTCGCTGTCGGTGCTATTCGACGCCATGGGCGCGATGTCCTCGAAGTACAATGACACGCCCGCCACGGCCTCGCGTCCCTACGACGTCAATCGCGACGGCTTCGTCATCGCCGGCGGCGCCGGCGTGCTGGTGCTGGAAGAGCTCGAGCATGCAAAGGCGCGCGGCGCGCGCATCTATGGCGAGATCGTCGGTTATGGCGCGACCTCGGACGGTTACGACATGGTCGCACCATCGGGCGAAGGCGCCGAGCGCTGCATGCGCATGGCGATGTCGACGGTGAAGACCAAGGTCGATTACATCAATCCGCACGCGACCTCGACGCCAGCCGGCGATCCGCCGGAGATCGATGCGATCCGCAGAGTTTTCGGCGTTGGCGAGAAGTGCCCGCCGATCTCGGCGACCAAGGCGCTGACCGGCCACTCGCTGGGCGCCACCGGCGTGCAGGAGGCGATCTATTCGCTGCTGATGATGAACAACGGCTTCATCTGCGAGAGCGCGCACATCCAGGAGCTCGATCCCGTGTTCGCGGACATGCCGATCGTGCGCAAGCGCATCGACAACGTCAAGATCGGCACCGTGCTGTCGAACTCCTTCGGCTTCGGCGGCACCAACGCCACGCTGGTGTTCAGCCGGCTGGATGCGTGACGGCGTTGTTGGCGCACCGTTGATTTCTCGTCATGGCAGGGCAAAAGCGCGAAGCGCGTCTTCGCGCATGATGTCCCGGCCATCCACGTCTTGGCCTCAGGTTTCGAAGGGCGTGGATGCCCGGGACATAGGCGAGCGAAGCGACGCCGTCCTTCAGACGGCTATGCCCGGGCATGACGAAAGCGGAAGGTGATCGTGAGATGGAAGGTTTGATGAAAGGCAAGCGCGGTCTGATCATGGGCATCGCCAATGATCATTCGATCGCCTGGGGCATGGCGAAGACGCTGCATGCCCACGGCGCCGAGCTCGCCTTCACCTTCCAGGGCGAGGCCCTGGGCAAGCGCGTCAAGCCGCTGGCGGAGCAGCTCGGCGTCGATCTGGTGCTGCCGTGCGACGTCGAGGATATCGCCAGCGTCGATGCGACCTTCGCTGCGCTCCGCGACAAGTGGGGCCAGCTCGATTTCGTGATCCACGCGATCGGCTTCGCCGACAAGAACGAGCTGAAGGGCCGCTACGCTGACACCAGCCGCGAGAATTTCTCGCGCACCATGGTGATCTCCTGCTTCTCCTTCACGGAGGTCGCAAAACGCGCCGCCGAGTTGATGACGGAGGGCGGCAGCATGATCACGCTGACCTTCGGCGCCTCGGAGCGTGCGATGCCGAATTACAACGTGATGGGCGTGGCCAAGGCGGCGCTGGAAGCCTCCGTGCGCTATCTCGCCGCGGATTTCGGACCGCGCGGCATCCGCGTCAACGCGATCTCCGCAGGCCCCATCCGGACACTGGCCGGCTCCGGCATCGGCGAGGCGCGGGCGATGTTCGCATTCATGCAGAAGCATGCGCCGCTGCGCCGCGGCGTCACGCTCGACGAGCTCGGCGGCTCGGCGCTGTATCTGCTGTCGGACCTCTCCGGCGGCGTGACCGGCGAGATCCACTACGTCGATTCCGGCTACAACATCATCCTGATGCCGAGACCTGACGATTTGAAGACGGAATAGGACGCCGTAGGGTGGGCAAAGGAGCGCAAGCGACGTGCCCACCATCTCTCGACAATTCGAAACAGATGGTGGGCACGCTTACGCTTTGCCCACCCTACGAGAGCTCGTTTACCCCGCCGCGATCTTCTCGGCGCGCTGGAATGCCGGCCGTGCCATGCAGCGCGCGAGATAGGCATCGAACGCCGGGCGCGACGGCACCATCTTGAACAGGCGCACCGCGAAGTTCAGGCCGGAGCCGATGGTGATGTCGGCAGCGGAAAAATCGTTGCCCAAAATCCACGGCCCCTTCTCGAGCGCGGCTTCCAGCACGTCGAAGACCTGTGTCGCGCTGCCCCAGGCCGCGGTTGAGGCCGGGATCTCGATCTTGGTGTAAATCTGGATGATGGCGGGCTCGATGCAGCCCGGCGAGAAGAACAGCCATTGCAGATAGCGCGCGCGGCGCGGATCGGTCACAGCGGGAGCGAGCTTGGTCTCGGGATAGCGATCGCCAATGTAGGCACAGATCGCAGCGGCCTCGCCGAGCGCGGCGTCGCCATCGGTCAGCGCCGGCACTTTGCCCATCGGGTTGATCTTCAAATAGTCCGGCGCCTTCTGCGCACCGGTCGAGATGTCGGTCAGCACGCGCTCATAGGGCAGGCCGCTCTCCTCCATCAGCCAGAGCGTCGTGAACGAGCGCGAGCGGGGTGACCAATAGAGCTTGATCATGGGGCATTTCCGTTGTTCTTCCATCGATAGTACTTCATCATGAAGCCGTTCGACGGTTCGACCTCTTCCTTCTCGAATACAAATCCCTCGCGCTCGTACCAGCGCCAGGCCTTCTCGTTCTCGCGCACGCAGCGCAGGTGCATTTCGTCGGGCAGTTGCGTGCGCGTGAAGGCGAGCAATTGCCGTCCGAGCGATTGCCCCTGATAGGCGGGCGCGACGAAAAGCATGTCGAGATAGCGCTTCGGCAGATGCAGCGCCAGCATGGCGGCGATCGTGCCGTTGTCGTCGGCGACGAACAGGCTCCAGCCGTTCTCGATCTCGCGCCGGATGCGCGCACGCAGGTTGGCCAGCAGGAAGTCGCTGGCCTCAGCGAGGCCGGTCGAGACCCAGCTCTCCATCCAGATGCGGCCGACCTCGTCATATTCGTCGGCGCGGGCGGGGCGGATGATCAGATGCGGCATCCGGCGCTCAAGCCCGCTGACTGCGCGCAGCCTGACGCGGGCGCGCCTTGCCGGCCGACAGGCACACCACCTCGGAGATTTGCAGCAGCTGTCGCGCCAGCGGGCTGGTCTTACGCCAGACCATGCCGATGGTGCGGGAGGGCTCGGGGTCGCGGAAGCGCGCCAGCGAGACCGAAGCCGATCGCGTCTCCACCGGCACCGCCATCTCCGGGATCAAGGTGACGCCGATGCCGGCACTGACCATTTGGACCAACGTCGAGAGCGAGTTGGCATCCAGCATCTCGCGCGGCGGCGCCGATTGCATATTGCAGAAGGACAGCGCCTGATCGCGGAAACAATGTCCCTCTTCGAGCAGCAACAACCGCAACTCGCGCATCATCTCGCGCGACGGCACCGGAGTGCCCTCGTCCGCGCCCGGCCGCACCAGCAGGAATTTCTCGTCGAACAGCGCGACCTCGGTGAGCGAGGGCTCGGATACCGGCAGCGCGACGATGGCGGTGTCGAGCCGGCCCTCGATCAGCTCCTGGATCAGCCGTGGCGTCATGGTCTCACGCACGCGGATGTCGAGCTCCGGATGCATGCGCGTGAGGTTTTTGGTGATCTTGGGCAAGAGATAGGGCGCGATGGTCGGAATCATGCCAATGCGCAGGCGGCCGGCGAAGCGGTCCTGTGATGCTCGGGCGAAATCGCCGAGCTCATCGACCGAGCGCAAAATGTCGCGGACGCGTTGCGCGAGTTCCTCGCCGAACCGGGTCAGCGCGACCTGCCGCGCGCTGCGCTCCAGCAGCAGGCCGCCGAGGGTCTCTTCCAACTCCTTGATCTGCATCGACAAGGCCGGCTGTGAGATCGAGCAGGCCTCGGCCGCGCGCCGAAATGACCGTGGCGCGCCAGCGCATCGAAATAGCGGAGCTGGCGCAGCGTCAGGTTTATCATCAGAAAATCCTATCGCAGCGATCATTAAAGTCAACTTCCCCTGATAGGAGGCGGTGCTTAGAGTGGTTCTACCTGGTCAAAGGCGCCGTCGGACGCCACCAGAGGAGGTAATCATGGATGACACTTCGAAGTGCCCGTTTACGGGCGGAAAACCCACGCGCGTGAACCGCGACTGGTGGCCAACCCAGCTCAGCATCGAGATGCTGCACAAGAATTCCGACCTGTCCGATCCGATGGGCAAAGAATTCGACTATGCCAAGGAGTTCAAGTCGCTCGATCTGAACGCCGTTATCAAGGACCTGACCGCCCTGATGACGGATTCGCAGGAATGGTGGCCGGCCGACTTCGGTCATTACGGCGGCCTGATGATCCGCATGGCCTGGCACAGCGCGGGCACTTACCGCATCACCGATGGCCGTGGTGGCGCCGGCGCCGGTCAGCAGCGCTTCGCGCCGCTCAACAGCTGGCCCGATAACGCCAACCTCGACAAGGCACGCCGTCTGCTCTGGCCGATCAAGCAGAAATACGGCCGCAAGATCTCTTGGGCCGATTTGATGGTGCTGGCCGGCAACGTCGCGCTGGAATCGATGGGCTTCAAGACGTTTGGTTTTGCGGGTGGCCGCGCCGACGTCTGGGAGCCGGAAGAGCTCTATTGGGGTCCTGAGGGGACTTGGCTCGGCGATGAGCGCTACAGCGGTGAGCGCCAGCTCGCCGAGCCGCTCGGCGCGGTGCAGATGGGCCTCATCTACGTCAATCCGGAAGGCCCGAACGGCAAGCCGGATCCGATCGCGGCGGCCAAGGACATCCGCGAGACCTTCTTCCGCATGGCGATGAACGACGAGGAAACCGTCGCACTGATCGCCGGCGGCCACACTTTCGGCAAGGCCCACGGTGCGGGCGATCCGTCGCTGGTCGGTCCGGAACCGGAAGCGGGCGCGCTGGAAGATCAGGGCCTCGGCTGGAAAAGCAAGCACGGCACCGGCGTCGGCGCCGATGCGATCACCGGCGGCCCGGAAGTCACCTGGTCGCAGACGCCCACCAAGTGGAGCAACTCCTTCTTCGAGAACCTGTTCAAGTACGAATGGGAGCTGACGAAGGCTCCGTCGGGTGCGCAGCAGTGGAAGGCCAAGAACGCCGAGGCCATTATTCCCGATGCCTTCGACAAGTCCAAGAAGCATGTGCCGACCATGCTGACGACGGATCTCTCGCTCCGCTTCGATCCGGCCTATGAGAAGATCTCGCGGCGCTTCCTCGAGCATCCCGATCAGTTGGCGGACGCCTTCGCCCGCGCCTGGTTCAAGCTCACCCATCGCGATATGGGCCCGCTCGTGCGTTACTTGGGCCCGCTGGTGCCGAAGGAGACGCTGATCTGGCAGGATCCGATTCCGGCCGTGAATCACGAGCTGGTCGGCGAGCAGGACATTGCTTCGCTGAAGACCAAGATCCTGGCCTCGGGTCTGTCGGTGTCGGAGCTCGTCTCGACCGCCTGGGCGTCGGCCTCGACGTTCCGCGGCTCGGACAAGCGTGGCGGCGCCAACGGCGCACGCATTCGCCTCGCGCCCCAGAAGGACTGGGAGGTGAACCAGCCGGCTCAGCTCGCCAAGGTTCTCGGCAAGCTCGAAGCGATCCAGAAGGACTTCAACGCGTCCTCAGGCGCGAAAAAGGTCTCGCTTGCGGACCTGATCGTGCTCGGCGGCACCGCTGCGGTCGAGAAGGCCGCCAAGGATGCCGGCGTCGACGTCAAGGTCGCCTTCGCGCCGGGTCGGATGGACGCCTCGCAGGAGCAGACGGATGCGGCCTCCTTCGCCCCGCTGGAGCCGCGGGCCGATGGTTTCCGCAACTACATCGGCAAGAAGCATCAGTTCATGATGCCCGAAGAGGCGCTCGTCGATCGCGCGCAGCTGTTGAAGCTCACCGGGCCCGAGCTGACCGTGCTGGTCGGCGGCCTGCGTGTGCTCGGCGCCAATGCGAACGGTTCGAAGCATGGTGTCCTCACCGCGAAGGTGGGAACGCTGAGCAACGACTTCTTCGTCAACCTGCTCGACATGAGCACGCAATGGGCGCCGGTTGCCGACGGCACCTATGAGGCCCGCGACCGCAAGACCAACGCGGTGAAGTGGACCGGCACGCGCTCCGACTTGATCTTCGGCTCGCACTCGCAGCTCCGCGCCTTCGCCGAGGTCTATGCCACCTCGGACTCCAAGGAGAAGTTCGTGAAGGACTTCGCCAAGGCCTGGACCAAGGTGATGAACCTCGATCGGTTCGATCTCGCGGCGTGAGGCTGATTCACCTCTCCCATAGGGAGAGGTGAAGAGCAGTGCGCTGATCGATCGAAGCAATAAAACAAAAAGGGCGGCCTTTCGGCCGCCCTTCGTGCTTTTGACCGTGTAGCGGGACTTACTCGCCGGCTGCTTCGCGCGGGGCCTTCTCGCCCTCGGCGGCCTTGTCCTTGGCCTCGAGGTCCTCGCCGGTGGTCTGGTCGACCACCTTCATCGACAGGCGGGTCTTGCCGCGGTCGTCGAAGCCGAGCAGCTTGACCTTGACCTTGTCGCCTTCCTTGACGACGTCGGAGGTCTTCTGCACGCGGCTGGCCGCGAGCTGGCTGATGTGGACGAGGCCGTCCTTGGAGCCGAAGAAGTTCACGAAGGCGCCGAACTCCATCACCTTGACGACGGTGCCGTCATAGATCTGGCCGACTTCCGGCTCGGACGCGATCGACTTGATCCACTTGATCGCCGCCTTCATCGCCTCGCCGTCGCTGGAGGCGACCTTCACGGTGCCGTCGTCCTCGATGTTGACCTTGGCGCCGGTCTTCTCGACGATCTCGCGGATCACCTTGCCGCCGGTGCCGATCACTTCGCGGATCTTATCGGTCGGGATCTTGAAGGTCTCGATACGCGGCGCGTATTCGCCGAGCTCGGCGCGGGCCGCGGTCAGGGCCTTCGCCATCTCGCCGAGGATGTGGATGCGGCCTTCCTTGGCCTGGCCAAGGGCGACGCGCATGATCTCTTCGGTGATGCCCTCGATCTTGATGTCCATCTGGAGCGAGGTGATGCCCTGCTCGGTACCGGCGACCTTGAAGTCCATGTCGCCGAGATGGTCCTCGTCACCGAGAATGTCCGAGAGAACCGCAAAGCGCTTGTCCTCGAGGATCAGGCCCATCGCGATGCCCGCGGTCGGCCGCTTCAACGGCACGCCGGCATCCATCAGCGCCAGCGAGGCGCCGCAGACCGAAGCCATCGAGGAGGAGCCGTTGGATTCGGTGATCTCCGACACCACGCGCGTGGTGTAGGGGAACTCGTGATGCGGCGGCAGCACCGGGTGGATCGCGCGCCAAGCGAGCTTGCCGTGGCCGATCTCGCGGCGCTTGGTGCCGCCGAGGCGGCCGGTCTCGCCGACCGAGTAGGGCGGGAAATTGTAGTGCAGCAGGAACGTTTCCTTGTACGTCCCCGACAGCGCGTCGATGTACTGCTCGTCCTCACCGGTGCCGAGCGTGGTCACGACCATCGCCTGGGTCTCGCCGCGGGTGAACAGCGCCGAGCCGTGGGCGCGGGGCAGCACGCCGACTTCGGCGACGATGTTGCGCACCGTCTTGACGTCGCGGCCGTCGATGCGCTTGCCGGTGTCGAGGATGTTCCAGCGAACGATCTTGGCCTCGAGCTCCTTGAACACGCCGGCGATGCGGAGCTTGTCGTATTTCGGCTCCTGCCCTTCCGGGAAGTAGTGGGCCAGCACCTTTTCCTTGGCGACGCCGACGGCGGCATAGCGCTCTTGCTTCACGGGGATCGCGTAGGCGGCGCGCAGCTCCTGCTCGATCAGGCCGAGCATTTCCTTCTCGATCGCCGAATTGTCGATCGCGGTGACTTCGCGCGGCTCCTTCGCAGCCTTCTCGGCGAGCTCGATGATCGCGTTGATGACCGGCTGGAAGTGGCGGTGACCGAACATCACGGCGCCGAGCATCACGTCTTCGTTGAGCTCCTTGGCTTCCGATTCCACCATCAGCACGGCGTCGGCGGTGCCGGCGACGACGAGGTCGAGCTGGGTATCGACCATCTCGTCGAGCGTCGGGTTGAGGACGAATTCGTCATTGGCAAAGCCGACGCGGGCCGCGCCGATCGGGCCCTTGAACGGCACGCCGGACAGCGTCAGAGCGGCGGAAGCCGCGACCATCGCCACGATGTCGGGATCGTTTTCCATGTCGTGCGAGAGCACGGTGACGATCACCTGGGTCTCGTTGCGCCAACCGTCGACGAACAGCGGACGAATCGGACGGTCGATCAGGCGGGAGACCAGCGTCTCCTTCTCGGTCGGACGGCCCTCGCGCTTGAAATAGCCGCCGGGAATGCGCCCCGCAGCGTAGGTCTTCTCCTGGTAGTCGACAGTCAGCGGCAGGAAGTCGACGCCTTCGCGCGGCGCCTTGGCCGCGACGACGGTGGCAAGCACCACGGTCTCGCCATAGGTGGCGATGACGGCACCATCGGCCTGACGGGCGATCTTGCCGGTTTCGAGCTTGAGAGGGCGTCCGCCCCAGTCGATCTCGACTGAATGCTTATTGAACATAGAGGTCTTCTTTCATGGGTTCTCGAAAGAAGGGACGCTTCGAAAAACAAAAACCATGCGCAAGATTGCGGGGCGCTGATCGGAGCGGGTGATCAGCGTCCTGCGATCCTGCCATGGTTTTTGGATGTCGGATGGCGTCCATCCTTTCGGGTCATACGGGCGCCTTGCCCGTTGTGCCCAGCCGCCGGATTGCTGCTGGACTGTCAGTCGGCACGAACGCGAACACCGAACCGCGGTCTTCGCCGATCATGCCCCGGATGCTCGCCGTCAACGGCTTGCATCCGACGCGCACGCAGCCTCGATCAAAAACCTTTAAAGAAGCGCTTTCGTTCGAAACTACGCGCGAAAACGCGCGCCAGTGGCGCGCGCAGGAACTCTTAGCGACGAATGTTGTGCTTCTCGAGCAGCGCCTTGTACCGCGCCTCGTCCTTCTTCTTGAGGTAGTCGAGGAGCGAGCGGCGGGTCGAGACCAGCTTCAAGAGGCCGCGACGCGAATGGTTGTCCTTCACGTGGGTCTTGAAATGGTTGGTGAGGTTATTGATGCGTTCCGACAGGATCGCGACCTGAACCTCGGGCGAGCCGGTGTCGCCGGCCTTGGTGGCATTGGTCTTGATGACTTCCGCTTTGCGTTCTGCGGCAATCGACATCGTCAATTTCTCTCGTTGCGACCGGGGCTGGCAGTCAGGCCGGTCAGGTTGAACACACGCTTGGGGATGATTTCGCCATTGCCAACTTCGGCAAGCGCCAAAAGACGGCCTGCCACCGTGACATAGACTGTGCCGCTACAAGTGGGCGCATCCCGTCCGCGCAACAAAACGGCTTGGCCCCGGTGGAGCCTTGCCGCATCAGCCCGAGTGACGGCCAGTGCCGGGATGTCGTCCAGCGCGGTCTCAACGGGCAAAAGCGCGTCGGCGAGGCTGCCCTCGCCGGACGCGGCTCTATGGCACAAAGCCTCCAACTGATCCAGCGGAATCATGTCGTTTTCGCCAAATGGGCCGACCAGGGTCCGCCGCAGCGCGCAGATATGGCCATAAGTGCCGAGAATCCGGCCCATATCGCGGGCCAGCGCCCGCACATAGGTGCCCTTGCCGCACTCCGCCTCGAACACGGCCCGGTCGTTATCCGGTTGATCCACAAGGGTTAATTGGTGAATCTCGACGGGGCGGGGCGCCAACTCCACGACCTCGCCGTCGCGGGCGAGGTCATAGGCGCGCTCGCCCTGGACCTTGATCGCGGAATAGCGCGGCGGGATCTGCTCGATCACCCCGGTGAAGCGGGGCAAAAGGGCCAGGATGGCCTCCCGGGTCGGGCGCTGGTCGGAGGTCGCGGTGACCCGGCCCTCGATGTCGTCGGTGTCGCGCTCCTCGCCCCAGCACACGGTGAACTGGTAGCGCTTGCGGCCGTCCATCACGAAGGGGACGGTCTTGGTGGCTTCGCCGAGTGCAATCGGCAGGCCGCCCGAGGCGAGCGGGTCCAGTGTGCCGGCGTGTCCCGCGCGCTTGGCGTTGAACAGGCGCTTGAGCACGGCGACGGCCTGCGTCGAGGTCATGCCGATCGGCTTGTCGAGCACGACCCAGCCGTGGACGTCGCGCCGGTCGCGGCGCGGCTGGTTGCCCTTCTGCTGCTTGGCGCGCGGGTCGTTATTGACGCGGCGCTGCTCCTGGTACGATTGAGAATTGCTGCCCAGATCCGCAAAATTATTTGTCTGCACGTCGCGTTGATCGGCCTGTTCGCCGCTGATCGTGTCGTGAGCCGGGTCCATCGTCATCGTTCTTCTTCCCGATCCGAATCCGGATCCTGTTCCAAGTCCTTCTGCACCGCAGGTGTTCGCAAAAGCTTCTCGATCCGTTCCGCTTCGTCGAATCGTTCGTCGACGCGGAAGCGAATGTCAGGTGCAAATTTCAGGTTAACGCGCCGCGCGACTTCGCCGCGCAGGAATTTCTTGTTGCGCTCGAGCGCAGCGATGACGATCTCGGTGTCGCGGCCACCGAGCGGCATCACGTAGATTGTCGCGAGCTTCAGGTCCGGCGACATCCGCACCTCCGGCACGGTGATGATGTGACCTTCGAGATCCGCATCATGCACGTTGCCTTGCGCCAGAATCTCGGCCATCGCATGGCGAACCTGCTCGCCGACGCGCAACTGACGTTGCGAGCCTCCGGCTGCGGAACTCTTCTTTTGATGGTGGCGGGGCATTCTCGAAAATCACCTCATCATGCCCGTGTTTGGGACATGGGCATTGTCATTTGTCCTGTTGAAACGAAGAGAGGTGGATGGCCGGAAAAATCCGGCCATCGCACTCTCGCAATTTCAGTTCAAAAAGATCCGAACGCTTCGGTAAGATTTGGACTTACAGGGAGCGCTGAATCGTCTCCACGCGATAACACTCGATGACGTCACCGGCACGCATGTCGTGATAGTTCTCGAAGGCCATGCCGCATTCCTGGCCGGACTGGACTTCCTTCACTTCGTCCTTGAAGCGCTTGAGCGTCGACAGCTTGCCTTCGTGCACGACGACGTTGTCGCGGATCAGGCGCACATTGGCGCCGCGTTCCACGGTGCCGTCGGTGACGCGGCAGCCGGCGACCTTGCCGACCTTGGAGATGTTGAAGATCTCCAGGATCTCGGCATTGCCGAGCATGGTTTCGCGCAGGGTCGGCGCGAGCAGGCCGCTCATCGCCTTCTTCACGTCGTCCACGAGGTCGTAGATGATGTTGTAGTAGCGGATCTCGATGCCGTTGCGCTTGGCGGCCGAAGCGGCCTCCTTGTTGGCACGGACCGAGAAGCCGATGATCGCGGCGTTGAAGCCTTCAGCGAGCGTCACGTCGGATTCCGAGATGCCGCCGACGCCGGCATGCAGGATGCGGGCGGCGACTTCGTCGGTGCCGAGCTTCTCCAGCGAGCCGAGGATCGCTTCCAGCGAGCCCTGCACGTCGGCCTTGACGATCAGCGGGAATTCCTTGCGGCCCGCCGTCTTCAATTGCGACATCATCTGCTCGAGCGAGCCACGCATGCCGGAGATCGAGGCCGCCGCGTTCTCGCGCTTCTGGTGCGCACGGTAGCTGGTGATCTGGCGGGCGCGGGCTTCGTTCTCGACCACGGCGAGACGATCGCCGGCCTCCGGCGGACCGTTGAAGCCGAGCACCTCGACCGGCACCGAGGGACCGGCCTCCTGCACCGTCTCGCCTTGATCGGAGATCAGCGCGCGGACGCGGCCCATCTCGGCGCCGGCGACGATGATGTCACCGACACGGAGCGTGCCGCGCTGGACCAGCACGGTCGCGACCGGACCACGGCCGCGATCGAGCTTGGCCTCGATCACGGTGCCTTCGGCCGGACGCTCCGAATTGGTCTTCAGGTCGAGGATTTCGGCCTGCAGCGCGATCATCTCGAGCAGCTTGTCGAGATTGGTCTTGTTCTTGGCGGACACTTCGACGTCGACGACTTCGCCGCCGAAGGATTCGACCTGCACCTCGTGCTGGAGCAGCTCGGTGCGGACGCGCTCGGGCTTGGCGTCGGGCTTGTCGATCTTGTTGATGGCAACGATGATCGGCACGCCTGCCGCCTTGGCGTGATTGATGGCCTCGACCGTCTGCGGCATCACGCCGTCATCGGCCGCGACCACCAGCACGACGATGTCGGTGACCTTGGCGCCGCGGGCGCGCATCGCGGTGAACGCAGCGTGGCCGGGCGTGTCGATGAAGGTGATCTTCTTGCCGCTCTCGGGCGACAGCACCTGATAGGCGCCGATATGCTGGGTGATGCCGCCGGCTTCGCCGGAGACCACGTTGGCATGGCGCAGCGCGTCGAGCAGCGAGGTCTTGCCGTGGTCGACGTGGCCCATCACGGTCACGACTGGCGAACGCGTCTCGGTGTCGGTGGAATCGTCGACCTGGTCGAACAGGCCTTCTTCGACGTCCGAGGCGGCGACGCGCTTGACGGTGTGGCCGAGCTCTTCGGCGATCAGCTGCGCGGTGTCGGCGTCGATCACGTCGGTGATCTTGTGCATCGCGCCCTGCTTCATCAGCATGCGGATGACGTCGACCGCGCGCTCGGACATGCGGTTGGCGAGTTCCTGGATGGTGATCGCTTCCGGGATCGTCACCTCGCGGACGAGCTTTTCCTTCGGCTCGTTCGAGGCATGGCCCTTGAGGCGCTGGGTGCGGCGGCGGAACGAGGCGATCGAGCGCTCGCGCACGTCATCGGCGTTGAGCGCGGTGACGACGGTGAGGCGGCCGCGTTCCTTCTGCGGGCCGGGCTTGTGCGTGGTCTTGGGGGCTGCCGCGGGACGCATGGCGCCGCCGGGACCGCGACGGATCTGGCGCGGAGCCTCTTCCTCGTCGGGCTCGGCCGCAACTGCGGGGCCGCGGCC
>NZ_PSRT01000069.1 GCF_004212635.1 Bradyrhizobium genosp. SA-3 | reverse complement strand
AAGCGGGAGAGGCTACAGCGAGCGAGCGGATACACCGCGAGCCTCAAGCCGCCTGCCGCAACGGGGTCCAGGCGAACTCCGGATAATACGTGTCCATCATGCGGTCGACATAGGCGGTGAGGTTCGGAAATCCCTCGGCGCGCTGGCGCAAGGCCGATTCGAAGAACGGCGTCAGGATTCCCGCGAGTGCGCCGAAAGCGGTGGCATCGACGCCGCAGGGCTTGTTGCCCATGAGATACGACTGGTCGCCGAGCTGCACCGAGAGCGCGAACAGCGAGCGCACGGCGAGATCGACATCGTCGTCGGGCGCGTGGCGGCCGAGACCGGAGAGGAGATAATTCTCGGCGACGCGGAATTGCGCGTCCTCACGCAGCTTCTCGCGGTTGTGCTCGGGTGCGCCGTCGAAGAAATGCGACGGCCCCTTGGCGAAATTGACCGGATCGACCCAGCGCGCCCCGACCAGCGCCCAATAGACGTGATGCTCGATCATGCGCTCGAACGCCCACGCCTGCGCACGTTCCTGCAACGAGAGTCCGGCGTCGAAATCGAAGCCGTAGCGCCGCTCGATATGGGCGCGGATGAAGGTGGAATCGGCCACCGCCTCACCGCCGTCGTCGATGAAGGGCAGCTGCCCCTTTGGCGAAGCTGGCGGCATCGCGCGCTCCTTACGATAGGGCAGCCCCGCCATCTTGAGCTGCACCTCCGTCTTGGTGACGAAGGGGCTGATTTCCGGCAGGCCGAAGCCGGTGCCAAAGCCGTAAAGCGTGATCATGAAACCTCTCCTAACCTACCGAACGTGAACGGAACCTACCTGCCGGCTGCTGCCACCATGGTGGCAGCAGCCGTGATATCTTCTGCGAAACGGGCCCCCTGCCAGGCGCGGCTCATCATGTGGCGGACGAGCGCGTCCGCAGCCCGGACCAGCGAGCGGGCCACCACGCTTGCGAACGCAAATCGGAGATCGACGGCCATGAGATCGAGCGAAACGAGGCGGCTAAACGCCCGGGCTTGCCACATCTGGGCGCGCCACAGCGGGCCGGCGGGGCCGAAATGGGTTGGAACGATCATGGACAAATCCTCTTCAGTCGACGTGTTGTCCCGGTATAGAACTCCCCTGCTGCCAACATCCTGTCAGCAGCCGCGCGCCGCCTTTTGAAAAGACCACGAACAAGAGACCCGCCATGAGACGCGCCGACAGACTGTTTCAGATCATCCAGGTGCTGAGGCGCACGCGTAAACCGCTGACGGCGGACGCGATCGCGGCTGAGCTTGAGACATCGAAGCGCACCATCTATCGCGACATCGCAACGCTGATCGGCCAGCGCGTGCCGATCCGCGGCGAAGCCGGCATGGGCTACATCCTGGAGAAGGGTTTCGACCTGCCGCCGCTGATGCTGACGCCCGACGAGATCGAGGCGGCGGTGCTGGGCGCGCAATGGGTCGCGGGCCACGCCGACTCCGCGCTGGCGCGCGCCGCCGAGGATTTGATGGCCAAGATCGCCGACACCGTCCCCGAGCGCCTGCGTCCCTTCGTGCTGGAGCCGGCGAGCCGCGCGCGGCCAAGCTGGAACAGGGAGCCGGACCGCCTGGACATGGCGCGCACGCGCACCCAGATTCACGAAGGCAAGAAGATCATGCTCCGCTATCGCGATGAGCAGGGCCGGGCCAGCGAGCGCATGATCTGGCCGATTTCGGTCGGCTATCTCGAAGCCGTGCGCCTGCTCGCGGCCTGGTGCGAGCTGCGCAGCGACTTCCGCAGCTTCCGCACCGACCGCGTGGTTGAGGCAACCTATCTCGACGAGAAATACCCGGAGCGGCGCGACGTGCTGCGCGCAAGATGGCGGCAGAGCCTGGTCTGGGGTCCGCCAAAGGACACGTGACGCGATGGAACAGACCTCGCCCCTTGATCTGTCGAGCTGTTGCCAGAGCTGCGGTGCCTGCTGCGGCTATTCGGCGAACTGGCCGCGCTTCTCGATCGAGAGCGACGAAGAGCTTGCAGCGATCCCGGAGGCGCTGGTCAACGCGCGTCAATCCGGCATGCGCTGCGAGGGCGATCGCTGCTCGGCGTTAAAGGGAGAGATCGGGAGGGCGACGGCGTGCGGCGTCTATGCCGTGCGGCCCGAGGTGTGCCGCACCTGCATGCCGGGCGACGCCGAATGCGCGATGGCGCGGCGGAAGTTCGGGCTCCCGGTGATAGAGGGCGCTTAAGCCGGAACGGCTTCGCTGATCTCGTCGTCGAGCTCGTCCTCGAGCGGTGCCAGCACCGACAGCGGCTTGGTCGACAGCGTGATCGGCTTTCGCCCGCCCGACAGCGACGGTGAGGATTTCGCCGCGCTTTCGCGCGACAGCGCGTAGAGCGTCGAACCGACGCGGCCGCCGTTCTCGATCAGGTCGCGCTCGCTGCAGCTTGCGGCGATCGCGACCGCCAGCGAGTGCAGATGGCTGCGACGATAGCAGAACAGCGCCAGCCTGGCGCGTACGTCAGGGGAAACACTCTCAACCAGCCTCGGCAGGCCACTCGCGCTGGCGCGATACATCTCGCCAAGGAGCTCGTCGCGAACCGGGCAGAAATCGCTTTCAAAGGAATCGCGGCTTGAAAACATTGCAGTTCTCCCTCGTGTGGGGAAGATGCAGTGCAATTCTCTAACGAAAGGTTAACCACGCTGCCCGGTAGTGACCCGGGGTGCTTGCGCCCTGGCCGCGAATCGGAGGGCAGAGGAAAGAAGGTTTCCCGATGGCCCTCCTTCGAGACGCCCGCCTTTGGCGCGCCCCCAGGATGAGGTCTTGGTCCGCGGCGAGATCCCAGACATGGTGAGGCGCGCCGCCGCACGGCGCGTCTCGAACCATGCAAGGCAGAGCGGCCGGCCAAACGTGGCTAGCCTCAGTTCGCCGCCATGAAGATGGAGAGGCCGAAGCCGGTAAGGTGATGCAGCGCCTGATCGACGCCGATCAGGGTCCAGAACCAGGGATGCGCCAGGTCGACACCGAAATTGGCCGAGACAAACCCCTTGGCGCGGTCGATCGTGATGTGGATCGCGAAGTCGATGAACGCCACGAACCAGAATTTCGGCGCCACGATCAGGATCAGCGGCAGCGCAACCGCAAGGTGAACGAGGCAGTGCACCAGAAGCGGCAGGGCCCAGCCGTGCTTCTGATCCTTGCCATGCGCCATCCAGGCGGTTTGGAGGACGAAATCGGCGATGATGTGCTTGAAGGTGAGCAGCAGCATCCAGCCAATGAGCGCTTCAACCGGAACCGCCGATGACATGGGTGGAAACGACAAGCCGACGCCCTCATTGAGGTGACAAGAAAAATTGGAGCGTTCAGCGCAACTTCTTCTTGGACCGGTCAAATCGCCGGGACCTCTGATTTATGACATTTCCCGCGGCGGAATGCAGCCGGGGGAACCGGAAAATCGCCAACTGTGGCTAACTGGTGATAGGATGACCAACCGCCGCGGCGGGCGTCGAGTAAGGTTACCTTCGGCTCGAAATTTGCATTCCGGGACCTTCGCGCTATCATTGGTCGTAGAGAATATCGTTCTTTTTTCAGGCGTTTACGAATTACAGGGCGACCGCTGCGCTTCCCATGCCACGCGCCGCCGCCAGCCAAAGAATAAGGCCAGAGTGCTGCCATGAGTACTGTAGGCCCCACCGCATCACTGACCGAGCCGCCGCCGCGGCGCCCCAAGGTGATCAAGACCAACCAGCAGCAGGTCTTTCTCTACGTCGTGCTGACGCTTCTGCTGTCGCTCGCCACCGTCTGGGCCGGGCGCACGCTGGTGCACAATTCGGAAACGCTGACCTTTGCCGTCGGCGGCCCCAACAGCGACGAGGCGCTGTTCGCGGCCAAGCTCGCCGCTCTCCTGAAGAACAACGCCTCGCGCTTCCGGATCAAGATCGTCAACAACGCGGACAACGCCAAGGCGATCGCACAGTTCGATCGCAGGCAGGCCGACCTCGCCGTGCTGCGCACGGATGCCAAAGTGCCGCTGCGGGCGCGCACGCTTGCGATCCTCGAGCACGATCTCGTGCTCCTGCTCGGTCCCGGCAACAAGAAGATCAAGTCGCTCGCCGAGCTGAAGAAGAAGAAGGTCGCGGTCGTCGCCGTGAACGAATCCTCGCTCGCCTTCGTCCGCAGTATTCTCGACGTCCCCGACGGTCCCGATGCCGCGAAGATCCAGATGGCACCGCAGGGCGCAACACTCGACAAGCTGTTTGCGCCGGCGAGCGGCTTCAGCGCGGTGATCGCCATCGTCCACGCCTCCAGGGCAGTGCGGGACAAATCCTATGAACAGATCGCCAAGCGCGGCGGCTTCACGCTCAACGCGATCGACGACGCCAAGACGCTGGCGCGCAAACTCCCGGGCATTTCCGACGAGACGCTGACAGCTGGCACGTTATCGACGTACCCGCAAATTCCCGACGACGATCTCGACACGATCGGGCTCGAATGGCTCCTGGTCGCACAATCCAGGATGTCCCCGACCACCGCAGGCGAGCTCGCGCGTATCGTCTACGAGAACAAATCCGCGCTCGGGCTCGACAACGGCTTTGCCACCAGGATAGAGCCGGCCTCGGTCGAGAAAGACGCCTTCGTGATGGCGCATCGGGGTGCCGCCGATTACATCAACGACGACACCAAGTCGTTCATGGATAAGTACAGCGACGTGATGTATCTGGGCGCCGCCGCGCTCAGCGTCATCGGCTCGATCTTCGCTGCGATCTACGCCAAGATCACGAGGATCGCGCCGGAGAAGGCCAGCGAGCTCTCCACCGCCATCCTCGACATCGGCGAGCGGATCGAGCATGCCCACTCGCTGGATCAGCTCGAATGTCTCCAGGACGAGCTGGAAGGTATCTTGCGCGGGGCCGTCATTGGACTCAGAGACGGTACGATCAGTACCGACGGGCTCGATACCTTCAAGCTCGGCTACGAGTTCGTCCGCGACGAGATCAGCATGCGCCGCGACTACCTGAAACGTCATGCCAGCGAGGGTGAAAAAACCGCCCGCGATGCCGGCCCGGCCCAGCAGGACGACAGCAACGTCGTGGTGGTCAAGACCGCCCAGAGCGCCTGATCCGACGGTTTGATGCCCTCAGGTCAGGCTTGGCGGACGTCTTGGCGGTGGATCGATGGTCGGAACCCAGGAACCGTCCCCATCCACAATCGTTGGCTCCCGGATTGCAACCGGAGAACGCGCCATGCGTACACTCCTCGTCATCTTCCTGCTGGGAATGCTGGCGGCAGTTGGCTATTTCGTCTATTCCGCCATGGCGGTCGAAGGCGATCCGATCCCGACGGAAGGCTATTGGGCCCTCGCGCTGGGGGCTGGATTTTCCCTCGTCGTCGGCATTGGCCTGATGGTGCTGCTGTTTTTCAGCAGCCGCCGCGGCTACGACGAGCCACCGCATTTCAGGTAGCCTCAGCCGGGCGCTCCGCCGGCCACCTCACCCGCCCTCCCCTGTTCGACGGCGCTGCGGCCCGCGCCCGTCGTTGACGGCTTCGGCCCGGGCGGGCACTTTGGCCCTGAAGTCCCAACCGGGACCACACGAGCCAGAACCGAGCCGCCTTCCCGCATGTCCAAGCCGCTGATTTCCGCTCTGGCCCAGTTCGCGGCCGCCACGGCCGGCCGCAACATGACCAAGACGGCCTATGTGGCCGTCGGCGTCGGCGTGCTCAGCATGGTGCTGCTGACAGACAACCGGGCCAATGAGGCGCGCGGCTGGGTTAATGGCCTGCTATGGGTCTGCCTCGTCTATTTCGTGTTCGAATGGCTGATCCGGCTGCGCCACATGGCGCGCCAAGGGCGGCTTTCGCTCTATATGTCCTCCTCTGCCGGCATCGTTGACGCGATCGGGGCATTGGCCGTGCCGTTCGCGCTGGTCCTCGGCGTCGAGCCGAAGACGGCATGGCTGCTCAGCGTGCTCTGGGTACTGAAGGTGGTGCCGGGCATTCCGGGCTTGCGGCAGCTGCGGCGGGTGCTGGTGCTGGAATCGGGACCGCTGGTGAGCGTGCTCGTGATCTTCCTGATGGTGGTCTTCCTCGCTTCCGTCGCCGAATATTTCCTGGAGCGAGACGTCCAGCCGCAGACGTTTGGCAGCGTCCCTGCCGCGCTGTGGTGGGCGGTGGTGACCTTGACGACGACGGGCTACGGCGACGTCGTGCCGGTCACGCCGCTCGGACGCATGGTGGCGGCGCTGGTGATGATCTCCGGCCTCGGCGTGTTCGGGCTATGGACCGGTATTCTGGCGACCGGCTTTGCCGCGGAGACCCGTCGCGACAATTTCCTCAAGACCTGGGAATCCGTCAGCAAGGTGCCGTTCTTCGCGGCGCTGGGGCCTGCGGCCATCGCCGACGTCACCCATATGCTGCGGACAATGGAGCTGCCGGCGCGCACCTTGGTCATCCGCAAGGGGACGCAGGGCGACTGCATGTATTTCATCGCCGCCGGCGAGGTCGAGGTCGACCTGCCCGGCAAGAAGGTGCAGCTCGGTGAAGGCGCCTTTTTCGGCGAGATGGCGCTGCTCGGCAACAACAAGCGCGGTGCCAACGTCTCGACCACGAAAGTATCGCGGCTTCTGGTGCTCGACCTCGTCGATTTCCGCGTGCTGATGGCGCGGCATCCAGATCTTGCCGAGACCATCGACGCCGAAGCAAAACGGCGCGCGCTCGAGAACAAGTAAATGGAGACAAGAATGTCGGACACAGCCGACGCGACCAGCCCCGTGCTCGAAATCACCGACGCACGCGCCACCATCCGCCTCAACAGGCCAAAACATCTCAACCGGCTCCAGGCGGAGGATCTCAGCGACCTGGTCAAGTTGTTCGACCGGGTCGAGAGCGATCCGGCCATTCGCGTGCTGGTGCTGACTGGCACCGGGCGTGCCTTCTCCGCGGGCTACGATCTCAATTCGGTGGCGGAGCGCGCGGTGAGCGCGAGCGAGCAGCAGAGCGCGGGCTCAGCGTTCGAGGTGGTCGTCAACCGTCTCGAGGATTTGGGCGTGCCGACGATCTGCCGGCTCAATGGCGGCGTCTTTGGCGGCTCGACCGATCTCGCGCTGGCCTGCGATTTCCGCATCGGTGTCGATACCGCCGAGATGTTCATGCCGGCGGCACGGCTCGGGCTGCACTATTACCCGAGCGGCATCAAACGCTACGTGACCCGGCTCGGCCTCGACAATGCGAAAAAACTGTTCCTCACCGCCTCAAGGATCAGCGCGCCGGAGATGCTGCGCATCGGCTATCTCACGGCCATGGTACCGGTAGAATTCCTGGACGAGGAAGTCGACAAGCTCGCTGGCGTCCTCGCCGGCAACGCGCCGCAGGCGATGCGCGGCATGAAGCGCGCCATCAACGAGTTCGCCCGCGGCGAACTCGACGAAGCCGCCGCCGACCAGCGCCACCGCGACAGCATGCGCGGCGACGAGATCAAGGAAGGCATCAATGCGTTCGCGGAGAAGCGGGCACCAAGGTTTTGAGCTGGAGAGCGAGTGCAACACCCTCGGTGTCGTCCCGGCGAAGGCCGGGACCCATAACCCCAGGGAGTAGTTTTAGGGTGGACTGGTAACCCCGAGTCGTCGCAAAACTCAATTCGGTGGGTATGGGTCCCGGCCTTCGCCGGGACGACACCGTATATGACGCGCCCACTTTACCCGCCCGCAGCCTTGGCATGCTGCGCCGCCATCTCGGCGTCCGCTGCAGTGATGCGCTCGTACGCAGGCCGTGAGGTCATGCGCTCGGCATAACGGACGAACACGTCCTTCTTCGGCACGATGCCGAACATCATGGTCCAGCTGAACGCGACGCCCCACAACACATCCGCCGCCGTCATGCGCTCGCCGAGCAGATACGGCCCCTTCGACAGCTGCGCCTCGAGCGTGCCCAGCATGGTGTCGTAATCGGCGTAGGGCGATTGCGTGATCGGCGCCGGCTCGCGCTGCATGAACTTGTCGATCATGGCCGGCTCGAACGAGGCACCATAATAGGCGATCCAGCGCAGATAAGGACCGCGCAAGGAATCGTTCAGCGCGGGCGTCAGCCCCGCCTGTGGAAACAGGTCGGCGAGATAGATGGTGATCGCGACCTGCTCGGTCACCAGCGCCCCGCCGTGGCGGACCGCCGGCACCTTGCCGAGCGGGTTGATGGCGAGATAGGCGTCCTTGCGCTGCTCGCCCGCCTTCATGTTGAGGACATGGAGATCGTAGGGCGCGCCCAACTCCTCCAGCAGCACCCGCGTGCCGGTGGCGCGGCTCTGCGGCGAATAATACAGCGTGATGCGGTTCGGATCGGTCATGGCGGGTCTCCCATCTGCCCAGTTGGCGATGGCGCAGCTTGTAACGAACCATACCTGACATCTTGTGTCAGGTATGGTTTAAGGGATCATGCGCGCGAGCCGGATGCTGTCGATCCTCACCACCCTCCAGGCCAGAGGGCAGGTCACCGCGCCCGAGCTCGCCGAAGCCTCCGAGGTGTCGGTGCGCACGATCTATCGCGACATCGATGCGCTCGCCGCTTCCGGCGTGCCTGTCTACGCCGACCGCGGCGCCGAGGGCGGCTACCGCCTGCTCGACGGCTATCGCGTGCGGCTGAACGGACTGTCGCAGAGCGAGGCGGGCGCGCTGTTCCTGGCGGGATTGCCGGGCCCGGCCGCGGCGCTGGGGCTGGACGCCGCGATGATCGCCGCGCAGAACAAGCTGATGGCGGCGCTGCCCGCGAATCTGCGCGAGGACGCCGGGCGGATGCAGGAGCGTTTTCACCTGGACGCGCCCGCCTGGTTCGGCGAGGCCGAAGACCCAAAGCATCTGCGCACCATCGCCGGCGCGGCTTTGCGCGGGACGCTGATCAAGATCCGCTACCAGAGCTGGCGCGCGGAGAAACAGCGCCGCGTCGCCCCGCTCGGCCTCGTGCTGAAGGGCGGTAGCTGGTATCTCGCAGGGCAAGTCGACGGCAACGTGCGCACCTATCGCGTTGCGCGGGTGCTCGACTGCACGGCGCTCGACGATCGCTTCGATCGTCCCGCCGATTTCGATCTCGCCGCTTATTGGCAGGCCGCGACACTTCGTCTCGAGGCCGAGATGCATCCCAACGTCGCGGTCGTCCGGCTGTCGCCATTCGGCGTCAAGTTGCTCGACGCGTTGAGCCAGCCTTACGTCAAGGCACGCACGCAACTTGAGCAGACCGTCGACGCAGATGGCTGGCGTATCGCCAGGGTCCCGGTCGGCAGGACGTCATGGCATGCCGCGGCCGAACTGTTGCGGCTGGGCCCCGAGGCCGAAGTGCTGGAGCCCGCCGATCTCCGCGACAAGATGATCGAGCTGACGCAGGCGATGGCCGCGCGCTATCGCGTGGCGCGAAAAGCCTGAAGGCGGCACATTTTGTCGCGGCCCACGAAACAATCCTGAAACACGATTCTCAGCCAACGCGGTGAACGCATTCGCGTCTCGGTCCGACCGAGATGCAGGGACACAACAATGGCCCTGCGCCACATGGAGAATGAAGATGTTTCGTAAGCTTGCACTTGGTCTGATCGCTGCCGGCTCGCTCGGCATTGCCGCGCTCGCCCCCACCGCCGCCTCGGCCGGCGGCTTCCATCATCACCACTGGGGTCATGGCTGGGGCCCGGGTTGGGGCTTTGGCGGCGTCTATGTCAACACCGGCGTCAGCAACTGCTACCAGGAGCGCCTCGTCCAGACCCGTCACGGCCTGCGCGTCCGCGTCGTGAATGTCTGCGCCTACGGGATCTACTGATACCTTGCCTTCACGACAAAGCTCCGGTCGCAGCGCGACCGGAGCTTTGCGTTGAGTTAGCCCTCTTGCCGCTGCCGGCGAAACCAGGCCCAGGTCTCGCGCGCCGTTCTGATGTAGCCGCGGCCGCGATGGACGATCTCGCCATCGACGAGCTCGTTCAGCTTCGGCAGCGCGTAAAAGGGGATCGAGGGATAGGCGTGATGCTCGACATGATAGGGCATGTTCCACGCAAACCATTTGACGATCGCGCCGGTATAGGTCGTGCGGGTATTCTGGAAGGCGCTGCGGGTGCGGTCGCAGCCGGTATGCTCGGCGTAGAGATAGGGCCGCAGAAAGAACTGCCCGATAACGAGCGGGACGATCCAGACCCAGAGCAGCAGCGCTGAGGAGAGCCACAGCGACAGCGCAAGCAACAGCGCGTAGAGCGCAATATAGGCGCGCGCCTCGGTCACGATGATGGCGCGCTTGCTCTCGGGGATCCAGGGCACGGTGACCTTGCCGCTGACGGCGTGGCCGAGCATCAGCCGCAGACGCCCGGCGACCTGGAGCAGGCCGCTATAGGCGATCGCGAGCTGCGTGTCGGATGTCGGCTTCACGCCGACGATGAGCTCCGGGTCCTTGTCCGGATCCTGAGTGTAGCGGTGATGATCCCAGTGAAACAGGCAGTAATATTCGTAAGGCAATCCGATGATGAAGGCCGAGAGATAGCCCACAGTGAGATTGAGGCCGCGGCTTTTGAACGCGGTCTTGTGCGCGGTCTCGTGCACGGCCATGAACAGGAAGGCGACGAAATAGCCCTGCACCGCCATCAACGGCAGCGCCCAGAGCACACCATGGCGCGAGATGGTCATCCAGATCAGCGTGCCCATCAGCACGATCGCGCCATAATGGCCGAGGCTCTGCGCCGCGCCCCTGAGGTCGGAGCGGACCGACAATTGGCGCAGCATCGCCGGTGTCAGCGGTTTCAGGCGATGGCCTGGCTCTGAAACGGTTGTGTCAGTCATGACCGGGTGCCTGCCTATCTGCCGAGAAGCGCTGCGATCTCGGCCTTGATGAAAGCCTGATCGCGCGGATTGTTCACGGGGTTGCCGGCGCGATGGCCGTGCAGCGACGGGATTGGATGCAACACCGCGGATTTTGCGCGGGTCAACCGGCCGAGCTCGTCCTCGTTGTCGCGGACGTCGAAATAGCGATCGGTCGCGCCCGGCATCAGCAGCATGTGGGCCTTGATCGCGGCGAGCGCGCGGTCGAAATCGCCACCGAATGCGGCGCAGCGGCTGACGTCACCATTCTGCCAGATCTCGATTTGCGCCAGGAGATCGTTGGCGTCGCGCCGCGCAAAGGCCGCATCCCAACCACGGACGAGATAATCCTCCAGCGAGGTGAAGCCGACTTCGCGCCAAATCTCGTCGCGATAAAAGCCGTGCGACATCGCCCAGCCGGCATAGACGCGTCCCATCGCCCGGTAGCCGGCAGCGGGCTTTTCGACGAAGCGGCCGTCGCGGAAGGCGGGATCGGCGGTCAGGGCGGCCTTCACGCTTTCGAGAAAGACATGATTGTAAGGCGCGCAGCGCGCGCTGCCGCAGACGATCGCTGCGCGCTCGACCATATCAGGATGCAGCGCCGCCCAATGATAGGCCTGCATGCCGCCCATCGACCAGCCATAGACCAGCGCGAGCTTGGAGATGCCGAAACGTTCGGTAAGCAGCCGGTGCTGGACCGCGATCGCGTCGTGATAGGTCACCTTCGGGAACGGCGCGGCGGTATTTGACGGCGATGACGACAGGCCGTTGCCGAACAGGTTCGGGATGATGATGAAGTAGCGGGTGGGATCGAGCACGCCGTCGGGCCCGATCAGCCATTCCGTGTCGACGTGCTGCGCGCTGAACGAGGTCGGATAGAGGATGACGTTGTCCCTGGCCGGGCTCAGCGTTCCATAGGTCTTGTAGGCGAGCTTCAGCGCGGGAAAGACGGTGCCGGACTGGAGCGTGACGTCGCCGGCCTCGAATATCTCGTAGTCGCGTTGCGCCGTCATGGATCCCGCTCCCGCTTACTGACCGCAATGCGCGCGGCGTTTGGCCATCGATCATGCCGAAACCGCCAGCGCACCGTCACGCCCCGCACTCAATAATTGTACTTATAGTACAGTTATTCGAGTGCGGCAAGCGCGCTCAAACCGGCATGTGACTCAGGCGATGGCCGCCAGATAACGCGCGACCGACGCCTCAAACGCGGCCTTGGCACCTGCGGCAATGTTGCGGCCCCACCAGGCCCCATAGATGCGATCGAAGGCAAGCGGCTCGACCGCCGCCGCGATCCGCCGCACCGCCGCGGCGTTGAGCGGCATGTAGTTGGGGTAGGAATACATGAAGCTGACGAAGCGGCGATCCATCGTCACCTGCGCGATATCGCCGGTGAGCAGCGCGCCCCTGCCGTCCGCACCGTGCCGCCAGTGCAACACGGTGGCGCCGGCGAAATGACCGCCAGTACGCAGCAACAGCGCGTCGTCAGAGATGCGATGGTGATCGCCAGCCCAGTGCACGATCGATGCATGTGGCCGCGTCACCCATTGGCGATCATCTGCGTGCAGATAGACCGGCACGCCGCCGAACGCCTCGCTCCAGTCGGCGAGCGCACCATAATAATGCGGATGCGAGATCGCGATCGCCTTCAGTCCGCCGAGCGAACGCACATGCGCAATCGCCTCTGGTGTTGCCATCGGTACGCAGTCAAACATCAGGCAGCCCTCGCTGAGCGGCACCAGCAGCGCGCGCTGGCCGATGGCGAAGCTCGGCTCGAGCGAGAGCCCGGTCAGGCCGAGATCGTCGCGCCAGACGACGCGGTGGCGCTCTGCCAGCGTCTCGCGCGTCAGGAAAATTTGCCCTTCCCAGCCCACATACTGCCGTTCGTCCTCGCAGATCGGACAGGATGCGGGCGGATGTCCGCTGTTCGGAAATTGCGCGCCGCAGGTTTCGCAGGTCCAGAGTGCCATGGCCGTTATCCTGATTGAGACCGTCGCAAGTATGACATGACGTCGCGGGCCCTGCGATCACAAGGGCGATCGGAACCAACGCGATGCGTGCAGGTTGGGTTCTGGTCCGCCCCGGGCACCTATGGGCCCGCAGTCTCCGCCTCATGCGAGATCTCAGTCGATCGGCAGCATTGCGTTCAGCGTCTCGATGACATCGCGCCCTTCACCGTCTCGTATCTGGCCCCTGTTCGCGCTCAACTTCTTCATGGCCGACATGCAGTCGGGCATCGGGCCGTTCGTCGGCGTCTTCCTGCAGGAGCGCGGCTGGGCGAGCGGATTGATCGGCACCGCGATGACGGTCGGCAATGTCGCGGGCATGCTGGTCACGACGCCGATCGGCGGCTTCATCGATTCCAGCCGCAACAAGCGCATGTGGGTCGTCATCCCCGGCATCTGCGTGGTACTGGCATCCGCAATCATCCTGATCTCGCAAAATTTCTGGGCCGTCACCTTTTCCCAGGTCGCGCAATCGCTGGCGAGTGCCGCGATCGTGCCGGCGGTGACCGGCATCACGCTCGGCATCGCCAAGCAGAAGGGCTTCAACGCACTCAATGGCCGCAACCAGGCGTACAATCACGCCGGCAACATGGTCGGCGCCGCGCTGTCGGGCTATCTCGGCTACAGGTTCGGCTATGTCGCCGTGTTCGTGCTGGCGGCCATATTCGGCGCCATCGCGATCGCCTGCGTGCTGATGATCCCCGCCAAGGCAATCGACGATCGCGCCGCGCGCGGCAGCAAGGAGGATGACTCCAAAGCTCCGCCGGATGCGATGACGATGTTGCTTAAGCACAAGCCGCTGCTCGTGCTGGCACTCGCGCTCGCCCTTTTCCATCTCGGCAATGCCGCGATCGTGCCGCTCTATGGACTTGCGGCGGTGGCCGACGGCCAGGCCAATGGCCCGAGCTTCGTCGCGACCACCGTCGTGATAGCGCAGGGCGTGATGATCGTGACCTCGCTGATCGCGATGAAGGCCGCGAGCAAGCGCAATTACTGGCCAGTGATCCTGATCTCCTTCATGTTCCTGCCCATCCGCGGCGTGCTCGCCTTCTTCGTCACGGGATGGTGGGGCGTCGTACCGATGCAGGTGCTCGACGGCATCGGCACCGGGCTCCAGACGGTTGCCGTCCCCGGCATGGTCGCGCGCTCGCTCAACGGCACCGGCCGCATCAATCTCGGCCAGGGCGCGGTGATCACGGTGCAGGGCGTCGGCGCGAGCCTCAGTCCCGCGCTCGGCGGCTGGATCGCGCAATGGATCGGCTACGGCCCGACCTTCCTGCTGCTCGGCGGCTTCGGGCTGGTCTCGATGGCGCTGTGGCTGGCCTTCGGGGCGGCGGTGAAGAAGTATTGAGTTCTTCCCCCTCTCCCCGCCCTTCGCGGGGAGAGGGCCGGGGTGAGGGGCTGCGTCCGCGGAAATGGTGCTAGAGGGACTCGCGCAGTTTCCTCCTCCGGTCATTGCGAGCGCAGCGAAGCAATCCAGACTGCCACCGCGGGAAGACTCTGGATTGCTTCGCTGCGCTCGCAATGACGATGTGGATGCCGACTTATTTCAAACCTACGGGAGGGACTCGCGGAGACCTCGCCCGCATCCGCCTTCGCTAAAGCTTCGGCGGGACAGGCGCGGGGAGAGGCGAAAAGCACCGTTACCGCAGAACAAATGCCTCACGTCCCAAAATTCTTCTGGATCGCCTTGTCGAGCGTCTCGCCGCCGACGAAGCGCTGACGCAATTCGCGCTTGAGCAGCTTGCCGCTCGGATTCTTCGGCAGGCTATCAACAAAGATGACGCGTTTGGGCACCTTGAAATGCGCCATCTGGCCGGCGCAATGCTCGATGACGGTCTCTTCGTCCAGCGTCTCGCCGCTCTTGACCACGATGATCGCGGTCACCGCCTCGATCCAGCGCGGATCTGGCAGGCCGACGACGGCGACCTCGGAGACAGCGGGGATGCGGTAGACCATCTCCTCGACCTCGCGGCTTGCGACGTTCTCGCCGCCGGTCTTGATCATGTCCTTGACGCGATCGACCACGGTGATGTGGCCCTCGTCGTCGACGGTGGCGAGGTCGCCCGAGTGAAACCAGCCGCCCGAAAACGCCGCCGCGGTCTTCACGGGATCGTTGTAATAGCCGGACAACAGATGCGGCGAGCGGTGCACGATCTCGCCGACCTCACCAACCTTGACGTCCTCCATCGCGGTGTTGACCACGCGCGTCTCGACGTTGAGCACCGGCTTGCCGGCCGAGCCGGCCTTGCGCAGCTGGTCCTCGGGGCGCAGCACGGTCGCAAGCGGAGCGATCTCGGTCTGGCCGTAGAAATTCCAGAATTTGACGTTGGGCAGACGGCGTTGCAGCTCGAGCAGCACCTCTACAGGCATGATCGAAGCGCCATAATAGCCTTTCTGCAAGGTCGACAGATCGGTCTTGTCAAAATTCGGCGAGCGCAGCATCGCGATCCAGATCGTCGGCGGTGCGAAGAACGAGGTGATCCTGTGCGCCTGGATCAGCGCCAGGATGTTGTCGGCGGTCGGCTTGCCCGTGATCACGCCGGAAGCGCCGAGATAGATTTGCGGCCCGAGAAAGACGTCGAGCTGGGCGCAGTGATACAGCGGCAATGCGTGCAGGAACTTGTCGTCCACGCTCATGCCGCCGTCGATGATGCAGCTGACATACTGCCACATCACCGCTTCATGGGTCAGCATCGCGCCCTTGGGCAGCGATTCAGTGCCGCTGGTGTAGACGATCTGTGCGAGATCGCGGCTGTCGACGGACGCCTCCAGGAACGAGCCGTCGGCATGCAAGAGATCATCGAAAGTGGTGAGGCCCGAAGATGCGGTGGCGGGATCCTCGCCCGGCAACCAGATCAGCTTCTCGACGGCGCTGTCCTTGGCGCTGGCCGCGCGCGCCGGCTCGACGAAATCAGGACCGGTCGCAAGCAGCTTTGCCCCAGAGCTCTTCAGGATGAAATTGATCTCATCCGGATTGAGCATGAAGTTGATCGGCACCAGCACGGCGCCGATCCGTGCCGCTGCAAAGCGCAGCGCCGCGAAGGCGTGCGAGTTGCGCGAGAGCACCGCAAGACGGTCGCCTTTCTTGACACCGAGGCCGAGCAGGCCGCGGCCGAGCCGGTTGCAGATCGTGTCCATCTCCGCGAATGTCCAGCTCACATCGCCGCAGCTTATCGCGAGCTTGTTCGGCTCGCGGCTGCCTGCGCGGCGCAGGAGATCGCCGATGGAATGCTCGCGTGCCTTCGTGATGGTAGCTGCGGTATCGCCGGTCATTTCCGTCCCCTGATTTGCGAACTGCGCGGATGCCGGCCGGAGCACTCGTCAGGCCGTTGCATGCGCACGCTTCCCATGTTTGCGCAAACCGTAGTCGTCGCAATCGGCCGCGTCAATTCAGCCGGTCAGCGCGGCGCCGTTACGCAAGAATTGACACTTCAGAGAGGCAATCTGGGCTGGTGCACCAACTATAGAATATTAGAGGAAATGCCATGTGCCGGATAATGCGTGCCGCTTTCGCGGCCGGACTCGCCGTGCTTGCGACCAGCCCGTCTTCTGCCCAGCAGGCACCGCTCAAGATCGGCGTGCTCTCCGACTTCTCCTCCGTCTATTCCGACATCGGCGGCATGGGGAATGTCGAGGCGACCAAGATGGCGATCGAGGATTTTGGCGGCCAGATGTTCGGCAAGCCGATCGACATGGTCTCGGCGGACGTGCTCAACAAGCCCGACGTTGCCTCCACCATCGCCCGCAAATGGTGGGAGACCGAGGGCGTCGACATGATCATCGACCTGCCGACCTCGGCCACCGCGCTCGCGGTGATGGAGCTGTCGAAGCAGTACGAGAAGATCATGATCGTGACGGACGCTGCCAGCTCCGACATCACCGGAAAATCCTGCTCGCCCTACACCGCGCACTGGACCTACGACACCTACGCCAACGCGCACACCGTCGGCAGCGCCATCGTCAAGAACGGCGGCGATACCTGGTTCTTCCTCACCGCCGACTACCTGTTCGGCCATTCGGTCGAGCGCGACACCGGCGACGTCGTCAAGTCGGCGGGCGGCAAGGTGCTCGGCAGCGTCAAGCACCCGCTCAACACGGCGGACTTCTCGTCATTCCTGCTCCAGGCCCAGGCCTCCAAGGCCAAGATCATCGGACTCGCCAATGGCGGCGGCGACACCATCAACGCGATCAAGCAGGCGGGCGAGTTCGGCATCGTCGCCGGCGGCCAGAACCTCGCTGCGATCGTGATGTTCATCTCCGACGTGCACAGCCTTGGCCTCAAGCTCGCGCAGGGCTTGATCGTCACCGAGGCCTATTACTGGGACCTCAACGACAAGACCCGCGCCTTCGGCAAGCGCTTCCTGGAGCGCGTCAAGCGCATGCCGACGATGAACCAGGCCGCGACCTACAGTGCCACGCTGCATTACCTCAAGGCCGTGCAGGCCGCGGGCACGAAGGACACCAAGACGGTGATGGCCAAGATGCGCGAGCTGCCGGTGCGCGACGCCTTCACCGACAACGGCGTGCTGCGTGAGGACGGCCGCATGGTGCACAGCATGTACCTCTTCCAGGTGAAGAAGCCCGAGGAATCGAAGGGGCCGTGGGACTACTACAAGCTGCTCGCCGAGGTATCCGCCGACCAGGCGTTCCGGCCGTTGAAGGATGGTGGCTGTCCGCTGGTGAAGTGAGGCGGCACGGCTCACTTGTGGGCCGACGACATCTGTTCAGCTAGTCCTGCCTGTCCGCCTGATCAGCCAAGGCGGGCGGGCCGCGGCGACGAGTTGCCCAAAATAGCGACAGGCACACCTCGTTGCCGTCTGATCTGCATCAAGCTGCGATGCAAAAATCGCTGCATATTGAGCCGGCCCTTCTGCGTGATCAGCGGTGGGGCGTTCGTGTCTCAACATGTGGGCGCCGCTGCGCGGCGTGGTGGACTGATGAACTTCACTTCCGGTCGCGTCATTGCCGCGATCACCATCATCCTTGCGGGCGGCGGCTATTTCTACTGGCAGCACCGCGATACCAATGCACTTCCCGCGGGTTTCGCCCGAGGCAACGGCCGTATCGAGGCGGTGGAGATCGACATCGCCACCAAGACGCCGGGACGGATCCGCGAGATCCTGGTCAACGAAGGCGACTTCGTGACTGCGGGCCAAGTTCTGGCGCGCATGGACACCGAGCAATTGCAGGCCCAGCGCCGCCAGGCCGAAGCGCAGCTCCAGCGCGCGTCAATCAATGTCGAGACCGCGAAGAGCCTCGTCAACCAGCGCGAGGCCGAACGCAGGGCTGCGGAGGCCGTTGTCGACCAGCGCGTCGCGCAGCTCGACACCACGAGCCGCAAGCTCGATCGCTCCGAGCAGCTGATCAGGACAAGTGCAGTGTCGCAGCAGGTGCTGGACGACGACCGCTCTGCCAACGCCACGGCGAAGGCGGCGCTTGCCGCTTCAAAGGCCCAGGTCGCAGCATCCGAGGCCGCGATCAGCTCCGCCCGCGCCATGGTGATCGATGCGGGAGCCGCGGTCGACGCGGCAAAGGCCGCGATCGAGAGCATCAACGCCGATATCAATGATAGCGTGCTGAAGGCACCGCGCGACGGCCGCGTGCAGTATCGCGTGTCGCAGCCCGGCGAGGTGCTCGCTGCCGGCGGCCGCGTCCTCAACATGGTCGATCTCGGCGACATCTACATGACATTCTTCCTGCCTACGGCGCAGGCCGGCCGCGTCGCGATCGGCGCCGACGTTCGTCTCGTGCTCGATGCCATCCCGCAATATGTGATCCCCGCAAGAGCCAGCTTCGTCGCTGACGTCGCGCAATTCACGCCCAAGACGGTCGAGACCGAAGAGGAGCGGCAGAAGCTGATGTTCCGGATCAAGGCGCATATCGCGCCCGAGCTGCTGCGCCAGCACATCGAGCATGTGAAGACCGGCCTGCCTGGGATGGCCTATGTGCAGTTCGATCCGGCCGCGCAATGGCCCGACAATCTCAAGATCAAGCTGACCCGATGAGCGCGACTGCCACAGCCGATGCATTGGCTGCCGTCGGCAGCGTGGTGCATCTGGACGGCGTGGGCCTGAACTACGGCAAGACCCGGGCGCTCGATGCCATTACGCTCGACCTGCCGTCCGGCTGCATGGTCGGACTGATCGGTCCCGACGGCGTCGGCAAATCGAGCCTGCTCGCCCTGATCGCGGGCGCGCGTGCGATCCAGGAAGGGCGCATCCATGTGCTCGGCGGCGACATGGCAAGCTCACGGCATCGCCGCACCGTCTGCCCCGATATCGCTTATATGCCGCAGGGCCTCGGCAAGAATCTTTATTCGACGCTGTCGGTGTTCGAGAACATCGACTTCTTCGGCCGCCTGTTCGGACACGACAAGGCAGAACGAAGCAGACGGATCGCGGACCTGCTGCGCGATACCGGGCTCACCGCCTTCGCCGACCGCCCCGCCGCAAAACTCTCCGGCGGCATGAAGCAGAAGGTGGGGCTGTGCTGCGCTCTGATTCACGATCCCGAGCTTCTGATCCTGGACGAGCCGACCACGGGCGTCGATCCCTTGTCTCGACGTCAATTCTGGGAACTGATCGCCTCGATCCGCGACAGCCGGCCTGGCATGAGCGTGATCGTCTCGACCGCCTATATGGAAGAAGCGGCGCAATTCGACGTCCTGGTCGCGATGAACGCCGGCCGCGTGCTGGCGACGGGAACCCCGGTCGCGCTGAAGCGGCGGACCGGCGCCGACACGCTCGACGACGCGTTCATCCGTCTGTTGCCGGAGGCAGATCGCGACCATCACACCAGTGTCGTCATCCCTCCACGCAACGAGGGCCATGACGAGATCGCGATCGAGGCCGATCACCTGACCCAGCGGTTTAACGACTTCGTCGCCGTGGACGACGTCAGCTTCCGCATCAGGAAGGGCGAGATCTTCGGCTTTCTCGGCTCGAACGGGTGCGGCAAGACCACGACCATGAAGATGCTCACCGGCCTCTTGCCCGTCAGCGAAGGCACCGCGCGGCTGTTCGGCAAGGCGATCGATGCCCGCGACATGTCGGTGCGACGGCGCATCGGCTACATGTCGCAGGGCTTTTCGCTTTATTCGGAGCTGACGGTCACGCAAAACCTCGACCTGCATGCGCGGCTGTTCGAACTACCGGCGGACACTATTGCCGCGCGCATCGACGAGATGATCGTCCGGTTCGATCTCGCCGACGTCGCCGATACTCTGCCCGATGCGCTGCCGCTCGGCTTGCGGCAGCGGCTGTCGCTGGCGGTCGCCATGATCCATGCGCCCGACATCCTCATCCTCGACGAGCCGACCTCCGGCGTCGATCCGGTTGCCCGCGACCGCTTCTGGAAGATCCTCGCCGAGCTCTCCCGCGAAGATAACGTCACGATTTTCGTCTCGACCCACTTCATGAACGAGGCCGAGCGCTGCGATCGAATCTCGCTGATGCATGCGGGCAAGGTGCTGACGTCGGACACGCCCGCTGCCATCATGGCCGCGCGCGGCACCGACACGCTGGAGCAGGCTTTCATCGCCTGTCTGGAGGACGCGATCGCCGAATCCCGGGACTCGGTCGGCCAGCCGGCAGTCACGTCGCCCGTGCCGACGACGACGACCACGGCGCTCCCGCGCCAGCGCAGTGCGATATTCAATCCGACCCGCATGCTCGCCTATTCCCGGCGCGAATCGCTCGAGCTGCGGCGCGATCCGATCCGCGCCACGCTCGCGATCCTCGGCAGCGTGCTCTTGCTGTTCGTGCTCGGCTACGGCATCAGCTTGGACGTCGAGAACCTGGCCTTCGCCGTGCTCGACCGCGACGACAGCGCCATCAGCCGCGACTACAGCCTTCAGATCGCGGGGTCGCGCTACTTCACCGAAAAGCCACCGATCAGCGACTATACCGACCTCGACCGCCGCATGCGCGCCGGCGAGATTGGCCTCGCCATCGAATTGCCGCCCGGCTTCGGCCGCGACGTCAGCCGCGGCTACCGTGTCGAGATCGGCGCCTGGGTCGACGGCGCCAATCCGACACGCGCCGAGACGCTGCGCTCCTACGCCCAAGCGATTCACGCCACCTGGCTGGCGCAGAAGGGCCGCGAACTCTATGGCGAGGCGGCGATCGCCGGCTCCTACCAGCTCCAGCTGCGCTATCGCTACAATCCAGACGTCAGAAGCGTCGTCGCCATGGCACCCGGGATCATCCCGCTGCTGCTGGTCATGATCCCGGCGGTGCTGGCGGCGCTCGCGGTCGTGCGCGAGAAGGAGCTCGGCTCGATCGTCAATTTCTATGTGACGCCGGTGACGCGGCTGGAATTCCTGCTCGGCACGCAGCTGCCTTACGTGCTGCTGGCATTCGGCAACTTCCTCCTGCTCGTCGGCTTTGCGCTCGCCGTTTTCGGCGTGCCCTTCACCGGCAGCTTTGCGACCTATGCGCTCGCCGCCCTGCTCTACGTCACGGCCACAACAGGCCTGGGGCTCGTGATCTCGGCCTTCATGAAAAGCCAGATCGCGGCCCTGTTCGGCACGGTCCTGATCACGCTGATCCCGGCCATCCAATATTCCGGGCTGATCGATCCCGTTTCATCGCTCCAGGGCTTGGGCGCTCTGGTCGGGCGACTCTATCCTACCGCTTATTTCGTCACGATCTCGCGGGGCACCTTCTCCAAGGGCCTGGGGTTCGACACCCTTCACAACGATCTCCTGGCGCTCGCCGTCACGGTTCCGGTGCTGGTGGCGGCCGGGGCTATGCTGCTGAAGAAACAGGCCCGCTGACCATGCGCTTTGGCAACGTGCTCCAGCTCGGCATCAAGGAATTGCGCGGCCTGGTGCGTGACCCCATGCTGCTGGTACTCATCGTCTATTCCTTCACGCTGGCGGTCTATGCCGGAGCAAGAGCGCTGCCGGAGACCCTGAACTGCGCCGCGATCGCCATCGTCGACGAGGATCATTCGCCAGTCTCGACGCGCATCGAGATGGCGTTCACCGCGCCCTATTTCTCCAAGCCGCGCCTGATCTCGCAATACGAGATGGACCGGAGGATGGATGCCGGCCTCGACACCTTCGCGCTGGACATCCCGCCGGACTTCCAGCGCGATCTGCTGGCGCGCAAGTCGCCAGCCATCCAGCTCAACGTCGACGCCACGCGAATCTCGCAAGCGTTCAACGGCGGCGGCTATGTCGAGCAGATCGTCAGCGCGGAGGTCGCGGAGTTTCTGGCACACACCCGCGATGCGCAGACGCCGCCGATCGAGCTGGCGCTGCGGGCGCGCTTCAACCCCGAGCTGAAGAAGTCATGGTTCGGCGCCATCGACCAGGTGATCACCTCGATCACCATGCTCTCGATCATCCTGACCGGCGCAGCGCTGATCCGCGAGCGCGAGCACGGCACGATCGAGCACCTCCTGGTGATGCCGGTTGCCCCCTTGGAGATCATGGTGAGCAAGGTCTGGTCGATGGGAGCGGTGGTGCTGGTTGCCTCCGCCCTGTCGATCGGCTTCGTGGTGAAGGGATGGCTGGCGGTCACGATCGACGGCTCGCTGGCGCTGTTCCTACTCGGCGCGGCGCTGCAGCTGTTCGCCACCACCAGCATGGGCATCTTCCTGGCCACGGTCGCCGGATCGATGCCGCAGTTCGGGCTGCTGCTGATCATGATCCTGCTGCCGCTACAGACGCTTTCAGGCAGCATGACGCCACGGGAAAGCATGCCCCAATTCGTCCAGGACATCATGCTGGCGGCGCCCAACACGCATTTCGTGATGCTCGCGCAGGCGATCCTGTTCCGCGGCGCTGGCCTCGAGGCGGTGTGGCCGCAGCTCGTCGCGCTCACGCTGATCGGCGGCATCTTCTTCGTGATCGCGCTGCGGCGCTTCCGCGCGTTTCTGGCCTAGCCCGCAGTCGCGCGGTTCAGAGCTTGTGTCCCTTCTGGCGCAGCGCCTCGATCAGGCGCTGCTTCAATTCGTCGGCGGCCTTCAGGCTGACGTCCTGGCCGATCTGGGCGCCCGCCTGCGCCAGCGCGTCCGACTTCGCCAGGAATTTCTGCCCTGCCGGCTGGGCATAGAACGCCTCGATCTGGCGCAGCTCATCCACCGTGAAGCTCGCAGCATAGAGCGCGGCGACCTGGTCGATGATCGATGCCAGGAACGGGGCGTAGATCTCGGAGCCAGGGGCCGTCATCGCGTCATAGTCGCGCTCGATCTCCGGCCTGTCCTGGGCGACCACGGGCCTCAGCTTGAGCAGGAGCTGCGGCAGCAGCGTGCGATACTGATCCGCGATCTTCAAGGTGACCACGAGCTTGCGCGCTGCGGTCATCGCCTCGGGTGACGGCGCCTGGGCCGACGCCCCGCAGACGAGGAGCAGGAAGATGCCGGCGATTGTCGACAAACGTCTGGACATGGACCCTCCGTGAGAATGCAGGCGGCGCGGTGCGTTCAGCGGCTCGCAGGCGCGGCGGCAGCGCTCACGGCCGGCGCGTTGTCCAATGCGGTGTCGGCCTCCTCGACCTCCGTCACCTTCACGAACAGGTTCGGCACGCGCTCGGCCCGGCCGAGCAGCCAGGCCGCGCCGACCATGATGACGATGCCGACGATGGAGACGGCGAGCTGCTCCCAGACGCCCTTGGTGTATTGCGTCAGGATCCAGTGCGCCGAGAACGACAGGAACACCCCGAGGCAGAAGATCGGCAGCGAATGCTGGCCGCAGAGGATCACGGGCCGCAGCCATTTTGAATGCAGCGCCCGCCATTTGCGCGAGAGGAAATGAGTCACCCAGATCGCCAGCGCCAGGAAATGCGTGAAGCGCAGCATGTCGAGATCGGTCTTGTCGATCGGGTAGATCGCCTTGATCATCGATTTCGGGATCAGCGCCTCGAGCGCAGGGACGTGCCAGGTCATCACGATCAGCAGCGCGAAGACCAGCCAGACTGCGGCCAGCCCCATCACCGCCTTCGACCATACCCATGTCGCGACCTTGTCGATCTGGCCGATGCCGCACCAGGCCGCGAACACGAACATCAGCTGCCAGCAGAACGGATTGAAGTACCAGGTCGCACCGGGCGGATAGGACGCGATGTTCCAGTCGAACCAGCGCGACAGCACGTAGAGCACGACGGAGCCGGCGAGCGTCAGGTTCGGTCGGCGCTCCAGGCACCACACGATGAAGGGCGAGGCGAACACCAGCGTGATGTAGAGCGGCAGCACGTCGAGATTGACCGGCTTGTATTTCAGGAGGATCGCCTGCCCGATCAGCTCGTCCGGATGCGCCAGGAAATTAAACACGTTGAACTCGTGCTCGTACATCGGATTGTCGAAGCGACGTACGGTGCGCGCGATCTGCGCCGTGAACAGCAGGAACAGCATGATGTGGGCGACATACAGCTCGGCCGCGCGCCGCCACAGCCGCTTGGCCGCGGCGAGAAACCAGCCTCCCGCGACGATCGGTCCATAGATCCAGCCGACCAGATAGCCGGAGATGAAGACGAAGAACTCGGCGGCGTCGCTGAAGCCGTAGTTGCGCAGCGTCAGCCAGGCCACGACGTCGTGCGGGATGTGGTCTAGGAAGATCATCCACAGGCCGATGCCGCGGAAGAGATCGAGCCGCAGGTCGCGCTCGACCGGCGCCAAAAGTGCCGACTGGTCCCGTGTAATCATGGCCCGCCTCGTTCGGTGGGCGTCGCGCCATCGCGGCGCCGGAGAATCGGATGCTAGAAATTGAAAACCAAAAGTCACCTGGCCCTGCGGCTAGTGCCAACGGTAGCCGACCTTGCTGCGCGCGCAAGGGACTTTGTCATCGGCGGAGATACGGGCATGCCGTCCTCTGCGCTGGACGATGACGGAGCCTGCAAAAATGTGAAAAAACAACCCCATGCACAGTAGAAGTGTCACGCTAAGCCTTTGTATCAGCTGCAATATTTAATTGACCCGTCGGGCAGAAAAACCGACACGACGGTACCATCGCACGCCCAACAGATGAAGTGCGCAGGGTTCAGGTGAGCTCGTCGCCTTGGGCGAGCATCTCGCCTAGCATCGCCTCGGCCTTGTGCTGAAGCGGCAGCGCGCCGCTCTCGGAGGCGATCGCGATAGCGGCGCGCAAGGAAGCGAGCATGGCCGCCCTGTTTTCGGCGCTGGACGCCGGCGTCACCACGGCTTCGCCAAACAGGGCCTCGGCCTCGAGGCCCGAAAACCCCTGCTGGCGCGCCGTGTTGCGCGCCTCGCGCAGCATGTTCTGCGCACCCCTGACATCGCCGAGGCGGTAGGTGGCCAACGCCAGGTAGATCGAGCTGCGCAGCACCGCCGAGGTATAGCCGACCGCCTTCGCCTCCTCGCGCGCGTCGGTCAGCATGCCCCGCGCCCGATCGAGCAGGCCCTGCTCCAGATAGGCCATGCCGAGATGGCAGGCGAGCACCGGCACGAACAGCCGGATGCCGTGCTTCTGCGCGAGGACGAAGCCGTCCTCGAGGATGGAAGCTGCCGCCGCCGGATCGTTCTGCCCCAGCTTCAGCCATCCGCCGCTATAGGCCGCGGCGACGCGGTCGTAGGGACGGTTGGTCTCGTCCGCGATCGCGGAAGCTTGTTGTTGGAGCTGTTCGGCGACGTCGAGCTCGCCCATGACGGTGTGGGTGAAGCTCTTCATCATGCAGCAGAGGAGAAGGGTATATTTCGGGGGCGTGCCGACGGGTGGGCTGGCATCCGGCCCCAGCAATTGGGTGCGGACACGCGCATTTGACGATGGTCTGTCCGTACAGATCGTGATCTTCCACAAGCATTGTTGGTTCAAGAACCCATTGCCGCCCCCGCGCGACAGGCGCGCGGGGGTTTGTTGCGACTGATCGCCGTTCGCCCAAGGCCTGCCGTCCGTCGCTTAGCCCCTTCGAGCTCATCCACTGCGAGAACGCCGCTGTCAGCTTCGTGTAAGTCGCAAGCTGTCGCCGCAGCCGCATCGCGCCTGTCCCACCTGCCGTCATGGGCCTGTCGCAGGAAGATGATCCGTTGCTCCTCACTGCGCGCGAGTCGTCTCCGCGGAAAGCAACCGTTGCGTTCGTTTGACAGGAGCGGCCGATGCCCGTGGGACTGCTGGAGGTCGAAGGCACCATCGAGGTCGAGCAGTTCTGGCCGGAGGGGCGGTCGGACGCCGACACCACCAAGGTGGTGGTGGCCATCGCGCCGGACGCGATCCGCTTCCGTAAGAACGACACCTCGCCGTCCCAGCCGACCCATGTCTTCGCGGGCGCCAAGGTCAAGGGCCGCACCGCGACGGCGCCAATCAAGAACGGCAAGCTCACCGTCCGCCTCCAGGGCATCGACGCACCGGAGCTACACTATCAGCCGTCGCCGCTCACGACCGCCGAGAAGAAGGGACTGACGGAGGCCAAGAAGCAGGCCTATCACGAGGTCACGCATTCCTACCGGCAATTCCTCGGCGCCACCGCGAGCAAGGCGCTGCATGACTTCCTCGGCAGTGCCGGCGGAGCCACGCTTCCCTGCCGGGTGTTCACCCATGTCGATGCGCCGAACGAGGTGTTCGACACCTATGGACGACTGGTCGGCGACATCGAGGTGACGGTCGGCGGCGAGACAATCGACATCAACCACTGGCTGGTCGAGCGGGGCTTTGCCTATCCGACGTTCTACTCCTCGATGAACGAGGACGAGATCAAGGCTTTCCTTGCCCTCGCCAAGCCCGCGCGTGCGAAGAAGCTGCCGGTCTGGAAGCATCTCGCCAAAACGATTGGCGCCTTCGACTTCGACCTGCGCGAGCCCAGGGCTGGCGAGACCGATGTGCTCACGACCGACAAGGGCCCGGTGATCCCGCCAAAACTCTACCGCCGCTACACCAACTGGTCGGCACGCAAGAAGGCGAAGATCACGAGCCAGACCTTCCAGAAGTTTTTGAGCGAAGGCTCCGGCGGCAAGCCCGACACCTGCTACGAGATCGACGACTTCCTGGCCAACGGCGTGCACTCGGCAACGCCGCGGAATTTCGCGGAGTTCGTCGAGGGCGGGACAACGATCAAGTTTCAGCCGGAGGGGCTGGTGTTTGGGGAGGCGCCGTCGAGGCTAGTGGGAGCGGATGGGAAGGTGATTACGGCGTTTTGAGAAGGCGCGCTCTCCAGAACGAGGTTGCGCCCTGCTCTGGCACTAAAGCTTTCTCGGCTCCGATAAGGCATCGAGAACGATCACCCCTGGCCCAATGCGTCTGATCTGCTAGCTAGTGCTACTGAAAAATCGATGCAGCTCGTCTGCAGTCTGCTGCGGAAGCTCTTCCGGGAAGAAGTGCCCTCCATCAAGCGCCTTTCCTTGCACGTCGTCGGCCCAGGTGCGCCATAGCCCCAAGGGCCCACCCTCGCTTGCGTACCACGAATTCAAGGGGCCGCGGCCGCTCCAGAGAACGAGGACGGGACAGTCGATCCGGCGGCCGGAACGACGATCCGCCAAATCGTGCTCGTGATCGATTGTCGCTGCCGCGCGATATTCCTCGCAGACGGCGTGCACATGCGCCTCATCGCTCAGCGCTTCGACATAGGCGGCTCGGACAGCTGGACTGAAGCTGCTTGCTGCAGAGCCCCAGCCATCGAGTGCATTGTCGATGACGGCATCGGGAGCTGCCGACACTAGCCGCTCCGGAAGAGGTTCCGGCTGAGCAAGCAATGACCACGGCCAATACCCGACTGCCAGTTTTTTGTCGGCGCGCTCCCAGGCATCGGCAATCGGGACGACGTCAAGGACGGCAAGCCGCTCCACGCGCTGGCCTTGGTCGAGCGCGAGCCGATAAGCAACACGGCCACCGCGATCATGGCCTGCAACCGAAAAACGATCGAAGCCAAGTTTTGTCATGACAGAAACCATGTCCTTCGCCATCGCCCGTTTTGCATAAGGCGCATGATCCGCCCCGGAGGGAGGGCAGCTGCTGCGGCCGTATCCGCGAAGGTCGGCGCAGACCACGGTAAAGTGCTCGGCGAGCAGCGGCGCAACGCTTCGCCACATCAGATGCGTCTGCGGGAATCCGTGCAACAGGAGAACGGCCGGCCCCGAACCGGCGTGGCGTATGCAGATTCCTGCTTCGTCCGCCTGGACATTAGCGGTCTCGAAATCCTCGAACTTCATTGGACCAGTCCTTCGGAACGACGGCAAACCAACAAGTGAGTACCGGATCGCGCCCCCATAGTCCCCGTGTTGACGCCCGGACTCACCCCGGGTTCCTTGCAGAATGCATTCTCATTCAGTGGACTGATCGCCCTTGGGTCCGACACCTTCGCCTATGATGAGGTGGCGTGTCGTCGGCTTCGCCGAGGTGGGACATGCACGATCGATGCCCCCAAAACAAAAATGGCCCGCGTCATGCGGGCCATTTTCATATCGGATCCGGTCAATCCGAATTTGGTTGCGGGGATAGGATTTGAACCTATGACCTTCAGGTTATGAGCCTGACGAGCTACCGGGCTGCTCCACCCCGCGTTAAACACTTGCTTTGCCTTCGCCAAAATGCCGGGACGGTCGGTTGAGGCCCGCGCTGTTCGCGTGGCTTGCCTCACTCGTCCCAAAGGCTTCCTTGGAAGGCAACCCGGGGCGATGCCCGTCGGGTGCGAGGCGTATGTATCAAGGCGGGCTGCCTTTGGAAAGGGCTGCGGGAACGTTTTTTTCGACTTTATGACAACGGATGGAGCGATTTTGGGTCCGTTTGGCATGCACTTGCCAGGAGTTCCGCAAAGGGCCAGCTTGGCCGCAACAAAATCAGGGCCAGACGCCCATTTTAGGGAGGAACACCATGGACCGTGCCTCGGACCGTGCCTTGGACCCTGCCTTTGACCCAGCCTTGGACCAGCCCCTGACAAGCACCCCGCTGCGGGCGCTGGAGGATGCCTTCCATGCCATGGTCGCGCGGTCGCGGGCTGAGCCGGCGCCTGACCTCGCCGAGCGGCTCGACCGGCTGGCGCGGCTGCGCAGCGTTGTCGCGGACAACGAGGAGCGCTTCCGGCAGGCGATCTCGGCCGATTTCGGCCACCGCTCGGCGGTCGAGACCACGATTGCCGAGACCATGCTGGTGTTCTCCGAGATCCGGCATGCCACCAAACATTTGAAGAGCTGGATGAACCCCAGCGCGTCGCCACCGCGCTGCAATTCCTGCCCGCGCGCAACCGGCTGATGCCGCAGCCGCTCGGCGTGGTCGGCATCATCGCGCCCTGGAATTATCCGCTGCAGCTCACGCTCGCGCCCGCGATCGGCGCCATCGCCGCCGGCAACCGTGTCATCATCAAGCCGAGCGAGCTCGTGCCGCACTTCTCGGCGCTGCTGAAGGAGACGGTCGGGCAGAGGTTCGATGCCACCGAAGTGCTCGTCACCGGCATCGAGGACGAGATCGCAAAGGGCTTTGCGCGCCTGCCATTCGATCATCTCGTCTTCACCGGCTCGACGCGGGTCGGGCGGCTGGTCGCGGAGGCTGCGGGACGCAATCTGACGCCTGTTACGCTCGAGCTCGGCGGCAAGTCGCCGGCGATCATCGACGCCTCGGCGGATCTCGACGAAGCAGCCGAGCGCATCGCCTATGGAAAGCTGCTCAATGCGGGACAGACCTGCATCGCGCCGGATTATGTGCTGGTGCCGGAGAATTCGGTACAGTCCTTTGCCGAAAAGGTGCGCGCACAGATGCGGCGCATGTTCGGCACCGATCCCGCCAACAAGGACTACACCTCCGTCATTTCCGACCGGCACTATGCGCGGCTCGAAGGCCTCGTCGCGGATGCGGCCCAGAGCGGCGCCAAGATCCTGCAACCGGCAAGGCCCGACGATCCCAACTGGAAGGCGCACCGCAAATTCCCGCCGACGCTGATCCTCAGTGCGACCGAAGCGATGGCCGTGATGCAGGAGGAGATCTTTGGGCCGGTGCTGCCGGTGCTGGGCTATCGCGATCCGGCCGACGCCATCGCCTTCGTCAACGCCCGCGACCGGCCGCTGGCGCTGTACTGGTTCGGCAAGGACAGCAACGCACGCGACGAGGTGCTGGCACGCACCATCTCCGGCGGCGTCACCGTCAACGATTGCCTGTTCCACTTCACGCAAATCAACCAGCCGATGGGCGGCGTCGGCGCATCCGGCACCGGCGCCTATCACGGCGAATGGGGCTTTCGCACCTTCAGCAAGCTGAAGCCGGTGTTCTATCGCTCCAAGTTCAACCGACTCGCAGACCTCTATCCGCCCTATGGCGGCAAGATCGCGCGGTTGGAGAAGTTGATGCGGTTCATGTCGTAGGGGTGGCAAACACCGTCATTGCGCGTCGTTGACGCCTCGATCATGCCGACGCTGATCGGCGGCAACACCAACGCGCCGACGATCATGATCGGGGAAGGCGGCGGATATGATCAGGGGGGAGATGCGGGCGAGTTAGCGCGACGCTGTCTCCTCATCGTCGTCCCGGCGAAGGCCGGGACCCATAACCACAGGGAGAGGTTTGGCGAAGACTCGGAGTTACCGATCTCGCACCACACTTCTCCCTGTGGTTATGGGTCCCGGATCTGCGCGCGCTTGAGGCGCGCTTGTCCGGGACGACGGAGAAAATCAATTCAGCAAGAACCCGCCGTCCACGGTGACCACACTGCCGGTCATATAGCGCGACGCATTCGACGCCAGCAGCAGGATCGCGCCGTCGAGATCGGACTCGGCGCCGACGCGGCGCTGCGGGATGCGTTTGGCCAGGCGCTCGCCCGCCGGCGTCGACCAGAAGGCGTGGTTCATCTCGGTGTCGACATAGCCGGGCGCGAGCGCGTTGATGCGGATGTTCTGGCCCGCGAGCTCCAGCGCCATCGCCCTCGTCGCCTGGATGATGCCGGCCTTGGAGATCGCGTAGGGCGACACCGCCTTGAGCACGCCGGTGCCGAGCACGGAAGCGATGTTGACGATGTTGCCCGACTGCTTGCGCGCGATCATGCGCCGCGCCACTTCCGTCGCGAGGAAATAGGCGCCCTTCAGGTTGGCGCCGATCACGGCATCCCAATCGGCCTCGGTCTGCTCGGTCGCGAGCTTCTCGATGGCGATGCCGGCATTATTGATCAGCACGGTGACGGGCCCGAGCACGGCTTCCACCGCATCGACCGCCCTGGCGATCGATGCGGTGTCGGTGACGTCGAGCGCGACGGCGGCGGCGCGGCCGCCCTTGCCGCGGATTTCTTCTTCCAGGCTTTTCAGCTTGTCGGTCTGCCGCGCCGCGAGTGCGACGGATGCACCATGGGCCGCCAGCACCCGGGCAAATTGCCGCCCCAACCCCTGGCTCGCGCCGGTCACGAGGATGGTTTCTTTACTGACGTCGAATAGGTCTGACATGACGATTTCCTTGACGACTTCCTTGGGCGTAATCCCTGAGCTTTTGCAGCCATCAATACAGACGATTTTAGCGATCTGAAACCGGAATGATCGGTGCGGCGTTCATTCGTTCCAGCGCAGCAACGTTCCCCGAGGTGAGCTCGCACGCATGAACGGTTTCGATCTCGCGGTCTATGCGGCACTCGCCATCGCGGTCGGCCTCGGGTTCAGGACCGGGCTGCTGCGCAGCGCCATGACCATCCTCGCCTATCTCCTCGCCGCGCCGATGGCGGTGGCGCTGATGCCGCTGATCGCGCCGCAGATCGCAGCCAACCCGAATTCGCCGCTGCTCCAGAACTGGATCTGGTTCTTCGCCATCTTCGTGGTGGTCGGCATGCTGCTCGGGCATATCGGCCGCATCGCGCTGAACGACACCATCGGCGAGGCCGGCATCGGCGACCGGCTCGGCGGCGCCGCGCTCGGCGCCATCAGGGTCGGCCTCGTCGCCATCACGCTGGTAGCGGTGTTCGACCAGATCGTGCCGGCCAACCGCGAGCCGACGTTCCTCGCCGGCTCGCATCTGCGGCCGTTGTTCTCGACGGTGGGGCGGATGGGATTCAAGTCGCTGCCGCCGGAGGCGGCTGCCGCGATCGACCGCCTCAAGCAGGAGCGGCGCATCTAGGGCGCATTTGCATCGCCGCGCGGACTCGCCATGCATTTTGACGTGGGCCCGTCCCTTATCAGCGGCACTGATGTTGGCTAAAGTGGCCGCATCCAAAACCTGCCTGACATTACGGGAGTGAAACAGTGGATCTTGGGATCAAAGGTCGCCGCGCCATCGTCTGCGCATCCAGCAAGGGTCTCGGGCGCGCCTGCGCCATCGCACTGGCGGAGGCCGGCGTTCACGTCACGCTGACCGCGCGCGGCGCCGAAGCCCTGAAGAAGACGGCCGACGATATCCGCAAAGCCTATCCTGACGTGACCGTCACCGAGATCGTCGGCGACATCACGACGCCGGCGGGCCGCGAGGCCGTGCTGAAGGCCTGCCCCGAGCCTGATATCCTGATCAACAATGCCGGCGGCCCGCCGCCCGGCGATTTCCGCAACTGGACCCGCGACGACTGGATCAAGGCGATCGACGCCAACATGCTCACCCCGATCGAGCTGATCAAGGCGACGGTGGACGGCATGATGGCGCGCAAGTTCGGGCGCATCGTCAACATCACCTCGGCCGCGGTGAAGGCGCCGATCGACATCCTCGGCCTCTCCAACGGTGCACGCGCCGGCCTCACCGGCTTCATCGCCGGCCTGTCGCGCAAGACCGTGATCAACAACGTCACGATCAACGGCCTGTTGCCCGGCCCGTTCGAGACCGACCGCCTGACCGGCACCGCCAAGGCCGAGGCCGACAAGCGCGGTGTCACGCCGGAGCAGATCCTGGCCGAGCGCGCCAAGCTCAACCCCGCCGGGCGCTTCGGCCAGCCCGACGAGTTCGGCTATGCCTGCGCCTTCCTCTGCGGCGCCAAGGCCGGCTTCATCACCGGGCAGAACATCTTGCTCGATGGCGGCGCGTTCCCGGGAACGCTGTAAAGCTCTCCACTCTCTCCCCGCGACTGCGGGGAGAGAGTGGTCTAACGAAGTTACCGCTGCTTCGTCGCTTCGTCCTCGTCGCGCTCGCTGGGATCGGAGGAATCGGCGGTGAGACGCTCACTGGCCCAGTCGATACCGAATTCGTCGAGTCCAGCAGCGAGCAGATCGCCCAGCATGGGCTCACCGAGCAGATAGTGCACCGTTTCGCGGCGCGGGCTGCCATACTCACCCCGCGCCTCCACCGCACGAGCGCGCAAATCGTCCCAATCATCGATGGTGCCGTCGCCGCGACCGAGCCAGGTCAGCGCGACGAGATCGATCTGCTCGTCCTCGTTCAAGACGATCATGAAGCTGCCGAGCTCGTGGCCGACCGGATCGGAGCCGTCGTCCTCGAGGACGTCGATCGCGTCGTCATCGCTCGGGTTCGAGCCGGAATCCGGATCGGAAGCCGCCTCCTTGACGTCGAATTCGCGCGCCTTCTCGATGATGAAGGCGACCTTGTCCGCGGAAATCGCAAGCTCTGGCATGGCTCCCTCTCCAGCTTCTTTCCGGTTCCCCGCGATAACGCCACATCACCTCAGATGATCCATTGCGCTTGATGGCGGAAAATGCGCATGTTCCAACGCAAGAGCAAGAACACGGGGATGCGCCGGATGCAGTGGAAGGTCGGCAACGTCAAGATCACGAAATTCGTCGAAATGGAGACGGTGGGCTCGACCCGCTTCATCCTGCCGGCAGCGACCAACGACGAGATCCGGAAGCTGTCCTGGCTGATCCCGCAGTTCGCCACCGAAGAAGGCCGGCTGAAGATGTCGATCCACTCGCTGGTGGTGGAGACGTCTTCGCGCCGGATCGTGGTCGACACCGGCCTTGGCAACGACAAGCAAGGCCGTAGCGTCCCGACCTGGAACAACCGCAGCACGCCGTTTCTGGAGACCATGACGGCGGCGGGTTTTCCCCCCGAGAGCATCGACACCGTGCTGTGCACGCATCTTCACGTCGACCATGTCGGCTGGAACACGAGGCTGGTCGACGGCCGATGGGTGCCGACCTTCCCGAAGGCGCGCTACCTCTTCGGCAGGACCGAATATGAGTACTGGCGCGATTACACGGTCGAGCCGGACAAGGTTGCGGTGTTCAACGATTCCGTGAAGCCGGTCGTCGATGCTGACCGGGCCGAGCTGATCCCGAGCAACCACCGGCTCTGCGAGGAAATCAAGATGATCCCGACCCCGGGCCACAGCCCCGGGCACATGAGCGTCCTGATCGAGTCCGGTGGCGAGCAGGGGCTTCTGACTGGCGACGTTGCCCATCATCCCTGCCAGATGGCGCATCTCGACTGGTGCTCGGTCGTCGATTCCGATCCCGCTCAATCGGCGGCGACCCGGCACGAGATGTTCTCGCGGTTTGCCGACACGCCGACACTGGTGATCGGCGGGCACTATTCGGCCGGGCATATCAAGCGGGCGGGAGACGCGTTCAGGTTTGAGGCGTTGCAATCGTAGCGTGGGCAAAGCGACGCGTGCCCACCGTCCCGGCCATTAAAAAGAATTGGTGGGCACGGCGCTCGGCGCCTTTGCCCACCTTCCAAAGATTGGCAGCAATGCGCTCCTCTCTAGGCGGTTGAATTTCCCGCCGCCCTGTTCCATGAAGCAGTTCAACCGATCGGTCCATTCCCAGGGAGAAACGAGAATGAAGCTTGTTCGTTACGGCGAGAAGGGTGCGGAAAAGCCCGGCCTGATCGATAGATCCGGCCAGTTGCGCGACCTGTCGGCGCATGTGAAGGACCTGACCGGTGAAGCCTATTCGCCGGATACCCTGAAGAAGCTGGCAGGCCTTGATCCCGCCTCGCTGCCCGCCGTGTCAGGCAAGCCGCGGTTCGGCGCGCCGGTCACCGGCATCTCGAAATTCGTCGCCATCGGCCTCAACTACAGCGACCACGCCAAGGAGACCGGCGCTGCGATCCCGAGCGAGCCGATCATCTTCATGAAGGCGAACACCTCGCTGTCCGGCCCGAACGACGCGGTCGAGAAGCCGCGCGGCTCGACCAAGCTCGACTGGGAGGTCGAGATCGCCGCGATCATCGGCACCCGTGCCAAATATGTCTCGGAAGCCGACGCGCTGAACTACGTCGCCGGCTATTGCGTCTGCAACGACGTCTCCGAGCGCAACTTCCAGACCGAGCGCCTGGGCCAGTGGACCAAGGGCAAGTCGCACGACACGTTCGGCCCGCTCGGGCCGTGGCTCGCCACCAAGGACGAGATCAAGGACGTGCAGGACCTGCCGATGTGGCTCGACGTCAACGGCCAGCGCCGCCAGACCGGCTCGACCAAGACGATGATCTTCTCGATGGCGAAGTGCGTCTCCTACGTCTCGCAGTTCATGACGCTCCTGCCCGGCGACATCATCACCACGGGCACCCCGCCCGGCGTCGGCCTCGGCATGAAGCCGCCGACCTTCCTCAATGTCGGCGACGTCGTCACGCTCGGCATCGAAGGTCTCGGCGAGCAGCGCCAGGAGATCATCGCGGCGTAGGCTGCGACGACAGCTGTTGCCACACCGTCATTGCGAGGAGCGAAGCGACGAAGCAATCCAGACTATTTCCCCGGAGACAGCCTGGATTGCTTCGCTTCGCTCGCAGTGACGAAAACAACTGCCGGATATTCGTCAAGGTACTCGCCATGAAACTCACCTTCTCCCCCGCCTCGCCCTTCGCCCGCAAGGTGCGCATCGCCGCGATCGAGCTCGGGTTGATCGACAAGATCGAGCTCGTGCCCGCAACCGTCGCGCCGGGCACGGCCAACGAGGACTATTCGCGCATCACGCCGCTGAAGAAGCTGCCGGTGCTGATCACCAATGACGGCGACGTGATTTTGGACTCCTACGTCATCGTCGAATATCTCAATGAGATGGCCGGCGGCAGCCTGATCCCCGGCTACGGTCCGCGGCGGTGGAAGGCCAAGACCAACCACTCGCTGATCAACGGCATGCTCGATTCCATGCTGCTGTGCCGCTACGAGAAGATGGTGCGGCCGCAGGGCCTGCAATGGCAGGCCTGGTCGGACGACCATTGGAACAGGGCTTGGACCGGCATGGCGCGCTTCGAGAACATGCCAGAGGTGCTGAACGGCCCGTTCGACATCTCGCAGATCGGCCTCGTTTGCGTGCTCGGCTATGCCGACTTCCGTTTCGCCGATTGCGGCTGGCGCAAGGCCTATCCGAAGCTCGACGCCTTCAATCAGAAGATGCTGGAGCGGCCCTCCGTGAAAATCTCGGTGCCGCCTCCAGCGTAAATCGCAGGAGCTCTCATGAGCCTCAAATACTCGATCGGCGATCTCACGATCCATCGCGTCATCGAGCAGGAAGTCCCCTTCTTCTCGGCGCTGGAGTTCATTCCGGGGCTGACGGCGGAGGTGCTGGCCGAGAACCGGGACTGGATGCGACAGGCCAAGGCACTGGACGAGCAGGACACGCTGATCCTGTGCTTCCAGTCCTACGTGGTGAAGACGCCGCATCACACCATCCTGATCGACAGCTGCATCGGCAATGACAAGCCGCGGCCGCAGCGACCGAAATGGCACTTGAAGACCGACGACACCTATTTGCGCGGCCTCCACGCCGCCGGGGTGTCGGCGGGCGACATCGACTTCGTGATGTGCACGCATCTGCATGCCGATCACGTCGGCTGGAACACCCGGCTCGAGAACGGCCGCTGGGTGCCGACCTTCCCCAAGGCGCGCTATGTCTTCGCCAAGCGGGAGTTCGACTACTGGACCGAGAACAATGCGAAGGCGGAGGTCCCGCCCTTTGCCGACAGCGTGCTGCCGGTGGTGGAGGCGGGGCGCCACGAACTCGTCGGCGGCGACCATCAGATCGGCGATCACATCCGCATCCTGCCGACGCCCGGCCACACGCCGGGCCATGTCGCCTTCGCCATCGGACGCGGCAAGGACGATGCGGTGTTCTCCGGCGATCTCATCCACTCGCCGCTACAGGCGCTCTATCCGGAGCTGTCGATGAAGTTCGACGTCGATCAGGCCACGGCGGCGAAAACGCGCCGCAGCTTCCTGGAGCGCTATTGCGACAGCGACACGCTGTGCTGCACCGCGCATTTCCCCTCGCCGTCGATCGGGAAGATCAAGCGCAAGGGCAGCGGATTCGTCTGCGCGGCGGTGTAGCGAGATCTCGTAGGGACGTCGTAGGGTGGGTTAGCTCTGCGGCTGCGCGAAGCGGAGACGCTGAGCGTAACCCACCTATTTGGTTTCCGCAGACGCAGAAGCGGTGGGTTACGCTGCGCTAACCCACCCTTGTATTTCGTGCCCTCACGGAGGAAACGATGCCAACGCTCTCCGACATCCCCCTTCCCGCCGGCATCCGCTCGCGTTACGTTGACGGCATCAACGGCTTGCGCATGCAGGTGCTGGAAGCCGGCTTCGAGACCAAGGGCCGGCCCTGCATCCTCCTGCTGCACGGCTTTCCCGAGCTGGCCTTCTCCTGGCGCAAGGTGATGCCGGCGCTCGCCGCCGCCGGCTATCACGTGATCGCGCCGGACCAGCGCGGCTATGGGCGCACGACGGGATGGATCGCCGAGTACGACGGCGATCTCGCGCCCTTCTCGCTCTTCAACCTGGTGCGTGACGCGCTCGCGCTGGTGTCGGCTTTCGGCTACCGGCAGGTTGATGTGGTCGGACATGATTTCGGCAGCCCGGTGGCGGCCTGGTGCGCGCTGATCCGGCCCGACGTGTTTCGCTCAGTGACGATGATGAGCGCGCCGTTCGGCGGACCGCCGCCGCTGCCCTTCAACACAGTCGACACGCCGGCAAAGCCTGCGGCCGAAGACGCAGTGCATCGCGAGCTTGCCGCGCTGCCGCGCCCGCGAAAACACTATCAATGGTACTATTCGACACGCGCGGCCAACGCCGACATGCACCGCGCGCCGCAGGGCGTGCACGATTTCCTGCGCGCCTACTATCATCACAAGAGCGCGGACTGGACCGGCAACAAGCCGCACCCGCTGGAATCGTGGTCGGCGAACGAACTGGCGAAGCTGCCGACCTATTACGTGATGGACCTGAATGAGACCATGCCGGAGACGGTCGCGAAAGAGATGCCGTCGCCGGCCGCCATCGTCGCCAATCAATGGCTGCCCGATCGCGAGCTCGCCTATTACGCCGCCGAATATGGCCGCACCGGATTCCAGGGTGGGCTGCAATGGTATCGCTGCGGCACATCGGGGGCTTTCAATCATGAACTGCAACTGTTCTCTGGCCGCAGTATCGACGTGCCCTCCTGCTTTATCTCGGGCAAGCAGGATTGGGGCACCTATCAGCGCCCCGGCGTGTTCGAGGCGATGCAGGCGCGCGCGTGCACAAAGATGCTGGGCTGCCATCTGGTCGATGGCGCCGGCCATTGGGTGCAGCAGGAGCAGCCGGCCGAAGTCGCCCGGTTGCTGCTGGACTTCCTCGCAAAGGCCCGCACCGGCTGATTTGACCGGGGAACCGCGGCGTCCTATATAGTTTAGAATAATTCTAAATTCGTGACAGGGCCGTCGTGAAGAATTTTGCCGATCTGACCGAGCGCGAGGTGCTTGCGGTCGCGATCTCCTCCGAGGAGGAGGACAGTCGCATTTACATGACCTTCGCGGAGGACCTGAAGGAGCGCTATCCGGATTCGGCAAAGCTGTTCGAGCAGATGGCTGAGGAGGAGCGCGGCCATCGGCACATGCTACTGGAAATGTACGAGCAGCGTTTCGGCCAGCACCTGCCGCCGATCCGCCGCGAGGACGTCAAGGGCTTTTTGCGCCGCCGCCCGATCTGGCTGACCAAGAACCTGCCGCTCGACACGATCCGGAAAGAAGTCGAGACCATGGAGCTCGAGGCCGAGCGCTTCTATGCGAAGGCCGCCGAGCGGGCCGAGGACGTCAACGTCCGCCGGCTGCTCGGCGACCTCGCCGAGGCCGAGAAGAGCCACGAGAACACTGCCGCCAGACTGACGGGCGAGATCCTCAAGCCCGACGTGCGCGCCGAGGAAGACCGGACGCGGCGACGGATGTTCGTGCTGCAATATGTGCAGCCGGGCCTCGCCGGGTTGATGGACGGATCGGTCTCGACGCTGGCGCCGCTGTTTGCGGCGGCCTTTGCCACGCACCAGAACTGGCAGACATTTCTGGTGGGCCTTGCCGCATCGATCGGCGCCGGCATCAGCATGGGCTTTGCGGAAGCGCTGTCCGATGACGGTTCGCTGACCGGGCGCGGCTCGCCCTGGCTGCGCGGCCTCACCTGCGGCGCAATGACGACGCTCGGCGGACTCGGCCACACCGCGCCCTATCTCGTGCCGGACAGCTGGGCCAACGCATTCTGGATTGCAACCGCAATCGCCTGCGTCGTCGTGTTCTTCGAATTGTGGGCGATCGCCTTCATCCGCGCGCGCTACATGGACACACCATTCCTCCAGGCCGTATTCCAGATCGTGCTCGGCGGCGCCATCGTGCTGGCGGTGGGGATCGTGATCGGGGCGGCGTAGTAGCCTCACCCTCCGTTGTCATCGCCCGTCGCCACCAATCCTCTGCTGTCGTCCCGGCCTAGTGCGCAATTGCGCACGGGGGGCCGGGACCCATAACCACAGGCAGTCATTTGGCGAAGATTCCCAGTTATTAGGTGCGGCGGCAACGTACACCGTGCGCCCTCGATAGATCGCGCGGTATGGGTCCCGGCCCCCGTGCGCAATTGCGCACTAGGCCGGGACGACGGCGGAATTTGTGGCGACGCTATCCCGCCCACATATCAATCGCGATCAAACAGCCGTTGCGGCATTCGGCCAAACTGCGCATCATCGTCCGACAATAAGAACAGGAGAGGTGCCGTGGCCAAATCGCAATGGAGTTTCAAGAGCGCGGTCGAGCTGTCGACCGCATTGACCGCGAAGAAAGTCTCCGCGGTCGAGCTCACCCAGGACGCGATCGACCGCATCGAACGTCACGACGGCAAGATCAACGCGATCTGCGTTCGGGATTTCGATCGCGCGCTCGGCGCCGCGCGTGAGGCGGACGCGGCGCTGGCGCGCGGCGAAAGCAAACCGCTGCTCGGCCTACCGGTCACCGTGAAGGAATCCTTCAACGTCGCCGGCCTGCCCACGACCTGGGGCTGGACGCCGCAGAAGGATTTCAAGCCGGCGGAGGACGCACTGTCGATCACCCGGGTGAAGAACGCCGGCGGCATCATCCTCGGCAAGACCAACGTTCCCGTCGGCTTGGGCGATTGGCAGAGCTACAACGAGATCTACGGCACCACGAACAATCCGTTCGATCTCGGCCGCACGCCCGGCGGCTCATCGGGCGGCTCGTCTGCGGCGCTCGCAGCCGGCTACGGACCGCTCTCGCTCGGCTCCGACATCGGCGGCTCGCTGCGGGTGCCCGCCTTCCACTGCGGTGTCTATGCGCACAAGCCGACCTACAATCTCTGCCCGACGCGCGGCCATACACCGCCGCCATTTCCGGCCATCCCGATGGAGCGCGACATGGCGGTGATCGGTCCGATGGCGCGGAGTGCAGCCGATCTGCCCTTGCTCCTGGAGGTGATGGCAGGCCCCGATCCGCTGGACCTCGGCATCGGATACAAGCTCGCGCTGCCGGAGGCGCGACACCACGCACTGAAGGATTTCCGTGTGCTGGTGATCGACAGTCACCCGTTGCTGCCCGCGAATGCCGACATTCGCGGCGCGATCGAGAAGCTGGCGGGCCAATTGGCGAGCATGGGCGCGCGCGTCGCACGCGAGAGCCCGCTGTTTCCGGATTTCACGGAAGCCTCGCGCCTCTACATGCGCATGCTGATGAGCTTTCTCGGCGCGTTCTTTCCGCCCGACATTCTCGCCGGCGCGCGTGCGGGGGCGGCGCAACTCTCACCTGAGGACAAGAGCCTTGCGGCCGAGCGGCTGCGCGGCATGACCTGCTCGCATCAGACCTGGGTGTTCGACGAGGGCGCCCGCGCCGGGCTGCGCGCGCAATGGCGGCAATTGTTCAGGACATTCGATGCGGTGATCTGCCCGATCATGCCGACACCGGCCTATCCGCATGATCATTCGCCGCAGCAGGAGACGCGCCGGATCAACATCGACGGCAAGGACTATGTCTATCCGGACCAGCTTGCCTGGCCCGGCATCGCCACGCTGACGGGCCTGCCGGCAACAGCCATTCCGCTCGGTCTGTCGAAGGATGGCCTGCCGGTCGGCGTGCAGATGATCGGGCCGTTCCTCGAGGACCGGACACCGCTGAAGCTCGCCGAGCTGATCGAGCGCGAGTTCGGCGGGTTCGTGCCGCCGAAGATGTTTGACGACTAGTCCTCCCCGTCATTGCGAGCGAAGCGAAGCAATCCAGGCTGTCACTGCGGAACGATTCTGGATTGCTTCGTCGCAAGGGCTCCTCGCAATGACGGGGTAAAAACAACCTCGAGATTTTGTGCTACGCACATCCCCGGGAGGGAGAAAATAGAATGAGCAACGACCTCGAACAGCTCACCGCGCTCAACCGCGACTATGTCGCCTCCGTGCAGAACTGCGACGTCAGGCGCTTCGATGAGATCCTGGCGCCGGAGTTCTACTGCTCCAATCCCGACAAGACGCTGGTCGATCGCACAGCCTTCCTGGAGCAGACGGCGCGGCCGATCGCGATCCGCAATTTGCATGCGCACCCACGCCGCGACCAGCTACACCACGGCGGATGGCCAGCAGGCGAGTGGGCGATATACCGATTGCTGGGCGAAGACGAACGGGAAGTGGCTCGCTGTGTCCGCGCACGTGTCGCGGTGAGCTGAGGTAAGCTATCCCTACACTCCGCTGTCATGCCCCGGCTTGACCGGGGCCCAGTACTCCGCGGCGGCAGTTCGTTCACACAATTGCCGCCGCGGCGTACTGGGCCCCGGTCAAGCCGGGCGATGACACCTGAATTGGGGCGACAACGCCTGAGCAGCCGGCAAACGCCGATCATTAACTATCAAACACGATCACGCTGCGTAGCGTCTTGCCGGCTTTCATGTTGGCAAAGCCCTCGTTGATCTCGTTTAGCTTCAGCTTGGCCGAGATCCAGTCCTCCAGGTGCAGCCGGCCGCGCAGATAGAAATCGACCAGGCGCGGCATGTCGACGCGAAAATGGTTCGAGCCCATCGACGAGCCCTGGATCTTGCGCTCGCGCAGGAAGTCGAAGCCGTGCAGCTCGATCTTCTGGCCGAACGGAATCATGCCGACGATGGTGGCCGTGCCGCCCGAGGCGAGCATGCCAAAGGCTTGCTCCGCGGTCTCCTTGCGACCGAGCACCTCGAAGGAATGATGCACGCCGCCATTGGTGAGATCGCGTACCTGTTTCACGACATCACCATCGGCGGGATTGATGATGTCGGTCGCCCCCAGCTTGGTCGCGAGCTGGAGTTTGGCCGGATTGGTGTCGATGGCGATGATGCGGCCGGCGCCGGCGATCTGCGCGCCGTTGATCGCGGCCATACCGACGCCGCCGCAGCCGATCACCGCCACGGTCTCGCCGGCCGTCACCTTGGCCGTGTTCACGACCGCGCCGTAGCCGGTGATGACGCCGCAGCCGATCAGCGCGGCGAGATCGAGCGGCATCTCCTTCCGGATTTTGACGATCGCGTTCTCGTGCACCAGCATCTGCTCGGCGAAGGACGAGAGGTTGAGAAACTGGTGCAGCTTCTCGGGCTTCGCCCACTGCATCCGGTCCGAGACGCCCGGCAGCATCTTCACCGTCGTGTCGGTGCAGAGCACGGTGCGCCCCGTGGTGCAGTTATCGCAGGTGCCGCAGAACACGGATAGGCAAGTGACGACGTGATCGCCGGGCTTGACGTAAGTGACGTCGGATCCGACCTGTTCGACCACGCCGGCCGACTCGTGCCCAAGCACCGCGGGCAGCGGATGCGGATAAAGCCCCTCCATGAAGTGCAGATCGGAGTGACAGAGGCCGGCGACCGCCGTGCGGATCAGGACCTCGCGCGGGCCCGGTTTCGGCAGGCTGATGTCCTCGATGACGAGCGGCTGGTTGACTTCATAGAGGACGGCGGCCTTCATCGGTGTTTCCTCCTTGTTATAATTTCGTTGAGTGCGGGGACTCCAACCTCTCCCATAGGGAGAGGTGGAGAAGCCTACGCCGCCAGAACCAGTTCGCCAACCTCGCTCATGCTGCCTGCGCGATCGCCGAGCACCAGCGCGGCGATCTTCTGCTGCACTGGATTTTCCGTCAGCCGGAACGGATCGCTCGGCAACACGCGGTGGTCGATCACGAGACGCGACAGCAACAGCCGGCGCGCATCGCCGCGCATGTCGTGGATGCGATGCCCTTCCCAGGCCAGCGCGACGGCGCTGGCGACATGATAGAGCAGGCTGGTGGCGCGACGCGCGTCCGCCTCGTTGTCGGCCTTGCCCGCGACCTCGCGTGCGAAGCCGACCGCACGATCGACAAGACCGCGCAGATGATCACGCCAGGCCTGCGGCACCGACGCGCTGTCGTCGAGCCGGGCATGAAGATCGGCCGCGAGCGCGGATTCCGCGCCATGGCGGCCGACTGCGCGCCTCAGCGCATCGATCGCGACGATGTTTCCAGTGCCTTCCCAGACCGAGCCGAGATGAGCATCGCGCAGCAGGCGGGCGGTGGCGAATTCCTCGATATAGCCGATGCCGCCGCGCATCTCGAGCGCATCGCCGCAAACCTTTCGCGCATCGCGCGTGGCGCGGAACTTCAGCGTCGGTGTGAGGATGCGCAAGAGGGCCGCCGCATCCTGGCTGCCGGCCTCGGCGCGATCGAGCGCGTCGGCGGTGAGGAAGCTCATCGACAGCGCCTGCTCGACCGGCAGCATGATCTTCAGCATCTGCCGCCGTCCCAGCGGCAGGTCGATGATGCGGTTGCCGAACACCACGCGGTTCTTCGCGACCGTCATGGCGTCGTGATAGGCCCGCCGCATCAGCGCGGCGGATTTGACGCCGTTGGAGAGCCGCGACGAGTTCACCATCTCGGCCATCTGCACGAAGCCGCGGTCGAGCTTGCCGACGGCATAGGCGATCGCGCCTTCGAGCTTGATCTCGCCCGAGGCCATCGAGCGCGTGCCGAGCTTGTCCTTGAGGCGCACGATCCGGTAGTTGTTCTGCGCGCCGTCGTCGAGGAAGCGCGGCATCAGGAACAGGCCGACGCCGCGCGTGCCGGGGCCGGCGCCTTCGGGCCGCGCCAGCAGCATCACGACCTTGGCGTCGGCGTTCGAGCAGAACCATTTCTCGCCATAGAGGCGCCAATGGTCGCCCTCCTGCACCGCGCGCGTGGTCAGCGTGCCGACGTCGGAGCCGCCTTCCTTCTCGGTCATGAACTGGCCGCCCTGCGTCAGCTTGCTCATATCCGTCTGCGTGAGACCATCGAGATATTTGGCCTTCAGCGCCTCGCTGCCGAAATTCGCCAGCAGCTTGGCGCAGCCGTCGGTGACGTTGATCGGACAGCCCATGCCGAATTCAGTCTGGTTGAACAGAAAAGTGAAGGCGTGCTTGGCGACCACGGGATATTTGTCCGGCCAGCCCATGATGCCCTTGCGGATCGAGAGCGCGTGGATGCCGAACTCACCGAACGCGGCTTTCTCCAGCTCGCGATAGGCCGGATGATATTCGATCCATTGTATGTCGCGGCCGAACTTGTCGCGCTGATGCAGGATGGGCGTGTGCCGGTCGGCAAGCCGCGCGCATTCGTCGAGCGGGCCGCCGGCGAGTTCACCGAGGCGGTCGAGATGCGGCTCGATATGGCGGAACAACGTGTCCGGCAGATGGATGCGCAAGAGGTCCGTCAGCGCGGGATCGGCGCGATAGAAATTCATGCCTGACGTGTCGGGCGCCAGCAGGCCGGACGTCTCGGCCGCGACATGTTCTGGCTGCGCTGGGACCGGCTTGTGCATGATCGTCCTCTTCGTTTCCGCCCGACGGCAATTCTTTGCGCTTGTTTTGGCGCTTGCCGCTTGGGATGATGTCGATCATGCTCCAGAGGCGGATGCGGATAAAGCCGCAAATCGTCAGGGCGGCATGATCGCCGCGGGGGGAGCAATTCGCCCTGCGGAATTGTGACCGCCCCGGTTGGTTGTCCGCGCGGACCATGCATAGATCAACGGCTTCCTGTCTCCGAGAGATCACGCCATGGAACACCCAAAATATAAGATCGCGCTCATCGTCGGCGCCGGCGAAGGATTGAGCGCGTCGCTGGCGCGGCTGTTTGCGGCCCAGAACATCCGCGTCGCCCTTGCCGCGCGCAAGATCGAGAAGCTGGGCGCGCTCTGCACCGAGACCGGGGCCAAGGCCTATGCCTGCAACGCGACGGAGCCTGAGGAGGTCGAGCGGCTGTTCGGCCTGGTCGAGCGCGAGATCGGCACGCCCGACCTCGTCGTCTACAACGCCAGCGGCCGCACGCGCGGACCGTTCTTGGATCTCGTCCCGGCCGATGTGGCGCAGGCGATCGCGGTCAGCGCCTATGGCGGCTTCCTGGTGGCGCAGCAGGCGGCCAAACGCATGCTGCCGAACAAGCACGGCGCGATCCTGTTCACCGGCGCCTCGGCCAGCGTCAAGGGCTATGCGCAGTCGACGCCCTTTGCGATGGGCAAGTTCGCGCTGCGCGGCCTCGCGCAGAGCATGGCGCGCGAATTGTCGCCGCAGGGCATCCATGTCGCGCATTTCGTCATCGACGGCGCGATCCGCAGCGCGGCCCGTGCGGAATCGGCAGACAGACCGGATTCGATGCTCGATCCCGATGCGATCGCGCAGAGCTATTGGAACGTGTTGCAGCAGCCGCGCAGCGCCTGGAGCTGGGAGCTGGAGCTGCGGCCGTGGGTGGAGAATTTTTGAGGCGGTGTTTTGAGGCAATAGCGTCACAACAATCGTCATTGCGAGCGAAGCGAAGCAATCCAGAGATATCTCCGCGGATACAGACTGGATTGCTTCGTCGCCAGCGCAAAATTGCTTCGCAATTTTGTCGCGGGCTCCTCGCAATGACGGGCGAATAAGGAATCGACATGACCACGGAAACCACCATCCGCGACCGCGTCGCTGTCATCACGCTGAACCGGCCGGAAGCGCGCAATTCACTATCGGACACGCTGACGCCAGCGCTGCGCACGATGATCCGGAGCTGCGGCGAGAATCCTGATGTCGGCGCGCTGCTGCTCACCGGCGCGGGTGAAGCCTTTTGTGCCGGCGGCAACGTCAAGGGCATGGGCGCGCATCGTGATCCGAAGAAGCTGGAGATGTCGCTCGAGGATCGCATCGCCGATCTCCAGGAGCGGCAGCGGCTGCTCACCGGCGCGCTAGTGTCGGTGCGCAAGCCGACCATCGCCGCCCTGCCCGGCCCCGCGGTCGGCGCCGGGCTTGCCATCGCCATGGCCTGCGACATCCGCATCGCCGCGCAATCGGCGTTCGTCGCCACCGGCTACGCCCGCATCGCGCTCAGTGGTGATTACGGCATCGCCTGGCTGCTCACCAGGCTGGTCGGCACCGCGCGGGCGCGCGAATTGATGTTCACCGGCGACCGGGTCGACGCCGTCAGGTGCGAGACCATCGGCCTCGTCAATCGCGTGGTGCCTGATGACAAGCTGCAAACTGAAGCCTTCGCGCTGGCCAAATCGCTCGCCGAAGGTCCGCGCCTCGCACTGCGCTACATGAAGGACAATCTCGACGAGGCCCTGCTGTTCGACTTCGAGACCGCGCGCGACCACGAGGCCGAGCGGCTGATCCGCCTGACCACGACCGCCGATCACAAGGAGGCGGTGCAGGCTTTTATCGAGAAGCGCAAGGCGGTGTTTTCGGGGAAGTAGGCGCTGCCGTTGAATTGTAGCCCGGATGGAGCGAAGCAAAATCCGGGAAAGTCTGCGCCCGTGGAAAGACTCCCGGATTTCGCTTCGCTCCATCCGGGCTA
>NZ_PSRT01000068.1 GCF_004212635.1 Bradyrhizobium genosp. SA-3 | reverse complement strand
CGCCGCTCGCCGCGCTGCGGCTTGCCGCGTCCGCCGCGTGAACGTTCGCGGCCGCGCTGCTCGCGCGGACGCTCGGTCCCGTCGGCGACCTCAGCGTGGACTTCGTAGTCGCCCTCGGCGCGCGGAATGGTCTGGCCGATCAGCTTCTCGATCGCCGCCATCGATTTCTGGTCGAGCGGCGTGACGATCGAGATCGCGGTGCCGGTGCGGCCGGCGCGGCCGGTGCGGCCGATGCGGTGAACGTAGTCGTCGGCGTGATGGGGGACGTCGAAATTGAAGACGTGGCTGACCTCGGGAATGTCGAGGCCGCGGGCGGCGACGTCGGAGGCCACCAGCAGCGGCAGCTCGCCCTTGCGGAACTGATCCAGCGCGGCCATGCGGGCCGGCTGGTCCATGTCGCCGTGCAGGGCGCCGACGCTGAAGCCGTGCTTCTGAAGCGATTTGTGAACGATGGCGACTTCACGCTTGCGATTGCAGAAGATGATCGCGTTCTTGAGGTCCTTGGCCTCGCGCAGCAGGCGGCGGAGCAGCTCGCGTTTCTCGTGCGCCTCGCGTCCGGCGGGCACCTGGGCCTGGGTGACGGTCACGGCGGTGGTGGCGGGCCGGGAGACTTCGACCTTCTGCGGATTGTGCAGGAAGGCCTCGGTGATGCGCCGGATCTCCGGCGGCATGGTCGCGGTGAAGAACAGCGTCTGCCGCGTGAACGGGACGAGCTTGCAGATGCGCTCGATGTCGGGGATGAAGCCCATGTCCAGCATGCGGTCGGCCTCGTCGATGACGAGCAGCTCGACGCCGGTGAGCAGGAGGCCGCCGCGCTCGGTATGGTCGAGCAGGCGGCCCGGCGTTGCGATCAGCACGTCGACGCCGCGCATCAGCTTGGCATCCTGGTCGCCGAAGGAGACGCCGCCGATCAGGAGAGCGACGTTAAGTTTCTGGCCGGCGCCGTAACGGTCGAAGTTTTCCTTCACTTGCGCCGCGAGCTCGCGGGTCGGCTCGAGGATCAGCGTGCGCGGCATGCGCGCCCGGGCTCGGCCCTTTTCGAGGATGGTGAGCATCGGCAGCACGAAGGCCGCGGTCTTGCCGGTGCCGGTCTGGGCGATGCCGAGCACGTCCTTGCGTGCGAGGACGTGGGGGATCGCCTGTTCCTGAATGGGGGTGGGGTTGGTGTAACCGGTGGCCGCCACTGCGGCGAGGACTTTTTCGGACAGTCCGAGATTTGAAAAGGACATTGAGCCTCTGGTCGAAACCGCCGTTCGGAATCGAGGGTAATAAGGCTGTCGCGTTCCACCCCGAAACGGCGCGCTCTCAAAGAAGCTGGGGGTGCTGACTCACGCGAACAAAGCGCCAGGCTCGGGAATCGGTCTTCGATCTGAGCCGCGTCGCCCCGGAACATAGGCGGGAATCCGCCAAAGTCAATGGAGCGGGCGCGGGAAGACCCTAAAAAGCCTGAGGTTTTTGCCCAAATAGCGGGCGCGGCTGGGGTTTTCCGCCCAACCCCGGGGGCTTGGCGGAGCCGGCAAACGGCGGCTAATGCCCCTCCCGATCCTGGGCCCGGAAGTCGCCGGGGGCCATGCCATAGGCGGCGTTGAAGACGCGGTAGTAGGTTGCCAGGCTCTCGAAGCCGCAGGAGGTCGCGATGTCGGCGATCAGCCGGTCCGGGGCCTCGCGCATCAGGCGGCGGCTCTGTTTCAGGCGCTCGTCGGTTACGGTCTGCGAGAAACTCTTCTCGGCCGTCTCGAACAGCATGTGCAGGTGGCGCACGGAAATGCCGAGCAAGTCGGCCACCATGGTCGGCGCGAGCTTGGGGTCTTGCAGGTGGCGCGCGATCAGGCGCCGGGCCTGCGAATGGCGGGCGGTCCGCAGCGCGGCCTGTCCGCGGCGGCTGCCGGGCCGCAGGATGCCGCGCTCGATCAGCGCCAGATGGGCGAGTGCCTGGACGAGGGAGGTCGCATCGGCAGCGCCGTCATCCGCCGCGGCCTCGTCGAGATCGGCGAAGCAGGCGCCGAGCAGGGGCGCCAGGGTGGAATCGTCAAAGGTCCGCGGTGCAAGCTCGCGCATGCGCTTGTCCTGGGCCGGGATGCTGCTCACCGGGATCTTCAGGATCCGCAAATGGAAGCCGCCTGCGCCGAGCGGCGCGGTGCGATAGGGCAGGTCGGTATGGCTGGTGGCGAAGCTGCCGTTTGCGATCGTGAAGTCGCTGCCGCGCATGCCGCCGAACCAGCCGCCGCTGCCGAGCTGCTGGTAGACACAGATAGCGTCGCCCGGCGCGGAGGCGATGTCGGATGCACTGCGCTCGACGGCGTAGGGCGCGGCCTTCAGCTCGACGAGGCCGGCGCCGCCAAGCTGGCGCAGCGAGAATTCGCCGAAGAAGTCGGCGCGGCGTTCGCGCGCGAGTTCGGCGGTGACGCCGAACAATCCCTTGGCGCGCACCTCGCGCCAATAGTCGAAGCGGTCGTGCGGCTCGACCTCGTCGGTGCACCAGCGATACACGGCAGCCCCCTTCAACGGAATACCCAAGAAAAAGCAGATTCCGACGGAATCTGCCATAGGGCCGATGATGGAATCGGGGACCAAGGCCCTTGAACCGTCGATATGGCTGGGCCGACTATCACATCAACGGCCGGGTTTGCCATGAACGACCGTTCGAGGGGATCTGCGTGGGGCCGTCTGCAACTGGAAATATTACGATGACGCGTCGGCTTTTCAGAATTCTGGCGGCACTTGGCCTCGCAGCGAGCCTGAGCGGCCTCGCGCTTCCCGCGCATGCCGAGAAGCGCGTCGCGCTCGTCATCGGCAACAACGACTACAGGAACGTGCCGAAGCTGCTCAAGGCGGTCAACGACGCCCGCACCATGGGCGATACGCTGAAGCAGCTCGGCTTCTCCGTGATGCTCGCCGAGAACCAGAACCGGCAGCAATTCTCCGAGACGTTGCTTGCCTTCGACAAGGCGATCGAGCCCGGCGACACCGCGTTCTTCTTCTATGCCGGCCACGGTTTCGAGATCGCCGGCCAGAACTATCTGCTGCCGACCGACGTTCCGGCGGCGACGGAAGGGCAGGAAGAGCTCGTGCGCGACGCCTCCATCCTGGCCGACCGCATCGTCGAGCGCCTTCAGAACAAGAAGGCGCGAACCTCGATCCTGGTGTTCGACGCCTGCCGCAACAATCCGTTCGAGCGCAAAGGAACCCGCGCGGTCGCCGGCGGCGGCGGGCTCGCGCCGATGACGCAGCTGCCGGAAGGCGTGTTCTCGGTGTTTTCGGCAGGTCCGCGCCAGACCGCGCTCGATCGCCTCTCCAACGACGACGCCAATCCCAATTCGGTGTTCACGCGCACCTTCGCCAGGGAGCTACTCAAGCCTGGCGAGAACCTCGTGCAGGTGGCGCAGCGCACCCGCCGCGCCGTCAGTGAGATGGCCGATACCGTGAAGCACAAGCAGGTGCCGGTCTATTTCGACCAGATGGTCGACGACGTCTTCCTCAGCGGCCTCGCCAAGGATGCCGCCGCGCAACCGGACGATCCGCCGCCGCAGAAGCTCGCGGCGCTGCCGCCGGTGTCTGTGCCGCACTTGCCGAAGGAGGAGACCACCAACGCGCCGATCGCGAGCTTCTCGCGGCACAATGGCGGCTGGAGCGTGGTGTTCTCCTTCGCCGACCCGACGCTCGGCATTTCCTGGCGCATGGCCGGCAAGGGCGATTTCCGTGAAACCGGATTCATCGACACCCTCGATCCGCGCACGCGCAAGCGGATGCCGAACCCGTCGATCGAATTGCCGCCGGACGCGCAAGCCGGCACCATCGAGGTCCGCTATGTCGATCAGTCCGGCGACATGCAGGGGCCGTTCCCGATCCGGTTCGATCCCGAGGCCGCGCTGATCCGCGACCAGCGCAAGATCCTCGACATGACCTCGACGAGCTGGCTGTCGTTCCGCGAATTCAACGGGCTCTTGGTCTACTACACGCACCTCGTGTCCTACCGCTGCGCCATTCGCGAAGTGCGCATCGGCATCGACACCGCCGTGCCCAACCAGGTGCTGAAGATGCCGCCTTGCGACATGCGCGACCCCAGCGCAATCAGCGCCGGCATGCCGCTCTACATGAAGCTCGCGCCGAGCACGCAGTCCGTCTCGGTGGAGCTGACCTATCGCGACGGCAGCGTCTCAGAGATCAAGAGCTTTCGCAGCACGAACCGCAGTAACAATTGAGGCCTTCGTCGGCCGCGGCGTGATGAGCAGAAGCGGAACAACTCCTGTTGACCTGGATTGTCTGCCAAACCAGGGAGACGATTCATGATCCGCAGATCCATCTTCGTAACGATCGCTTGCGTTGCACTGTCGACGGCCGCCTTCGCTCAAGGGGGAGGTGGTGCTGGCGGCGGAGGTGCAGGCGCAGGTGCGGGCGCAGGCGCAGCGGCAGGCACAGGTACCGGCGCCAGCGCGGGATCTGCGGCCAGCCCGGGTGCCGGAATGGGCACCTCGTCCAGCAGCGCCAACTCCGGGCCGTCGGCTCCGTCCGGGATGGGGACGCATGGCACCACCACGGGGGCCAACGTCAACACCAACATCGGTCAACCCAGTCCGAACGTTCAAGCTCCAACCGCAAACGCTAAGACGCCGGCAGCAGCGCAAGCCGAGCGAAACTTGGGTGTCGGTCATGCGACCAATGGGTTGCCGATCGGCAGTCCCGGCACAGGGACCAGCAACGAGGACCAGAAATAGTCCGGTCCGATTTCAGCCAAGGCCCGCGCTCTGCGGGCCTTTTTTATTAGGCGCTCGTTTGCTGCTGCGAACCGGCGGCGACAGGCTTTTGCCTGCAAATTGAGACTGCGCTCGGCTTGAATCGCGTTAGTATCGTCCGGCATATCTTGATCGATACTTACATCGCGGATCGCGGCGGCAATGACATCCGACCAACAACCAAACCGGAGCATGAAAGTCCGCTGCTGCATCGTCGGCGGCGGCCCGGCGGGCATGATGCTGGGCTATCTCCTAGGCCGCGCCGGCATCGATGTCGTGGTGCTGGAGAAGCATGCGGATTTCTTCCGCGACTTCCGCGGCGACACCGTGCATCCCTCGACGCTGCAGGTGATGGACGAACTCGGCTTGATCGACGGCTTCCTGAAGCTGCCGCACCAGCGCTTGCAGAAGATGGACGGTCTGTTCGGCGGCACGCCGGTGCGGATCGCCGATCTCAGCCGGCTTCGTACGAAGTACCCCTTCATCGCCTTCATGCCGCAATGGGACTTCCTGAATTTCCTGCGCGAGGCGGGCCGGCGCTTTACCTCGCTCAAGATGATGATGAGCACGGAGGCCGTCGATCTGATCCGCCACGGCGAGACCGTCGCCGGCGTGCGGGCGAAGACGCCCGAGGGCATCATCGACATCGCGGCCGATCTCACCATTGCTTGCGACGGCCGGCATTCGACGGTGCGCGAGCGCGCCGGCCTTAAGGTCGAGGAGATCGCGCGCCGATGGACGTGCTGTGGTTCCGCGCCGGCCGCAGACCCGACGAGACGGAGAGTGTGTTCGCGCGGATCGAGCCCGGCAAGATGATGATCACCTTCGACCGCGGCGATTATTGGCAATGCGCCTATGTCATCGCCAAGGGACAGCATGATGCGGTGAAGGCGAGGGGATTGCAGGCGCTGCTCGATGACGTCGTGCGCATGGCGCCGATCCTGAAGAGCGGGATCGCTGAGGTGAAGAGCTTTGACGACATCAAGCTGCTCACCGTCGCGATCAACCGTCTGACGCGCTGGACATTGCCAGGCCTGCTTCTCATCGGCGATGCCGCGCACGCGATGTCGCCGGTCGGCGGCGTCGGCGTCAATCTCGCCGTGCAGGACGCGGTCGCAACCGCAAACCTGCTAGCCGACAAGATGCAGCACGGTTGTCCATCGGAGAACGCGCTCGATGCGGTGCGACGCCGGCGCGAGTTTCCGGTGAAGATGACGCAGCGAATGCAGGTCATCATGCAGAACAACATCATCAGCGGCGCCTTGCAGCCGGGCGATCGGCCGCTGAAGGTGCCGCTGATCTTGCGCCTCATCACCGCGCTGCCCTGGCTCCAGGGCATTCCGGCGCGCCTGCTGGCGCTCGGCGTTCGGCCCGAGCACGTGCAGTCGAAGGCCGCGCCGACAGCTTAGCGCAAGACATCGCTAGGGATAACGCTGCGTTAAAGCGCGCGCGGCGCGTTGCGCACGTGCAACAGCACAAACGGATTCTCGGGCCACCGCGTGTCGATCTTGTCACGTTAACCGTGTTGATTTCAATTTTAGTAAGAGCCGTCTGTGAGCGTGCGCCCATCAAAGGACACGGGGTGTACCATGCGTAACAAGTTGATTGCCGCCTTCGCCTGCACGACCGCTCTGGTTTCGACCGGCGCTGCTTCCGCCGCCGATCTCGGTGCGCGCTACACGAAGGCGCCCGCCTATGTCGAGCCGCTGTTCAACTGGACCGGTTTCTATGTCGGCGGCCACATCGGTGGCGCATGGACCAACGAGCAGTTCATCAACAGCGGGACCGGCGCGCCGTTCGGCGATCTTTCGCCGGGCGAAGGCTTCCGCCAGCGCAAGTCGGGCATCATGGGCGGCGCCCAGATCGGCTACAACTGGCAGGCCAACAATTACGTGTTCGGCATGGAAGGCACGATCTCCGGCCTCGACAACAAGGGCTCGTTCACCAACACCGTGTTTGGCACCGGCCTCGACGATCAATTCAGCTGGCGCGCCAATGTGCTCGCGACGATCGTCGGCCGTGCGGGCTTCGCCGTGCAGAACAACCTGTTCTACATCAAGGGCGGCTATGCCGGCGTGAACAATCGTCTCTCGGTGGTCGACAACGTCGCCAACCCGTCCACGGGCTCCGGCGGTCAGACCCATTGGCACAACGGCTGGACCCTCGGCGCCGGCTGGGAATACGGCATCACCCGCAACTGGATCGTCGGCCTCGAATACAACTACGCGGCCTTCGGCAGCCAGACCTATCAGCTCGGCGGCACCTCGGGTAACTACACCTTCGATACCAAGCCGCACGACATCCAGTGGGCCGTCGTGCGCGCGAGCTACAAGTTCGACGCGCCGGTCATCGGTCGCTACTGAGCACCTCAACGAACCGTCGATCAGCTAAAAAGAAAATCATCACGAATACTTGGAAAGCCCCGGCCTCGCCGGGGCTTCTTTTTTGCGTGCAAGCTCGGCCTCAGGCCATCACCGAGAAGCCGCCGTCGACGGGGATCGCGGTGCCCGTGACGAAGTTCGAGGCGGGCGAGGCGAGGAATACGGCGATGCCGGCGAAGTCGTCGATGTCGCCCCAACGTCCGGCAGGCGTGCGCGCGAGCACGCGCTCGTGCAGCCCCGAGACTTGCTGCCGCGCGCCGCGGGTGAGGTCGGTGTCGATCCAGCCCGGCAGGATGGCGTTGACCTGGATGTTGTCGGGCGCCCAGGCGTTGGCACAGGCGCGGGTGTACTGCACGATGCCGCCCTTGCTCGCCGCATAGGCGGTCGCGAAGCTTGCGCCGAAGATCGACATCATCGAGCCGATATTGATCACCTTGCCGTTGCCGGACGCCTTCAAGGCCGGATAGGCCAACTTCGAACAGACGAAGGCGCTGGTGAGATTGGTGTCGATCACCTTGTTCCACTCGTCGAGCTCGAGCTCGTGCGGCGGCTTGCGGATGCTCATCCCGGCATTGTTGATGAGGACGTCGATGCGGCCGAGCTCCTTGACGACGCGGTCGATCATGGCTGCGACGGCGGCCTTGTCGGTCACGTCGGTGGTGATCGCGATCGCTTTTACGCCGCGCTGCCTGAGATCGGCCACGGCGGCGGCGGACTTGGTTTCGTTGCGCCCAACCACGGCGATGTCGGCGCCGGCGTCGGCAAGGCCGCGGGCCATGCCGAGCCCGATGCCGCCATTGCCTCCTGTTACGACAGCGACCTTGCCGCGAAGATCGAACCGGCTGGATGTCATGTTTTTATTCCTTGGTTTCTTCTATTGGTTGCTCTGCCAGATCAGCACCAGCCCGAAGCCGGCCATGGCTGCGCCATAGCCAGCCCATTGCAGCTGGTTGACCATGAAGCTCGATCGCGGCCAGGCAAGCGTGCCCGTGCCCTGTCCGATCCAGAGCAGCCCGACGGCAGTCGCAAACAGGCCTGCGATCAGCAGAAATCTGCGCATGCATTCCTCCCTATCGGTCCGCTTCTGTCGCGACACGGCGATTAAGGATCGCCGTCGCCGCGAAAGCTTGAGCGCACACTAACCGTAGCTTCGGTTCGGATACAATGGCCGCGCCGGCACAAGCCGGCGTGCGGAGGAGGAGCTATGCCCCTGGCAAGCACTCGAGCCGAGGCGATCAGGGATGCCGATCGGCGGCGGTCGAGGCGCAGCCTCGTCGATGCATACACCTCGTTGAGGCGTGCGTCGGCCGTTGACAGGCCCACAACGAAAAAGCCCCGGACCATGCCGGGGCTTTGACGTCTGAATATGAGATCAGATCAGTACTTCGCGACGACCGGACCGGTCCAGTTGAAGCGGTAGACCAGCGAGGTGCTGATGGTCTGCACCAAGGGCTTGAAGCTGATGGAGTCGGTAGTCACGACGTTGCCAATGTCGGTGCGGACGGCAACGTCCTTACGATCGTAGTAGGCAGCACGATATTCGGTCTTCATGAACCAGCCCGGCGCCGTGATGCCGAAAATGTTCAGATTGTTCTCGACGCCACCGCCGACGAACCAGCCATTGCGGTTGAACGAGTCGGTGTGGAAGCCCGAAGCCGTCCCGGCGAGATTCGTCAAGCCAGCGCCCGACCAGTGCGATCCGGTGTAACCGCCATTGACGTAGGAGAGAACGTTCGGAGCAACCAGATAGCCGAGGCGAACACCCGCAGCCCAAGCGTCCTGCATCTTGATGCGGCCGGTCAGCGCAGCAAACTCATCGTTGATGCTGCCGCGCAGGCTGCCGAACTGACCATCGGCGAACACGCCAGCCACCCAGGTGCCGGAGAACTGCCAGTCGTAGCCGGCACCGACCGTTCCAAACCAGCCATCGCCGCCAACACGCTGATCGATCGTCACGGGAACGCCAACGAAGTTGGTGTGGGAGTCCGCATCCCAGACGCCGCCGCCGGCGCCACCGAAGATGTAGAAGCCGGTCCAATTGGCGACCGGCGCGGGCATCGGCGCCTTCACGTAGGGACGGGCAGCAAGGTCAGCGGCCGAGGCCGAACCGGTCATTGCCGCAACCGCGGTCAGAGCGAGCAAAGTCTTCTTCATGTCAAAATCCCCAACCTTGGTCTGTCGTAGCCGGCGCGAGCGCGCTGTAAGTTCGTGTGATCTGATACCCGGACTATAGACGTTTCCGGCCGAAATGCTGTTGCTGGGCAGGCACACTCGCCGGAAAACGCCGATCGGCAGAGATCTGCTTTGAGAGGACCATTGCATAAAATAACTACATTCTATCAATAGGTTGTACGTTAGTGGTGTAAACTTGGAGTCTGGCAACCTCTCGTTAACGAAATGGCTTCGTCCGGAATGGAGGCCATCCTGCCTCAGCTTTGGTTCCCGTGAGTCGTTGGCCGAGTCGCAGCGCGAAGGGTGGGAATCAACCGCGTCCTGGCGGACCACCGGCAAGGTCGTCCTCACAAACGAAAGAGCCCCGGCGGTCAAACCGGGGCTCTTGATGGGACGCGGCAGCGTGAGGCTGGCGGGTCAGACGTCCAGCAGCTCCTCGCTGGCAAATTCGGCCTTGTCCGAAATGAAGGCAAAGCGCGCCTCGGCCTTGGTGCCCATCAGGCGTTCCACCGAATCCGCGGTGGTGTCGCGATCGTCGGCAAGCAACACCACCTTGAGCAGCGTCCGCTTGCTCGGATCCATGGTGGTTTCCTTGAGCTGTGCCGGCATCATCTCGCCGAGGCCTTTGAAGCGGTTCACCTCGACCTTGGCGTTGGCATTGAACGCGCTCCTGATCAGCTCGTCCTTGTGCTTGTCGTCGCGCGCATAGACCGATTTGGTGCCGTGGGTCAGCTTGTAGAGCGGCGGCACCGCGAGGAAGAGGTGACCTTCGTCGATCAGCCGCGGCATCTGCCGGTAGAAGAAGGTGATCAGCAGCGAAGCGATGTGCGCGCCGTCGACGTCGGCGTCGGTCATGATGATGATGCGCTGATAGCGCAGATCCTCTTCACGATAATGCAAGAGCTGGCCGCAGCCGATCGCCTGCACGAGGTCGGAGAGCTGGGCGTTGGCCGTCAGCTTGTCCTTGCCGGCGGAGGCGACGTTGAGGATCTTGCCGCGCAGCGGCAGCACGGCCTGGGTCTTGCGGTCGCGTGCCTGCTTGGCGCTGCCGCCGGCCGAGTCGCCCTCGACGATGAAGAGCTCGGAGCCTTCGGTGCCGGCATCGGTGCAGTCGGCGAGCTTGCCGGGCAGACGCAGCTTCTTGCCCGCAGTCTTGCGCGCGGTCTCCTTTTCCTGGCGGCGGCGCAACCGCTCCTCGGCGCGGTCGATCACGAAGTCGAGCAGCCTGTTGGCCATGTTCGGATTGCCCGACAGCCAGTGGTCGAACGGATCCTTCATCGCCTGTTCGACGATGCGCTGCGCTTCTGCCGTGGCGAGGCGGTCCTTGGTCTGCCCCTGGAATTCAGGCTCGCGCACGAACACCGAGAGCATCACGGCGGCGCCGACCATCACGTCTTCGGAGGTGACGGACGCGGCGCGCTTGCCCTGACCGACGCGCTCGGCGTGATCCTTCAGGCCGCGCAGCAGCGCGCTGCGCAAACCCGATTCATGCGTGCCGCCATCGGGCGTCGGCACGGTGTTGGTGTAGGAGGAGAGAAAACCGTCGGCATCGGCGGTCCACGCCACCGCCCACTCGCAGGCGCCATGGGCACCGTTGCGGCCGGACCTGCCGGAGAAGATGTCGGGATGCACCAGCGTGTCGGCGTGGATCGCCGCAGCGAGATAATCCTTGAGACCGCCGGGGAAGTGGAACGTCGCTTCCGCCGGCACGTCCTCGATGCCCTTGAGCAGCTCGGGCGCGCAATTCCAGCGGATTTCGACGCCGCCGAACAGATACGCTTTCGAGCGCGTCATCTTGAACAGGCGCTGCGGCTTGAACACGGCCTTGGCGCCGAAGATGTCGGTGTCGGGCTTGAAGCGCACGCGCGTGCCGCGGCGGTTGTTGACCTTGCCGAGATCCTCGAGCTTGCCCTTGGGGTGCCCGCGCTCGAACGTCATGCGGTAGAGCTTCTGGCTGCGTGCGACCTCGACCTCGAGACGCGAGGAGAGGGCGTTCACCACGGAGATGCCGACGCCGTGCAGACCGCCCGAGGTCTCGTAGACCTTGGAATCGAATTTGCCGCCCGAATGCAGCGTGCACATGATGACTTCGAGCGCCGACTTCTTCGGGAACTTCGGATGCGGATCGATCGGGATGCCGCGGCCGTTGTCGGTCACGGTCAGGAACCCGTCCGCGCTCAGATCGACCTCGATGAAGGTCGCGTGACCCGCCAGCGCCTCGTCCATGGAGTTGTCGATGACTTCGGCGAAGAGGTGGTGCAGCGCCTTCTCATCGGTGCCGCCGATATACATGCCGGGTCGGCGCCGCACCGGTTCCAGGCCTTCAAGTACCTCGATGTCGGCCGCCGTGTAGTCGGCTTCCCCGCCGCTTCCGCGCGAGGCTGTCTTGGCGGCGGGCGCGCGGGACTTTGGCCCGTCGGCGCCGAACAGATCGTCTTTCGCTTTGGTTTTCAACTGCTTGGACATATATCTTGATACGTTTTGAGGGCCGCAGGAGCGGCGAATCGGTTAAGCCGACTATAGCCACTTCTGACTCGGAAAGGTTATCGCTGGGCCTGTCGGGCCGTGTGGTTGGGGGCCAATCCCGGCGATTTTACGCCGCAGACCTGCCAAGTCCCGGCAATTTGACGTCCGGGTCCATCCCTTGCCGGGCTTTGTGACTTGATGTCACACAAGCCCTTGGCTTACCAGTCCTTTTCATCGAGCAGCACCTTGAGACAGGGCGGGAAGGCTAATCTGGAATGGAGCAGTTTGCGCACGCCCTGGCCGACTTCGTGCGCATACACCAGGCTTGGGCGGCGCCGATCGTGTTCCTGCTCGCCTTCGGGGAGTCGCTTGCCTTCATCTCGCTGCTGGTTCCGGCCTGGGGCGCGCTGGTGGGGATCGGTGCGTTGATCGGGGTGAGCGGCATCAGCTTCTTTCCGGTCTGGATCGCCGGAGGCCTTGGCGCGGCGCTGGGCGACTGGGTCTCCTATTGGTTCGGCTACCGTTACAAGGAGAGCGTCGCCCAGATGTGGCCGCTCTCGCGCTATCCGGAACTCCTGCCCAAGGGCGAGGCCTTCGTGCGCAGCTGGGGCGTGCCCAGCATCTTCATCGGCCGCTTTTTCGGCCCCTTGCGCGCCTCGGTGCCGCTCGCAGCCGGCATCTTCGAGATGCCCTATTGGAGCTTCCAGGTCGCCAATTTCGTCTCCGCACTGCTTTGGTCTGCGGCACTGCTGCTGTTCGGCGACGTGATCGCCAAGCTGATGGAATGGATCTGGCGCGTCATCTGATGCCGTGAACCTTGACGGGAACCGGATCTGGCCTTATAGCCGCGCGCCATGATCAACGCCGCGACCATCCTGTTCGCCCGTCGCCGCCGCCGCTCTTTAGCGGTTTGGGCGGTCGATCGCGTTTGAGATCATCGTCTTTGCCGCTGGATCCGGTCCGCGGCATTCTCTCTCCTGTCAGCGCGATCTGATCCGGCGGCTCCCCAAGGAGGCCCAGCAGGAGACCACGATGTACACGCCACCCTTTTTCAAACAGGACCGCGCCGCGAGCCTGAAATTCGCCGAGGAGCGCGGTTTCGGCACCATGTGCGCCTTCGATGGCCACAAGCCGGTCGCGTCCCCGCTGCCGTTCTATCTGACCTATGCCACTGACGGCACGCCGCAGGCCGCCTTTCATGTCGCCCGTCACAATCCGCTGCTAAAGCTCGCGGGCGGTGATGCGTCCTGGTTGCTCGCGGTCAATGGTCCCGATGCCTATGTATCGCCGGACTGGTACGTCTCGCCCGATCAGGTGCCGACCTGGCTCTACCAGTCGGTGCATCTGAACGGGCCGGTGCGGCTGTTGTCGGACGACGAGCTGGCGGTGCAGATAGACACGCTCAGCGACAAGTTCGAGAACTGGCTGCTGCCGAAAAAGCCGTGGACATCGGGCAAGATGACGGCGGGTCGGCTGGAGACGATGAAGAAGGCGATCGTGGGTCTGGTGATGACGGTTGAGGAGGTCGAAGGCAGCTTCAAGCTGAACCAGCACAAATCGGACGCCGACTATACGGCGATCGCCGATGCGCTTGGCGCCGGCGATGCCGATGCGAAGCAGATCGCACATTTGATGCGGCAGGCCCGGCCGCAAGCTTTTGCAAACGATACGAACATGCTCGAAGGGAGCGCGCCATGAGCCTCGCTGACACCACCAAAGCCCCGACCTCCAGCGCGGCGAAGAAGCCCGCAACCGTCTTCGTCGACGGCGGCTCCGGCACTACCGGGCTCGGCATCAACGAGCGGCTGAAGCTCCAGGGCGACGTCGCGGTGAAGACCATCGCCGACGACAAGCGCAAGGACCCCGCGGCCAAGAAGGCACTGATGGAGGAGGTGGATCTCGTCATCCTCTGCCTGCCGGACGATGCCGCGAAGGAAACAGTCGCTCTCGTCGACAGCATGGGCAGTTCTGCACCGAAGGTGCTGGACGCCTCGACGGCCTACCGGGTCGCGCCGGACTGGGCCTATGGCTTTCCCGAGCTGACGCCGGATCAGGCCGGCAAGATCAAGGCCGCGAAAAAGGTCTCCAATCCCGGCTGCTATCCGACCGGCGCGATCGCGCTATTGCGGCCGATCGTCGATGCCGGCCTGCTGCCGCAGGATTATCCCGTCACCGTCAATGCCGTGAGCGGCTATTCCGGCGGCGGCAAGTCGATGATCGCGAGCTTCGAAGACGGCAGCGCGCCGTCCTTCGAGCTCTACGGTCTCGGCTTCGAGCACAAGCATCTGCCGGAGATGCAGCTCTACTCGAACCTGACGCGGCGGCCGATCTTCATTCCCTCGGTTGGCAACTACCGGCAGGGTATGCTGGTCTCGGTGCCGCTCCAGCTCGACACGCTGCCCGGCAAGCCCAGCGGAGCCGATCTCCAGGCCGCGCTCGCCAAGCGCTACACCGGCTCGAAATACGTCAAGGTGATGCCGCTCCAGAACGAGGCGACCAAGGGCGGCCGGCTCGAGCCGGAGGCGCTCAACGAAACCAACATGCTCGAGCTCTACGTCTTCGCCAGCGACAAATATCACCAGGCGGTGCTGGTCGCGCGGCTCGACAATCTCGGCAAGGGCGCCTCGGGTGCAGCCGTGCAGAACATGCGGCTGATGCTGGGATTGCCGGAGGAGTAGGGCGAGGACCTATCCACCGTCATTGCGAGCCAACGGGTCCCGCGCGAAGCGCGGCCCGATGACAGGCTCCGCGAAGCAATCCAGGAATGTCCGCGCGGAAGCGGTCTGGATTGCTTCGTCGCTCCAGCGCAAAATTGCTTCGCAATTTTGTCGCGAGCTCCTCGCAATGACGATGGAATGCGCGGCAGCACGCCAAGATCGCGCGCGCCGACAGGTCTCCCGCGACGCGCCAATACTCAGCGCAAAATCACGTCCGCCGGAAACGGCCGAACGGGGCGGCCCGCACAGACATTGTCGCGTGCCACCACCGCGTCGTGGTGAGACTTTTCGATGTCACCGAGCGAGCGGCTGGAGATGTCACACGCCTCCTTATGATCTTGCGCGTAGGCGCGTAGCGAGCTCCAGGCGAGCGATGCGCGGATGTAGGCGTCACAGCGGCCCGGCATCAATCCACGGTTCATCGGCTTTGTGGCGTCGACGGCTTCGCCGCGCAGCCGGGGCATTGCGTCTGTGCGTTGGCTGCGCCGCCAGATCCAGCAAGCAAGATCATCGTCACGATTGGCAAAAGGGGCCGCATCGGGATTTCCCATGCTGGTGGACCACCGTGGCGATCATATGCCCGGATGGCCAAAGCGTACAGCTTGCGGTTGTCGCCGGACGCCCGCTAGTCGACGATCCATTCAAGTAATGCGTTCTGCGCGTGCAGGAGATAGGCCTTTGCGGCTGGGCTCTGGTAGGCGCGATGCGACATCGCATCGAGGCTAACCTCCCGGCCCCGCGTGACTGGCGGGCAGGGCAGGAAAATGACGTCGGGTCGGCATTTGTCGAGCAGCGATGCCGATATCTGGTACTCAAGGAGTTGATCGGCACGTGCGTCGTCAGGCCAGCAATCCGTGACGATCACGTCCGCATCGAACAACGCATCCAGGCTGGTGCTGGCGGTGAAGTTCGGAGCCGCGATGTCCTTGATATGGCGGTCTTCCGGATAGATCTGGGTCACCCGGAGCGGCAGCGCGATGGAGGCTTCGGCCCATGACCTCAGGATGTTCGCGGCCGGAGCCACGCCGACTACTTTCAGTCCGTCCAGGCTCGCCCTCCTGCTCCTGACAAAAGCGAGATCGCCGAGCGTCTCGCAAGGGTGGTTCGATCGCGTTCTCGCATTGACGACCGGCGCATCGGCGTGGGACGCGAGCGCTCGCAAAGCCAATAGCTCCCTGGTGCGCACGATCAGGACATCGAACCAGTTGTCGAGATATTTGGCGAGATCGGCCGTCGCCTCGCCGGTGTTGAATCTGACTGGCGCGCTTACACAGATGCCTCCCATGGCCTTCACGCCGAGCTCGAAGGCGGTCGTATTCCGCCAGCCGCTGTCGTCGGCGATCAGCGCTGCGCGCTTGCCGGCGAGGCGCTGAGGCATGGCGCGGTCGCTCCATGCCGCCGCGAGCACCTGCGCGCGGTCGATGATGGAGAGGATCGCTTCCGCGCCGAGGTCGTGGAATTCAAGAAAATCCCGGGCGGCTTCGTTACTACGAGCCATCATGCGTCCCGGACGCGCTCAAAGCATCCCGAAGATCGCCAGCGCCAGCACGGCTTGCGCGAGGAAGCCGACGGTAAAGGCCAGCGTGCGGAACACCGGGATCCCGATCGCGTAGACGATCAGATGCGCGACGCGGGACCAGAAATAGACGGCACAGGCGAGCACGGTCCATTTGGTGGAATAGTCGATCGCATTCAGGATCAGCACCAGTGGCGCGAAGATCACGAGGTTCTCGACCGCGTTGTCGTGCGCGAACATCAGCCGGGTGGCCCATTCGGCTTGCGGCTTGTCGCTGCGCGATGGGTTGGCCATGGCCCCGGAAAGACCGCGGACCTGGCAACGGTTGATGATGTAGGGGATCCAGAGGATGCCGGTCAGGATCACCGTCAGTGTCAGCCAGAACAATTCGCGCGTCATAGTCCGGTCCCCTCTGTCATCACGGTGGTGAGAGCGAGTCTATACGAAAGCGCGCTAGATTGCGCCATGCGCAAGGAAGCCTTGCTTGCGCATGGCGCTTTCGGAAACCGCTTCGCACTTTTCCGGATCATGCGCTATGCGCGAACCCTGACATAGCTGCCCGGCGCGTCTTCGATCGGGGGCAGGGCGTCGCTGCCGACCGCGCGCGCCGGGACCTCCTCCGGATCGAGTGCGCCCAGCCATTGCCGCCAGTCCGGCCACCACGAGCCCTTGTGCTCGACGGCGCCCTTCATCCACTGCGCGACGTTGATGTCCTTGATGTTGTCGTTGGTCCAGTACTGATACTTGTTCGAGGCCGGCGGATTGACCACGCCGGCGATGTGGCCCGAGCCCGACAGCACATATTTCACCGGGCCGCCGAAGAACTGCGAGCCATACAGCACCGATTCCGCCGGCGCGATGTGGTCCTCGCGGGTGGCGAGGTTGTAGACGGGCACCTTGACCTTGGAGAGATCGAGCAGGGTGTTGTCGAGCACCATCGTGCCGGTCGACAGCCGGTTCTCCAGATAGCAGTTGCGCAAGTAATAGGAATGGTTCGACGCGGTCATGCGCGTCGCATCGGAATTCCAGTGCAACAGGTCGAACGCGCTCGGCTGCTGGCCCTTCAAATAGTTGCTGACGACATAGGACCAGATCAGATCGTTGGAGCGTAGCATGTTGAAGGCCATCGCCATCTTCGAGCCTTCGAGCACGCCGGCCGTCTTCATGTCGTGCTCGAGGGCAGCGATTTGCTCCTCGTCGACGAACACGAGGAGATCGCCGGCATGGGTGAAGTCGACCTGGGCCGCGAAGAACGTCGCCGATGCAACGCGCTGGCGGCGTTTCTCGGCGAGCCAGGCCAGCGTGGTCGCGAGCATCGTGCCGCCGACGCAATAGCCGGCGGTGTGGACCTTCATCTCACCGGTGACCCTCTCGATCACGTCCATCGCCGTGAGCGGGCCTTCCTTCATGTAGTCTTCCCAGCCCTTGTTGCCGAGCCGCTTGTCGGGATTGACCCATGAGATCACGAACACGGTGATGCCCTGGTCGACGCACCACTTGATGTAGGATTTCTCCGGCTTGAGATCGAGGATGTAGAACTTGTTGATCCAGGGCGGCACGATCAGGAGCGGGGTGCGCAGCACCTTCTCCGTGGTCGGCGAATATTGGATCAGCTGCATCATCTCGTTCTGGTAGATCACCTTGCCCGGCGTCGTCGCCATGTTGACGCCGACGACGAGGTTGTCCGGATTGGACTGGCGGATCTTCAGCATGCCCTTGCCGGCCGCGATGTCCTCGGCCAGCATCTTGAGGCCGCGCGCGAGGTTCTCGCCGCTGGACGCCACGGTCTCGCGCAGCACCTCCGGATTGGTCAGCACGAAGTTGGATGGCGACAGCGCGTTGGTGACCTGCTGGACGTAGAACTCGGCCTTGCGGCGCGTGTGCAGATCGAGCCCTTCGGCGTCGCGCACCAGTTCCTGCGCCCATTTGGTCGTGAGCAGATAGAGCTGCATCACGAAATCGAAGAACTGGTTCGACTTCCATTCGGGATCGGCAAAGCGCTTGTCGCGCGGCGAGGGCGCGATCGCGGGCTGGGCGTCCTGGCCAGCCATGCGGCGGACCGCCGAGCCCCAGAGGTCGAGATAGTCCTTGGCGAGCTTGGTCTGGAGATCGGAGGAGCGGGACGTGTCCGACAGCCAGTATTCGGCGACCGAGGTGAAGGTCCTGACGACCTCGGCAAGCTCGGCCGGCGGGCGATCCTGCACCTCGCCGCTTTCGCGCGGTTTGAGGTAGGCGGCGAGCGCCTTGCCACCGCTCTCCATCGCCCGCGCGACATTCATCGCGAAGGCTTCGGCATCGAACTTCGTCTCGAACGTGTTGCCGGATTTGGGCGTGTCGGTTGTGACGGTACTCATGCGCAGAACAGTAACGATTCATTCCGTATTCGTCACCGCGAAGCTCGCATCTTTGGCGTTAAACACTCTCGAAGATGTGCTGCAGTGCGACAAATTTTCTTGGTTTCGTCACAATCGAGCCGCACCGCTCGGCTTGGTAGTGCCGGGCTATTTTCTCGCTCACACCATTTGGGCAGCAATGGTTTGAGCTTGGGCGCGGTCTTGGGTAAGGTTTGCCCGGGGCCGTGCTTTGGGACGAGTAGGGGATTTCCCAAGTGTTGGCGTTGTGGGACCTGCAAAAGACGCTGCCAATCTGCGGCGCGCTGTTGATCGCGGCGCTCGCCCTGGGCGGCTGCTCAAGCCAGCTCGCGGATATGACGCCTGCGGATGCGCAGGCGCATCCCAAGGAGCCCAGCAGCTATCTGCCGGTGCATGATCTGCCACCGGATCGCGATCAGGCGACCATCCCGCCGGACCAGCGCGCCAAGATCGAGGCCGAGCTTGCCGCGGCGCGCGATCGTCAGGCCGTGGCCGCCAAGGACGCCAAGTGAGCAGGCAAGTGGGCAAGTGAGACGTTGCAAGGTAATCGCTGGCGCCCCCGTCTTGCCGTGCTAAAAGACCTCAGTTCGGCCGAGAGTCAGGGCGAACGACTTCAGTCGCCATTGCCGACGATTGCTCTAAGTATTTGATTTTGAGTAGTTTTCGCGAAGGGGCTGGGCGCGTTTCCGAACGGCCGTCGTGGCCTGTCGATTCTGTCCTGACCGGTTGCCCGGAGCCCAGAGAGCCATGGAAGAATTTTACCGCATCCGCCGCCTGCCGCCTTACGTGTTCGAACAGGTCAACCGGGCCAAGGCGGCCGCGCGGAACGCCGGTGCCGACATCATTGATCTCGGCATGGGCAATCCGGATCTGCCGGCCCCGCCGCATGTGCTTGAGAAGCTCAAGGAGACGCTCGGCAAGCCGCGCACCGATCGCTACTCGGCCTCCCGCGGCATCCCGGGGCTGCGTCGGGCCCAGGCCGCCTATTATGACCGCCGCTTCGGCGTAAAGCTCAACCCCGACACACAGGTCGTGGCGACGCTCGGCTCCAAGGAGGGCTTTGCCAACGTGGCGCAGGCCATCACCGCGCCGGGCGACGTCATCCTGTGTCCGAACCCGAGTTACCCGATTCACGCCTTCGGCTTTTTGATGGCGGGCGGCGTGATCCGCTCGGTGCCTTCCGAGCCGACGCCGCAATTCTTCGAGGCGGCGGAGCGGGCGATCATCCATTCGATCCCCAAGCCGCTGGCGCTCGTCGTCTGCTACCCCTCGAACCCGACCGCCTATGTCGCGAGCCTCGACTTCTACAAGGATCTCGTCGCCTTCGCGAAGAAGCACGAGATCCTGATCCTGTCCGATCTCGCTTATGCCGAGGTCTATTTCGACGAGAGCAACCCGCCGCCCTCGGTGCTGCAGGTCCCCGGCGCGATGGACGTCACCGTCGAGTTCACCTCGATGTCGAAGACCTATTCCATGGCCGGCTGGCGCATGGGCTTTGCGGTCGGCAACGAGCGCGTGATTGCGGCGCTCGCCCGCGTCAAATCCTATCTCGACTACGGCGCGTTCACGCCTGTGCAGGTCGCCGCGACCGCGGCGCTGAATGGTCCCGACGATTGCATCAAGGAGATGCGCGACACCTACCGCAAGCGCCGCGACGCGCTGGTGGAATCGTTCGGCCGCGCCGGCTGGGAGATTCCGCCACCGGAGGCCTCGATGTTCGCCTGGGTGCCGCTGCCGGAAGCCTTCCGCAGCGTCGGCAGCATGCAGTTCGCGACCCTGATGGTGGAGAAATCCGGCGTCGCGGTCTCGCCCGGCGTCGGCTTCGGCGAGCATGGTGAAGGATATGTCCGCATCGCCATGGTGGAAAACGAGCAACGGATCAGGCAGGCCGCGCGCGGCGTGCGCCGCTTCCTTGAAAGCGGCATCGAAACGTTGCACAACGTCGTTCCGCTCGCCAATCGGCGCTAATTCTCTTCTGCAGGTTTTCTGAAGTATCATGGTCGCACCCCTGAAAGTGGGCATAGCGGGGCTCGGCACCGTGGGTGCCGAAGTCGTCCGTTTGATCGAAACGCAAGCGCGCGTGCTCACGGGGCGCAGCGGCCGGGGCATCCGCGTCGTTGCCGTCACCGCGCGCTCGAAGGCGAAGAAGCGCGGCGTCGACCTGCGCGGCGTCGAATGGGCGAAGGATCCGATTGCCCTTGCCACCCATCCCGAGGTCGATTGCTTCGTCGAGCTGATGGGCGGCGTCGGCGATCCCGCACTGTCGGCGGTGGAAGCCGCGCTCAATGCCGGCAAATCGGTTGTCACCGCCAACAAGGCGCTGCTCGCCAAGCACGGCCTCAAGCTCGCCAAGGCGGCTGAAAAGCACGGCGGCGCGCTGAATTTCGAGGCAGCAGTCGGCGCCGCGATCCCTGTCATCAAGACGTTACGTGAAGGTCTTGCTGGAACCGGCATCAACCGCGTCTATGGCATCCTCAACGGCACCTGCAACTACATCCTGACCCGGATGGAGCAGGAGGGGCTGTCCTTTGCCGAATGCCTGAAGGACGCGCAGCGGCTTCGCTATGCCGAGGCCGATCCGTCCTTCGACGTCGACGGCCACGACACCGCGCAAAAACTCGCCATTCTCGCCAGCCTCGCTTTCGGCACAAAAGTTGCTCAAAGCGCAGTGTATGTCGAAGGCATCTCATCCATCGCGCCGGAAGATCTCCGTGCGGCGGCCGATCTCGGTTACCGCGTCAAGCTGCTCGGCGTTGCGGTTCGCACCGCCAAGGGCATCGAGCAGCGCGTGCATCCGACCATGGTGCCAAAATCCTCCTCGATCGCGCAGGTGATGGGTGTCACCAATGCGGTCACGATCGACGGCGAGGGGATTCCGCCGATCACGCTGGTCGGCCCCGGCGCAGGCGGTGCCGCGACCGCGTCCGCCGTGGTCGCCGACATCGCCGACGTCGCGCGCGGCATCCGCGCCAATCCATTCGGCCGGCCGATCGCGCAACTGCACGACACCAAGAAAGCGCCGATGGAGCGGCATGAGGGCGGCTATTACATCCGCCTGCTGGCGCGCGATTTCCCGGGTACGGCGGCCGCGATCGCGACCCGGCTGGCAGAACAGAAGATTTCGATCGAGTCGATCGTGCAGCGTCATCCCAATGGCGGCGCTGCGCCCAGCGACGGCAAGGCGGTGCCCGTGCCGGTCATCCTGATCACCTATGCGACCCATGAAGACGCCGTGCGCCGCGCGCTCGCCGCCGTTCAGCACGACAAGGTGATCAGCGGACGGCCGCAGGTGATCCGGATCGAGAAGAACTAGAGCATGATCCGGACCCGGAAGGCCGCGTTAGCGCAACGCATGTGGCGGTTTTCCGGAAAAGAGATCATGCTCAAGCGGAGAGGACGGTTCGAACGAACCGTGGGCGTTGCGAGTTGATGCGGACAGAGGTGTCCGCCGAGCTGTTTTAAAGGAGTGAGCCGATGTCGACCCATATTTCAGTCCCGCCGCAAGCGTTGCTCGAGCGCATTCTCACGCTGGAGATCGTGCGGGTGACGGAGCGGGCGGCGGTGTCCTCGGCGCGGCTGCGCGGGCACGGCAACGAGAAGCAGGCTGATCAGGCCGCTGTGGACGCCATGCGCCGCGAGCTCAACAAGCTGCCGATCGAAGGCACCATCGTGATCGGCGAAGGCGAGCGCGATGAGGCGCCCATGCTCTTCATCGGCGAGAAGGTCGGGATGAATGCCGGTCCCCAGGTCGATATCGCGGTCGACCCGCTCGAAGGCACCACGCTTTGCGCCAAGAACATGCCGGGCGCGATCGCGACAATGGCGATGGCCGATGGCGGCACCCTGCTGCACGCCCCCGACGTCTACATGCAGAAACTCGCGATCGGACCGGGCTACGACAAGGGCGTCGTCGATCTCGATGCTTCGCCTGCCGACAACGTCCGCCGCCTTGCCAAGGCCAAGGGCGTCAAGCCGGAAGGCATCACGGTTCTCGTGCTCGACCGTCCGCGCCATGCCGACATCATCGCGAGCGTGCGCTCGACCGGCGCGGCCGTGCGCCTCATCACCGACGGCGACGTCGCCGGCGTGATCCACTGCGCGGATCCCGACAACACCGGCGTCGACATGTATCTCGGCACCGGCGGTGCGCCGGAAGGCGTGCTCGCCGCCGTGGCGCTGCGTTGCATCGGTGGCCAGATGCAGTGCCGCCTGATCCTCGACTCCGAGGAGAAGCGCGAGCGCGCCGCCAAGATGGGCGTCAACGATCCCAAGATGATCTACGGCATCGAGGACATGGCGCGCGGCGACTGCCTGTTCGCGGCCACCGGCGTCACCACGGGCTCGCTGCTGTCGGGCGTCAAGTTCCGCAAGGATGGCGTGATCGAGACCGAGACGGTTGTGATGCGCTCCGTCACCGGCACCGTGCGCTACATCAAGGCCGAGCACCGCGAGCTGGCCAAGTTCCATTTGGATTGATGCTCTCTGTCATTCCGGGGCGACGGGACCGCGCAACGCGCGGCCCGGAGAGCCCGGAATCCATCGGGCGGCAGAGTTCGAGGTGCAATGGATTCCGGGCCCTGGCCCTATGGGCCACCCCGGAATGACAACGATAAAAACAAGGGGGAAGCGCACATGTCCGACCTTTCCGCCGTCAAAGCCCTCGTCTTCGACGTGTTCGGCACCGTGGTCGACTGGCGCACCAGCCTGATCACCGACTTCATGTGGTGGGGCAGGCAGCGCGGCATCGGCGCCGACTGGACCGCTTTGGTCGACGGCTGGCGCGGCATGTACATGGCCTCGATGGACGACGTGCGCAAACATCCCGAGCGCGGCTATGTCATGTTAGATGATCTGCATCGCCGCTCGCTGGAAAAGCTGGTCGACCAATTCTCGATCAAGGGTCTCACCGAAGCCGATCTCGACTATCTCACCAAGGGCTGGCACCGCCTGCATCCCTGGCCCGACAGCGTAGCCGGCCTCACGCGGCTCAAATCGAAATTCGTGATTGCGCCGCTGTCGAACGGCAATGTCGCGCTGCTCACCAACATGGCGAAATTTGCAGGGCTCCCGTGGGACCTCATCATGTCCGCCGAGCTGTTCGAGCACTACAAGCCTGATCCCGAGACCTATCTCGGCGCCGCGCGCCTGCTTTGTCTCAAGCCGGAAGAGGTGATGATGGTCGCCGCCCACAACGGCGATCTCGCGGCCGCGCAGAAGAACGGGCTGAAGACCGCCTTTGTGGCGCGGCCGACCGAATACGGTCCGTTGCAGAAGGTCGATTTCGAAGCGACCGGCAATTGGGACATCGTTGCCAAGGATTTTGGCGGGGTCGCCGACAAGCTCGGTTGTTAGGCCGTGTCTTCATGACGCGGTAAAATCTGCTTGCGTCCAAATGCGACACGCCGCTGCATGGCGGCGAGGGGACGTGAAGGCCTGAAGACCCATGAGCAAACCGATTCCCGAGCGCTATCAGAACCTCCGGACGTTTGCGTTCGGGGACAGCCCCGCACTCGCAGATGAATTGGTCGAACTCGTCATCAAGGGCATCAAGACTGCGACGTGCAGCACCGAAGACGAGCCGAACACGTCCACGCCCGGTGAGCGCTGGGTCGTGCTCGACGGGCGAGGAGAGCCGCGCTGCGTCATTGAATCCATCGACGTGACGTATCGGCGCTTCAATGAGGTCGACGCAGCCTTTGCATATGATGAGGGAGAAGGTGACCGGAGCCTCGCCTATTGGCGCCGGGCCCATCAGGCGTATTTCGGCAGGCTTGGACGATATAGCGACGACATGATGCTGATGTGCGAGCGCTTTCGCCTCGTCGAGGTCTTTGGCGATGCCGAGATGGATCCATAGCTACGAAGCCGCGATCGGCAGTTCGGGATTGCTCAAGGAGCTGCGTGGGATTGCTCGCATTGGGTCGCGAGAGTGACGCTGACCTGCGGGCGCACCTGGATCGCTTGTAACAGTCGGCTCGCGCGTCGACGCACGATCCGGGCGGCGCGTACCGCCCGGACCTGATCTGACGCCCTACAACGTCATCTGCATCGGCTCGGGATAATAGTGGAACCCTTCACCTGCTTTCGCGACATGGCCATAGCCAGGCCAGGCGAAGTGATAGGACATCACCGGGATCTTGTTCGCCGCGAGCATGGTCAGCAGCTTGACGCGCGACTCTGCCGCCTGCTTCGGGTCGGTGTCGTAGGAGAACTCCATCCGCGGCCGCTCCAGCAGCAGCACCGAATGGTGCGAGAGGTCGCCGAGGAAGGCGAAGGACTTGCCGGCCGAGGAGACCATGAAGATGGTGTGGCCGACGGTGTGACCGGGCGCGGCAATCGCCTGCACGCCCGGCAAAAATTCCTGGCCGTCCTTGAAGAACACGATGCGGTCGCGGACCGGCAGCAGGTTCTTGCGGGCGTGGAGGACGAAGTCCTTGGCCGGGCTGCCGAGCTTGCCCTCATCGGTCCAGAAGTCGAAATCGGTCTGGGAGATGTAGATTTGCGCGTTCGGAAACAACGGCTTGCCACCTTCGTCCACGATGCCACCGATATGATCGATATGGGCATGCGAGCAGACCACGGCATCGATGTCCCCCGGCTTGATCCCGGCCTCGGTCATGCTCTTCTGCTGCCGCCCCGTGCTGGCGCCGAACATTTTTGAGCTGCCCATGCCGGTATCGAACAGGATGAGCTTGTCACCGGTGTTCACGATCGGCGAGTTCTGCTCGAGCACGACGTTGTCCGGCGACAGGAAATTGTCGGCGAGCATCTTCTTGACCTCTTCCTTGGAAACGCCAAGGAAGGTTCCGGAGGGATCGCCGAGCGGCAGCGGCCCGTCGGATACGACGGTCACCTCGGCATCGCCGAGAATGAAGCGGTGCCAGTAGGGCGTCTGGGTGCCGAGCTTGGGCGCCCGCGCCATCGCGCTGCTGCCGAACATTGCGCTGGCACCGAGGCCAGCTCCGAGTGTGAGAAGGGACCGACGTGAGACATCGATTGTCATGCGTTCCTCGCTTTTGTCTTTTATTTTGCGATTGTTCGCGCGTTGTGACCGGCCTGATCAGGCGCGCGGCCGGAGATCGGCAGAAGCCATGCTGCGCCGGTTACGACAAGCTAGCAAGTAGAATTGGTCCGCGGATGCACGCGATCGCGCAATTGCGCGTTACGCAATTCTCAGCGCGACGTCAGCGCCTTCCGTCTCCGCAAAACCCGCCTGCAAAACCTCCTCGCGCTTATGGCGCAGATGCGCACGCAGGATGTGGGCGAGGCCGGCGCCGTCGCGCCTTTGCAGCGCGTTCAGGATTGCATCATGCTCCTTCACTGCGAGCGCCCAGCGCTGCGGCGTCATCGGCGTGACGTAGCGCGCGCGGCGGATGCGCGCGGTCACCGAGGTGTAAAGCCCCACGAGCACTGGGTTTCCCGCGGCAGTGACAATGGCTTCGTGAATGGCGCGGTTGCCGCGATAGTACTGGATCAGATCGCCGTCGCGATAATGCTGCACCATGTCAGCATGCGCGGCCGCGATCGCGTCGATCTCGGCGTCGGTGATGCGCTCGCAGGCGAGCTCGCCGGCAAGGGCTTCGAGGCCCTGGCAGACCTCGAACAGATCGCGCATGTCCTTGTCGGTCAGCTTCGCCGCGCGCGAGCCGCGATGCGGCAGCAGCTGCACGAGGCCTTCGGCGGCGAGCACCTTGAGCGCCTCGCGCAGCGGCGTGCGCGAGATCTCGAGCCGCTCGCACAGCTCGCGCTCGGGAATCCGCGCGCCCGGCGGGATTTCGCCGTCGAGCAGGATGGCGCGGATGCGTCCGACGACTTCTTCATGAAGCATGGGTCTGAACTCAATTTGCATTCAAAAATGAACTCAAGTGCGGATATTTGCAAGTTTCAGCTTGAAAATTCCAAATTTTGCATTCAAAAATGTAAAAAAGCAGAAGGGTATGAGGAAATGGACCTGCAAGTGGAGGCAGAAAACCTCGTCTTCGCGCGCGAGGACGGCATCGGGCGGATCACCTTCAACCGTCCGCAGGCCCGCAACGCCTTCACCTTCGCGATGTACGAGCGGCTCGCCGCGATCTGCGAGGAGGCCAACCGCGACCACGCGATCAAGGTGCTGGTGCTGCGCGGAGCCGGCGACAAGGCGTTCGCCTCGGGGACCGACATCAACCAGTTCCGGGAATTCAAGACGCCACAGGACGCGATCGACTACGAGAACCGCATTGATCGGGTGCTGACCACGCTGGAGCAGTGCCGGGTGCCGACGATCGCGGCGATCAACGGGTTCTGTACCGGAGGCGGGGCGGGCATCGCCGCAGCCTGCGATCTCCGCATCGGCACCAAGAGCGCCAAAATCGGTTTCCCCATCGCCCGCACGCTCGGCAATTGCCTGTCGATGTCCAATGTCAGCCGTCTCACCGCACTCATCGGCGCCGCGCGCGTCAAGGATCTGATCTTCACTGCACGTCTCGTCGACGCCACCGAGGCTGCAAGTGTCGGGCTGCTCGGCGAAGTCGTCGACGATATTGCCGCGCTCGAGCGGCGCACCGAGGAGGTCGCCCGGCTCGTCGCCAATCATGCGCCGCTGACGCTGAATGCGACCAAGCAGGCGGTGGCGCGCCTGCAAAGGCGGCTGACGCGTGACGAGGGCGAAGACCTCATTCTGATGTGCTACACGAGCCAGGATTTTCGCGAAGGGCTCGATGCTTTCCTCAACAAGCGCGCGCCGCAATGGCGCGGCCAATAGGACGCACCCGATGCAAAGTTCGCAATCCACCTCTCGTCGTTCGGGACCGCTCGCCGGTCTCAAGGTCATCGATCTCACCCATGTCATGGCCGGGCCGACCTGCACCTTGATGCTGGCCGACATGGGCGCCGACGTCATCAAGATCGAGAAATGGCCGAACGGCGACGATACCCGCCATTCGGTGCCGCCGAAGATCGGCGACGAGGCGGCCTCCTTCCTGATGATGAACCGCAACAAGCGCGGCGTCGTGCTGGATCTGAAAACCGATGGCGGCAAGCAGGTGCTGCGGCGGTTGGTCGCGAGCGCCGACGTGCTGGTCGAGAATTTTGCGCCCGGCGCGATGGAGCGTCTCGGTTTCGGCTACGAGGCACTGCACGCCGAATTTCCGGCGCTGATCTACTGCTCGCTGTCGGGCTTCGGCCGCACCGGTCCCTACAAGCATCGCCGCGGTTTCGATCTGGTCGCGCAGGCCATGAGCGGCATCATGAGCTTCACCGGTGAACGTCCCGACGGTCCGCCCGTCAAATGCGGTCCGCCGCTGTCCGACATCACCGCCGGCCTGCTCGCGAGCATGGGCATCCTCGCGGCCTATACGCATCGCCTCAAGACCGGCGAAGGGCAGTGGGTCGAGACTTCGCTCTATGAAGCGGCTCTGGTGCAGACCTACTGGCAATCGACCATCGCGCTCGCCGCTGGCACCGCGCCGCGCGCGATGGGCTCGGCGCATCCGCTCAACGCGCCCTATCAGGCCTTCGAAGCCTCGGATGGCTGGCTCGTGGTCGGCGGCGCCAACAAGAAGCATTGGCTCTTGATGCTGGAAGCCCTCGGCGCCAGCGAGCTCGCTGCCGATCCGCGCTTCGTCAACGGGGCCGACCGCATGGCCAATCTGAAAGAGCTGGAAGCTGTCCTGAGCGAACGCTTCCGCACGCAATCACGGGCGCACTGGCTTGCTGTGCTGGACGAGAAGGGCGTGCCGTGCGGACCCGTGCACGACATGCTGGAGGCGCTGAGCGATCCGCAGACGCTGGCGCGCGAGATGGTCGTCGAGGTCGAGCACTCCACGCTCGGTCCCGTCAAGACGATCGGGCTGCCCGTCAAATTTTCGGAGACCCCAGGCAAAGTGCGATCAGGTGCGCCGGTCTATGGTCAGCACACGAGCGAGGTGCTGGCCGAGCACGGGTTCGACCAGAAGCAGATCGAAGCGCTCGAAAAAGAAGGCGCAATCGTGCTGGCCGCAGGAAGACGCGAGGAACGCGTCGCCTGAGCGGACCTCGATACGACAACAACAAAAGACAAAAATCAGCTGGAGGAAATCATGGGTCGGACGTCAATATTTCTGCTTTCCGCGGCCGTGACCGCGCTCGCCGGCACGATGCCGGCGTGTGCGGCCTGGCAACCGCAAAAGCCGATCGAGTTCGTGGCCACTGCCGGGCCGGGCGGTGGCACTGACAACCTTGCCCGCGCGGTGCAGAACATCATCACCAAGCACAAGCTGACGGAGCAGCCGATCGTCGTCGTCAACAAGGGCGGCGGCAGCGGCGCCGAAGGCTACGTCTATGGCAAGGCCTCCGCCGGCGATCCCTACAAGGTGATCTTCGGCACCTCGAACGCCTGGCAGCAGCCGCTCGTCTCCAAGGTCGCCTTCAACTACACCGATCTGACCCCGATCGCGGCGATGGCGCAGGACGAATTTTTGCTTTGGGTAAAGCAGGACGCGCCTTACAAGACGGCGGGCGATTATCTCAAGGCGGCCGCATCGGGCGAATTCAAGATGGGCGGCGCGCAGTCAAAGGACACCGACGAGGTGCTGACGCGCATGATCGAGAAGGCCGGCAAGGTCAAGCTGACCTATATCCCCTTCAAGAGCGGCGCAGAGACCGCGGTGCAGCTTGCCGGCGGACATCTCGACTCCCACGTCAACAACCCCAGCGAAAGCCTCGGGCAATGGCGCGGCGGCACGCAGCGCCCGCTCTGTGTTTTCAGCCCGAAGCGACTTCCGCAGGGCCCGAAGGTCACCGCGACCGAAGGCTGGAGCGACGTCCCGACCTGCATCGAGCAGGGCCTCGACATCAAGCAATATGAGCAGCCGCGCACGGTATGGCTGCCGGGCAAGGTCACGCCGGACCAGGCGGCGTTTTATGTCGACCTCATGAAGAAGGTGCAGGCCACGCCGGAATGGAAGGACTACATCGAGAAGACCTCGCAGGTCGACACGTTCCTGACCGGCGCCGAGCTCGAAAAATTCATCAAGGATGACCTCGAGCACGTCAAGCAGGTCGCGGGCGAGCAGGGTTGGCTCGTCAAGTGAGGCGGGGCTCACCTCTTACTCCGCCGTCGTCCCGGCGAAGGCCGGGACCCATACCGCGTGATCTCTCTATGGTCGGCAGTCGTCGTACCGACGTGACTCTAACTCCCAATCTTCGTCAGACTCCTCCCTGGGGTTATGGGTCCCGGCCTTCGCCGGGACGACACCGAGCGCCGGGAACATGCGTGCGTCATAACCGACCACTGTACGTGACCTGAGTGGAGCCCCCAATGATCTCCCGCCGCGCGCTTGAACTTGCGACCGCCGTCCTCACCGGCAGCTTTGGTGTGGCCGTCGTCGTCTCCAGCCTCGACAATGGCATCGGCTGGTCGAGCGCGGGCGTGGACGCCGGCACGTTTCCGTTCCTGACCGGGATCATCGTCGTAGTCGGGAGCCTCTACAATCTGGTGCGGGGCGTGCTGCCGGCCGCCACACTAGCGAATGTCCCCATCGCCATCACGTCCTTCGAGTTGCGTCGGCTCGCCGGTCTGTTCGTGCCGGCTGCGATCTTCGTGGCCGCGATCCCGCTGGCCGGGATGTACGTCGCTTCGGCGCTGTATGTCTTCGCGGTGCTGGCGATTCCCCGGCATCAGTCCATGCCGCGCGCGCTCGCCATGGCGGCAGCCACCGCGCTCGCGCTCTACGTCGTGTTCGAGCGCATGTTCCAGGTCAGCCTGCCGCACGGCGCGCTCGCCGCCGCGCTCGGCTTCTGAGGGGGAGGCCGATGGACAATCTCCAGGAGCTCTTCCACGGCTTCACCATCGCGGTCACCATGCCGCATCTGCTGCTGATGGCGATCGGCGTGCTGCTCGGCATTCTCGTCGGCGTGCTGCCGGGGCTGGGCGCACCGAACGGGGTGTCGCTGCTATTGCCGCTGACTTTCGGCATGCAGCCGGTCTCGGCGATCATCCTGCTCTCCAGCATGTATTGGGGCGCGCTGTTCGGTGGCTCGGTGACCTCGATTCTCTTCAACATTCCCGGCGAGCCGTCGTCGGTTGCGACCACCTTCGACGGCTACCCGATGGCGCGCGACGGCCGGCCAACGACGGCGCTCGCGACCGCCTTCGGTTCGGCGGCGTTCGGCGCGCTGATCGGCGTCATCCTGATCACCTTCCTCGCATCCTGGGTGGCGCAGGTTGCGCTCGCGTTCGGGCCGGCCGAGTATTTTGCGGTCTATTTCCTGGCCTTCGCCAGCTTCGTCGGCATGGGCGGCGCGGCGCCGATCAAGACCGTCGTGGCGCTGGCGATCGGCTTTGCGATCGCCGCGATCGGCATCGACACCGTGTCCGGCAGCGTGCGCCTCACCATGGGCGTCGACGAGCTCGTCAAGGGCGTGAGCTTCGTCGTCGCCGTGATGGGCCTGTTCGGCATCGGCGAGCTGCTGGTCGCCGTCGAAGAGGAGTTTCATGCCCGCGCGGTGTCTTCCAAGATCGACTGGCGCGAGGTGTTTCGCGCGGTCGGCCGTCTGCCGCGGCATGCCGTGGCGCTGCTGCGCAGCGCTGCGATCGGGTGCTGGATGGGGATCACGCCGGGCGGCCCGACCGCGGCATCCTTCATGAGCTACGGCATCGCCCGCCGCTTCTCGCGCCGCGGCCGATACTTCGGCACGGGTGAGGTCGAAGGCATCATCTCGCCGGAGACCGCCGACCATGCCGCCGGCACCAGCGCGTTACTTCCGATGCTCTCGCTCGGCATTCCCGGCTCGGCGACCGCGGCAGTCATGATGGGCGGGCTGATGATCTGGGGTCTCAATCCCGGGCCGATGCTGTTCGTCGACAGTAAGGATTTCGTCTGGGGGCTGATCGCCTCGATGTATGTCGGCAACATCGTCGCGGTCGCACTGGTGCTGCTCACCGTTCCGGTCTTCGCAGCCTTGATGCGGATTCCCTTCGTGGTGATCGCGCCCCTGATCGTGATCATCTGCGTCGTCGGCGCCTATTCGGTGTCGAACTCCTATCTCGACGTCGTCATGATGCTCGGCTTCGGGATCGTCGGCTATCTCTTCAAGAAGCTCTTCTATCCGCTGGCGCCGCTCGTGCTCGCGATCGTCATCGGCGACAAGGCCGAGGATGCGTTCCGGCAGTCGATGCTGATCTCCAAGGGATCACTCGGAATCTTCTTTGCAAACAAGCTGGTGACGTGCCTGATCGTTGCCGGGATCGCGCTGTTGCTGCTTCCGCTCGTGCTGCAGCTTGCGCGGCTCTGGCGCAAACCCGAGCCGTCTACCGATCGGACGACAGCTGAGGAAAAGGTGATCATATGACAAAGCCGCTGATTGTATTGGCAATGGGAGATCCCGCCGGCATCAGCCCCGAGCTGACGGCGAAGCTCACGGTGCAGGACGACATCCGCGCTCGCAGCAGGCTCGTCGTGATCGGTGACCGCCGCATCTTTGACGAAGGTGCGCGCGTCGCTGGCGTCAAGCCGGAGCTGGCGACGGTGGAGCAGGGGTCCGACCTTCGCGCAGCGGACGGCGAGACGCTGTTCGTCGATCTCGGTCATCTCGATCCCGCCGAGGTCGAGCGGGGATCCGCGAGCCTTGCCGGCGGCAGGTTTGCGCTCGCCAATTATCGATATGCGCTCGAGCTCGGCCGCGACGGACGCGTCGATGCGGTCTGCTTCACCCCTTTCAACAAGCAGGCGATGCGCCTTGCCCGCGCCGAGTACGATGACGAGATCGCGTTCTCCGCCGAGGTGGTCGGCCTCAAGACCGCGGCGAGCGAGTTCAACGTGCTGGACCGGCTCTGGAATGCACGCGTCACCTCCCATATCCCACTCAAGGACGTCGCTGCAAAGCTGTCCAACGAGCGCATCCATCGCGCGCTCAGGTTGACCGATGCCTGCATGCGCAATGCCGGCTTTGCGCGACCGCGCATCGCGGTCGCGGGTCTCAATCCGCATGCCGGCGACGGTGGCAATTTCGGCCGCGAGGAGATCGATGTCATCGCGCCCGTGGTCGCAGCGGCTCAGCGCGAGGGCATCGCCGCGGAGGGACCGTTTCCCGCCGATACCGTGTTCCTGCGCGCCAAGGGCGGCGCCTTCGATGCGGTGCTGACGATGTATCACGACCAGGGGCAGATCGCGATGAAGCTGATGGGCTTCGATCGCGGCGTGACCCTGCTCGGGGGCTTCCCATTCCCGATCTGCACGCCCGCGCACGGCACCGCCTACGACATCGCAGGGCAGGGCATCGCATCAATCGGCGCCAGCCGCGCCGCGATGCTGCTCGCCGCGGAGATGGCCGCGCGTTACGACGCCAGATCGAGCTGACGGCAAATCAGGTGAGCGAGCCAGGCAGTTCGTCTGCAAACCGTTTCGCGATCATCTGTTGCGGCACTGAACGCGCTCTCACCATTCGTGGGCCAACCGCGAACCACCGATACGGTGATACTCGGAAAGAAAATGATCGTTCGGCAGATGTCCGTCTTCGTTGCGCGAATATTCCCTCTTAAGGCCGTTGAGAAAGAACATTTCGTGTGCGCGCGCGTGCTTGGCCTCGACAGGGCCGCGCGATTCCAGGTCGAATAGCCCGTGGACGTGCCCGGCCACGGTTTCGGAGACGTTGATCCGGCCAGCGACCCCGAACGCTTCCATGAACCACGCGGTGTTGACCGCATCACCCCATATGTCGAAGGTCATTCTGCGGTTGCCGACGACACCGGAAATGACCGGTCCGGTATGGATTCCGATGCGCAATTGCAGGGCGTGTTCGCCCATCGCTTCACATTCCGCTCTCAGGTGGTCGAGCTGCGCCCGCATCTCCAACGCCGCGAGGCAGACATCGATCGAGTGCCGCCGGTCGGGCGAAATAACGCCCGCAACCGCCATGTAGGCATCGCCCATGGTCTTGACCTTCTCCAGACCGTGTCGGGCACCGATTTCGTCCAGGGCCGAGAAATATTCGTCGAGGAGATGGATGAGCCTGGCTGGCTCGGTCCGTTCGGCGAGCAGCGTAAAGCCTTGAATATCCGCGAACAGAATGGTGGCCGACCGGGTGTATTTCGGCTGAACTCTGCCGCGTCGTGTCAGCTCGTCGGCAATCGGCGCCGGCAAGACGTTGCGCAGTAGTTCCTCGGCGCGTGCTCGCTCGGCGGCGGCCTCGAGGCGTGCTTGCTCCAGTGCTTGATGGTCTGGCGATCCTCGATCAGCTTCCGGCGGAGTTCCAGTTGCGCCAGCACCTGATGCGACAGCATTCGAAGAGCTTCCGTCTGCTCGAAGGACAGTTGCCTCGGCTCGAAGTCCATCACGCAAAGCGTTCCGAGCGCATAACCTTCATCGGTGATCAGCGGCATGCCGCAATAGAATCGGCAGGATGGCTTCAGTGAGACCATCGGGCTGTTTTCGAAACGCGGATCCTGTTTCAGGTCGGGAACGACGAGCAGTTCGGTGCCACAAATCGTCGTTGTGCAGACAGCGTTCTCGCGCGGAGCGTCGGTGACTTCGGCCGGCAGACCATATCGTGCCTTGAGCCAGCGCCGCTCGTCGTCGATGAAGCTGATGTAGGAGACCGGGCAGCCGCAGAGCTGCGCCGCGAGTTCGGCGATTTCGTCATAAGCAACTTCCGGCGCGCTATCGACGATGTCGAGCGCGCGCAGGGCGGCCAACCTCTCAGCTTCGTTTGTGGGTGCCGGTGACGGCATGCTGGTCTCCGCGGCGGAGAACCTCGGTGGGTCCCGCCTTCCGGAAATCGAGCGGACGACCACCCCGTTCATTTGGGGCGTGCTGTGCGCGTGACAAGTGGCGTTGACCGGCTCCTCGGCCGGTTCCACCGTCGCGCAATGCATGCGCTCGCTTCCTTGTACACGGAACTTTGCGGAGGGTTTCATCCCCGCTGGAAAGCGACGCATCGCAACAACGAGCCGTGGAGGGATCGCCATGACCAGCGATGCCAGCGCAACTCTATCCATTCGCCCGTCGGTCGATTGGCACGACGATTGTGGGCCTCGCTTGCAGATCCGGCGCTACTTCGCGATCGGCGTCGTCAACTCCTTGTCGGTCGTATCCACCACGAAGACGGCAAGCAGTTTCGCAGGCTCGGTATCGCTGGCGTTGGCGCTGACGGCGTGGCGGTCGCCGGGCCGCTCGGAGAAGTTCTCTCCCTTGTGAAAGACCTTGGCGGGGCCATCATTGACCTGACTGCGGATCGCGCCTTCCAGGACCGTGGCATAAATGAAGGCGGACGGCGCGTGAATGTGGGCGGGTGAGGAGCCTCCGGGGCCATACTCGACCAGCACGCCCTTCATGCTCTTGCCGGGGACGTTGGGCAGAGCCTGGTCGAACACGACCGTTACCTTTGCCAATGGCGCTGCCGGCTCGGCTGCATGAGCCGTCAGCAACGTGGCAGCATAAACCGCTGTAGCGATCAGCAATCTGCGCATGGGATGTCCTTCACTGCGGTGGTGGTCGTGATTACAAGTCTCACAGGCCGGCGAGCCATGTTGCGAGCGGCGTTTTCCCGAGCCGCGCCTCGCCGAGCGGGTTCAGCGATGTGTCGTCGATGGGTGCGCCGTAATACGGCGCCTTCGGATCTCCGACCACGGGACGTGTGTCGCCGGCCGCCTTCAGGCGGCGTGCGATGAATTCATTGAAGGGGGCCTTCTCAGGTCCAGCGATGTCGATCGTACCGTTGAGCGGCCGGTCCGTTGCGACCTCCGCGAGGCGAGCAACGACGTCATCGGCTGCGATCGGCTGAAACTGGGCCGTGGGAACGACGATTTTCCCCTCGAGCACGCTTGTTTCGGCAATGGCGCCGAGGAATTCAAAGAACTGAGTGGCGCGCACGATCGAGTAGGGGACCGAAGAGGACTTGATGATGGTCTCCTGGGCGAGCTTGGCACGGAAATAGGCGTTGTCGGGCGACCGCTCGGTGCCGACGATCGACAGGGCCACGTGATGCTTCACCGCCGCAGCAGCCTCTGCCGCGACGAGATTTTGGCTCGAACGCTGGAAGAAATCGAGCACGGCGGCCGGCTCCCAGGACGGCGCATTGGCGACGTCAACGACAACATCGGCGCCGGCCAGCGCGGCAGCGAGACCTTCCCCAGTCACGGCATTCACACCTGATTTAGGTGAGGCGGCCACCGCCTCATGGCTCTGCTGCTTGAGCCTGGCCACTAGCTTGGATCCGATCAATCCGGTCCCGCCGATCACAACGATCTTCATGGCATATCTCCTCGGTATTGTACGAGCGCGAGATCATCAACGCCAATGCGAACTCGCGCTCTCACGTCGATGAACGTGATGCGAAGCGACTCTACGCGACCATTGGCGCGGGGCTCTTGCCTGTAACGAGCGTGGCTTGCCGGAAAATGCTTCAGAAGCCGGGGTGCGATCTTACAAAACCTCTAAGGGATCATCCCTCGTGCTGTGAACACAACCTGCGATGATCGCAGATTGCCAGTGTTTTGCCCGACGTGTCAAAGCGTTGTGACGGCCCCCTAAGAACAGCAAGGAAGCCTCGTCGGAAAACACCAATGAAAGCAACCCCTTGCTACTGTGCATGGGGTTGTTTTCGCGTGTTTTGATAGGGGCGGGCTACCCTTCCGATTTTGCGGGGCGCTTCACGCCCCGCAGACGATCACGCCGTACCAGCCGAGCCCACGATAGGTTTCATAGCCCGGGGTGGCATGGAATGCGACCAGCGCACCGGTGCGGTCGTGATAGAAGCCGGAGCGCTGGCCGTTCAGCGAGATCGAGAGGCGCTCGCTGAGGATGCCCTGGCCGTCGGAGGCGGCAATCACGCGAAGATTCGAATCGACCAGCAGCACGCGGGCCTTGTCGCCGTCGCCGACGCGCACGCCCTGAACGATGGCGCGGGCCTGCGGCTCCCAGTCGAAATGGATGGCGAGCACGCCGATCGGCGCGCCGTGGGCCTGGCCGCCGGCGCGGACGCTGGCGCAATAGGTCGCGACCTGCGCGTTGCCGAGCAGCGGTTGGTTCTCGACGTCACCGGCGACATAGTCGTCGCCGGAGCGCAAGGATCGCGCCTCGCGAAACCATTTGGTGTGGGCGACGTTCTGACCGACGACGCGGAAGCGGTCGGCGCGGCCATTGGCGATGACGTTGCCGTCGAGGTGGCAGAGCCAGAGGTCGAGATAGACGGTGTAGGCCCCGAGGATCACACCGAGGCGCTGCGAGGCGTGGTTTACAGCCGCCGCGCTCGGCGAAGCCGCGCAATCGACCACGGCGGAGTCGGTCGCCCACCAGCGCACGTCGCAGGTGCGCTCATAGAGGTTGCGGTCGATCAGCTCGATGGCGTTGAGCGACAGGTCGACCATGCGCTCGCCGCGCGAGCGCTGGCTCATGCGGTCGATCGAGGCGACGAGATCGCCGGTTCGTTTTGTCAGCTGTGTCTCGAGCTCGCGGGCGATGGTCTCGACCTGCTGGCCGACGCCGCGCACCTCCTGCGCCACCACCGCAAAGCCCGCACCTTGCGCGCCGGCGCGCGAGCTCTCGATCAGCGCGTTCAGGGCCAGCATCTTCATCTGGTTGGTGATCTGCTGGATCGCCTTGGTCTTGTCGACCGCGATCTGGTTGACCTCCGCAGTCAGGCGGTTGATCAGCGCGGAGATGTCGGAATCATCATCAGCGGGTTCGGTGGTGGTCGGCTTGGCTTTCAGACCCAGCGCAGCGGACATCGGGGAGCTTCCCTTGGCAATGAGGTCTGATCTGCAATGAACCCAGGACAACAAATTACAGATCGAATACGATTCGTTTTCGAGGATTCCGCCTAACGCCCGCTTAATTTGCTGTTTTGCGGATTGCCTAAATGATAGTCACCCGTGCCGCCAGGACGGCTCATCCACCGCTTTGTGCCTGGTGACCGTTGCAAAATCCGGCGGCTTGCCGGCCAATCCGCCAGTGACCCGGACGCCTTGCGTGCTCGTCCGGCCCCCCGAGTTCCCAAGATCGCTCTCGAATCATGACGCCACCCGCCACTGCCTTGCCCGTCGAAGCGCCCCAGGCGTTCCTGGGGGTGACGCGCTCGCTCACCGACAAGCTCTGGCGTGACCGGCTCGACGGGCGCGGGGCGGCCAAGGCGCTTGCGATCGTGCAGCGGCACCAATTGCCGGAGCTGCTGGCGCGGGTGCTGGCCGGCCGTGGCGTCGACATCGACACCGTGCCGGATTTCCTTGATCCGACCATCCGAAAACTGCTGCCGGACCCGTTCACGGTGACGGAGATGGAAGCCGCTGCCCAGCGGATCGCGGATGCCGCAACGAAGGGCGAGAAGGTCGCGATCTTCGGCGACTACGACGTCGACGGCGCGACATCGGCGGCGCTGCTCGCCTGGCATCTACGCCATTGCGGCCTCGATCCGCTGATCCACATTCCCGACCGCATCTTCGAGGGCTACGGCCCGAACACCGAAGCAGTGCGCACGCTCGCTGCGAAGGGCGCCACGCTGCTTGTCACCGTCGATTGCGGCACCACCAGTATCGAGCCGCTGGCCGAGGCGAAACGCCTCGGCATGTCCGTCGTCGTGATCGACCACCACCAATGCGGCCTCGATCTGCCCGAGGTCGATGCGCTGGTCAATCCGAACCGCTCTGACGATCTCTCGGGCCTTGGCCATCTCGCCGCCGTTGGCCTCGTGCTGGTGACGCTGGTCGCCGTCAATCGCGAGCTGCGTCAGCGCGGTTTCTGGAGCGTCGAGATGCCCGAGCCCGATCTGCTCGGCATGCTGCATCACGTCGCACTCGGCACCGTCGCCGATGTCGCCCCGCTGATCGGTCTCAACCGCGCTTTCGTCGCAAAAGGACTGATCGCGATGCGGCGGCGCGACCATGTCGGCCATACCGCGCTGATGGACGTGGCGCGGCTCAACGGTCCGCCGGAGGCCTGGCATCTCGGCTTCATGCTGGGGCCGCGCGTCAATGCCGGCGGCCGCATCGGCCGTGCCGATCTCGGTGTGCGGCTCTTGCTCGAAGGCGACAGCGTCGAGGCCGCGCGCATCGCCGCCGAGCTCGACCGCCTCAACAGCGAACGCCGCATCATCGAACAGGCGGCGGAAGCGCAGGCGGAAGCCGAGGCGATCGCCTCGATCGGGCTGGAAGACAAGCTCGGCGTGATCGTCACGGCCTCCGAAGGCTGGCATCCCGGCGTGGTCGGCCTCGTCGCCTCCCGGTTGAAGGAGAAGTTTTCCCGGCCTGCTTTTGCCATCGCGCTCGAGCCCGGCGGAATCGGCACCGGCTCGGGCCGCTCGATCGCCGGTGTCGATCTCGGCAAGGCGGTGCGGCAGGCTGTCACTGATGGCATTCTGCTCAAGGGCGGCGGCCACGCGATGGCTGCGGGCGTCACGCTGCGCAAGGAGAAGCTCGCCGAATTCCGCGCCTATCTGGAGAACGCGCTGGCGCGCGACGTCGCGGAGGCGCGGCACGTCAACGAGCTCCATGTCGACGGCGCGGTCTCCGCACGCGCGGTGACGCCGGAACTTGCGACCACCCTCAACCGCGCCGGGCCGTTCGGCAGCGGCAATCCGGAGCCGGTGCTGGCCCTGCCGGCGCACCAGCTCGTCTATGCCGACGAGGTCGGGCAGGCGCATTTGAGGCTGCGCTTCAAATCCGGCGACGGCGCCATCGTCAACGGCATCGCGTTCCGTTCGGTCGGCCAGAAGCTCGGCAATGCGCTGCTCGCCAACCGCGGTCAGCAAATGCATGTCGCGGGATCATTGTCGGTCGATCGCTACCAGGGCGTCGAGCGTGTGCAATTCCGCGTCGTCGACATCGCGCTACCGGACCAGGGGCCATCCGTGATTAGATAGCGGCCGCAAACAACAAAAAAGCAAAAAAGAAAGGGAGTGAACATGGCAGGGCAGGTTGAGGGCAAGATCGCGCTGGTGACGGGCGGCGCCTCCGGCATCGGTGAGGCCATCGTCGAGCTGTTCGCGCGCGAGGGCGCCACCGTCGTTGCAACCGACATCGACGAGCTGCGCGGCCCCGAGCTTGCCAAGCGCATCACCAAGGCCGGCGGCAAGGCGATTTTCCTGGAGCAGGATGTCACCAGCGAGGAGCGCTGGATCGAGGTCGTCGCCGAAGTCGGAAAGCGCTATGGCCGGCTCGACGTCATGGTCTCCAATGCCGGCATCGGCATCTCCGTGCCCTCGATCGTCGACATGACGCTGGCCGACTGGCGCAAGCAGAACGCGATCAACCTCGATGGCGTGTTCCTCTCGGTCAAGCACTGCCTGCCTTTGATGCGCAAGACCGGTGGAGGCTCGATCGTGATGATGTCGTCACTGGCGGGTCTGCGCGGCGCGCCCGGGCTGTCGGCCTATTCGGCCACCAAGGGCGGCGTGCGGCTGTTCGCCAAATCGATCGCGATGGAGTGCGCGGCGGCCGGCGACGGCATCCGCGTCAACTCGGTGCATCCCGGCATCATCGACACGCCGATCTGGGGCAAGATCCCGACCGGCGCGACCGGTGCCGGCCACAACGCGCCGATCGATCCGGAGGAGCGCGCCAAGGTCGTCACGCCGCTGGGTCGTGCCGGCCAAGCGGCAGATATCGCCTCCGGCGTGCTCTATCTGGCCTCCGATGCTTCGCGCTACGTCACCGGTAGCGAGCTCGTCATCGATGGCGGCATGAATGCCGGCGGCGTGCCGCGGCGCGCCTGAGGCGCGCAGGGCAGGGTGGCGGTCGCAGGGGCTGACGCGTAGGCGCAGCCCCTGTACAACGCGGGGCAGCTCCGACCGACAGAGGTGTCCTTCGCCATGGCGCACAGCCTTCATTCGTCTTCTTCCGCGCCCGAGCCCGTTCGCTCGAATAGGCCGGACCTCGCCACCGATGCGATCCGCACCGTGCGCGAGGATCTTGCCGCCTGCTTCCGCATGGCCGCGCGCAACGGTTTTGAGGAAGGCATCTGCAATCACTTCTCGGCCGTGGTGCCGGGGCATGACGATCTCTTCCTGGTCAACCCTTATGGCTACGCCTTCCGCGAGCTGACCGCGTCAAAGCTGCTGATCTGCGACTTCCACGGCAACGTGCTCGACGGCGAGGGCCTGCCCGAGGCGACCGCCTTCTACATCCATGCCGAGATGCACAAGCGCCTGCCGCGCGCCAAGGTCGCCTTCCACACCCACATGCCCTATGCGACGGCGCTCTCAATGACCGAGGGCGAGCCCCTGATCTGGGCCGGCCAGACCGCGCTGAAATTCTACGGCCGCACCGCGGTCGACCGCGACTATAACGGCCTCGCGCTCGACAACCGCGAAGGCGCGCGCATCGCGTCCGCCGTCGGCGATGCCGATATCGTCTTCATGAAGCATCACGGCGTGATGGTGCTGGCCCCGACCATCGCTGAAGCCTGGGACGATCTTTATTACCTCGAACGCGCCGCCGAGGTGCAGGTGCTGGCGATGTCGACGGGACGAAAGGTGCTGCCGGTCGATCCTGCGGTTGCGGCCGAAACTTACAGGCAGATGCGCGAAGGCGATTCCGAATCCGCGCGGCTGCATCTCGCCGCGATCCGCCGCCAACTCGACGCGGAAGAGCCGCAGTATAGACACTGAGCTTTCAGTAGCGTCATTCCGGGGCGCGCGAAGCGCGAACCCGGAATCCATCCTGCGGCAAGCGAGGCGGAAGAATGGATTCCGGGCTCGCGCCAAGTGGCGCGCCCCGGAATGACGAAGGCAGAGAGCGCGCTTACAATCCCTGCCGCAGCTTCGCCAGCACCTTCAGCCCGCCGTAGCCGTCCGCCGGCGTGATGCCCGCGCGCTGCTGAAAATCCTTCACCGCTTTCATCGTGTCGTTGCCGACGCGGCCGTCGGTGCCGCCGGTGTCGAAGCCGGCCTTGGTCAGGCGCGTCTGCATCTCCTGCACCTCGGCGAGCGTCAGCACGCGCTCGGAGCCTGGGAAGGGCTGAATGAAGGGGGCGCGCCCAGACAACGGTCGCCGAGATGGCAGATCGCCAGCGCATAGTTCATCGAGGGATTGTAGCTCTTCACCGAGTAAAAATTCGGTCCGAGCAGGAAGCTCGGTCCGCCCGTAACAGGCGTCCACAGCTGCGCGGTGGCGTTCGGCTGTGGGAATGGCTGGCCGTCGGCACGGGTGACGCCGGCCGATGCCCAGGCGGCGTAGGTGCGGCTCCCGCTCATGCTGCCGGGCGCGCGCACCTCATAGCCCCAGTGCTCGCCGCGATGCCACTTGCCGCGATTGACGAGATATTTTGCGGTCGAGCCCAGCGCGTCATCGGGCTTGCCGAAGGGCGAGACCTTGCCGTCGCCGTCATAGTCGATGCCGACATTGAGCCAGACTTCCGGCATCCATTGCGAATGGCCCATCGCGCCGGCCCAGGATCCCTGCATCTGCTCCGGCGTGCTCCAGCCCTTGTCGACGATGCGCAGCGCGTTGATCAGCTCGGTCTCCCAATAGGCCTTGCGCCGCGGCTCGTTCCAGGCGAGGGCGGCGAGCGAGGGAAACACCGGCGTCATATGGTTCTGCTGCACCAGCGGATCGCCATAGGCGGACTCGACGCCCCACAAGGCCAGCAGCGTGCCGCGCTCGACGCCGAAATCGCGCTCGATGCGCGCAAGCAGCGCTTCGTTGTTCTTCAGCGCGATCTTGCCGTTGATGATGCGCCAGTCGGAGACGCGGCGGTTGATGTATTGCCAGACCTGCTCGTGGAATTCGGGCTGGTTGCGCATTTGCTTGAACACGCTCATGTCCGGCTCGACCCGCGCCATCGCGCGCTGCCAAGTCGCGGCCGAAATGCCCTTGGCCATCGCCCGTGCGCGAAAGGCTTCGCGCCATTCGTCGAAGCCTGGCGGCGCGGCGAGGGCGCGTCTCGGGAGTGCAAGCAGCGCCGCTGCAGCGAACGTCAAGTGAAGCAGAGCGCGGCGCGTTGGATGGGATGAGGAATCAGCGTGCGTCATGAGCACATTCTAGCCCGAAACATGGCACGTGTGAGTCGGTTCCTAGCACCTGATTTCCGCGCGGCCGGATCAGCCGTTCCGTCGGAACAAACTGTCGCAGTCCTGCATTCCCCCACGACGATGAGGAGGAGAAGATGAGGAAATATCTGGCCGCCATAGCAATCGGGGTGGAATGAAGATTCACGCACATGCGGAAAGCCATGTCGTCGAGCTCGACGACGGATCGCAATGGCAGATCTTTCCCGGCGATCTTGCGACCACGCTGAGCTGGAAGCCCGAAACCGATCTGCACCTGGAGCCTAGCCGCGACCGGGTGAGTTCGCACGTGCTGGTCAATGCCGCAGACCGAACCCGCGTGCGGGTGATTGCCGCAGGCGAAGCCTGGCCCGACGGCGAGGTCAAGAATGTGTTGAAGGGCGGCTAGTCCTCCTGCAACTCGGCCGCGATGCCGGCGAGCCAGCGCCGGATCGTGGTTTCCGCCTTGCCATCCAAACCCAGAGCGAGGCGCTTCTCGAGCGCGATCACCCGCTCGCGGCACGCCTTCAGCAGCGTCGCGCCCCGCGGCGTCAGCGTCCATTGCTGAATGCGGCCGTGGACCGGATGCGGCGTCATCGCGATGGCACCGTCGCGTTCGAGGTTGCGAATGATGACGCCGACGGTCTGGGGAGTCAGGAAAGTGAGGCGGGCGACGTCGGCGCCGGACAGGCCGGGATAGGCGTTGAGCATGGTCAGCACCGCGAATTGCGGCGAGGTCACGCCGAGATCGGCGAGGGTGCGCTCCATTTTCAGCCGGACTGCGGCGTGAGCCTGGCGCAGGAGATAGCCGAGATAGCCTTGCTCGCCGCGCTTGCCTTCGCCGGGCTTAGGAACACGCACGGCGCCGTCGTCCGCGGGCGCCGTGCGCGCGGTTTTCGATCTTGTGATGGCAGCGGTCTTGCGCGACATATCAGAGCTCTTATAGGATATAAGAACACTTACAATAATACGAGGTGAACCGCAATGTCGCACGCCCGCAGCGAATACGAGGATTTCAAGCGCCTGGCGCCAGACGTCTATGATGTGGTGCTGGCGCTCGGTCAGCTTGCGGCCAACGCCGGCCTCGACAAGCAGCTCATCGAGCTCGTCAAGCTGCGCGCCTCGCAGATCAACGGCTGTGCCTTCTGCTTGCAGCATCACGTCCTGCTGTCGGAACGGATCGGCGTTCCCGTCGACAAGCTCCATCTGGTCGCGGTCTGGCGCGAGGCGCCGATCTTTTCCGCGCGCGAGCGCGCGGCGCTGGCCTGGGCGGAGGCGTTGACGCGGCTACCCGGTGGCGTCAGCGAGGAGGTCTATTCGGACGCAACGCGCGAGTTCTCCGAAACCGAGGTGACCTACCTGACCTCGGCGGTCGCCTCGATCAACGTCTGGAACCGGTTTGGCGCGGCCTATCGCTGGACGCCGGCCAAGCGGCCGGCAGCCGCGACCGCTGCGGCATCCTGATCAAGCTGAGGGGAGGTCACGATGACAGCGATGAGTTTTTCCGCCGTGCAGCGTCCGACGCCCTCACGTTCGACGGCGCTCGCGATCATGGCAGGGCTTGCCTGCGCGCTTGCGATCGGCAAGGCGCTGCCGGTGACGATCGACAGTGTGTCAGGCGCGCTGGCGCCGCTCTGCGCTACCGCTGCGGAGAGTTCGCCGCTCGACAAGGTCGAGCCGATCGGCTCCTACGCGCTGCCGAACGTCCCGGGTAAGCGCGTCACCATCGTGCGCGTGTCCTACGGTCCGGGCGGATTTTCGCGGCCGCATCGTCACGCAGGCTCGGTGACGGCCTACATCACCAAGGGCGAGATCCGCTCGCAGCTCGGCGGCGGCCCGGTCGAGACGTTCGGCGTCGGCCAGTCTTTCTTCGAGCCGCCGGGCTCGACGCATTTGGTCTCCGCCAATGCCAGTGCGACCGAGCCTGCAGAGTTGATCGCGGTGTTCGTGGCGGATGAGGGTGCGCAGCTGACAACGTATTTGGAGTAGTGCCTCAACGTCGTCCCGGCCCCCCGCGCGCAATTGCGCGCTAGGCCGGGACGACACCGAATGTGTGGTGAGAGCAATCCGTTTGCACGAGTTGCTCAATTCTCCTCGCCGCTCGATCCCTCGCGCAGGTCCGGCTTGATCACGTCCTCTGGCAGCGTGTGTGCAACGGGCTGCGGAGCGCCTGCGATCTCCGGACCGACCTCGCGGCCGCGGGCGTGGATCAGGCGTTCATAGGCCGAGACCAGCGTGATGTAGGGGCTGACCCAGATCCAGCCGTCGCGGGTGAACACCTGCACATCGAAGTGCAGATGCATCGAGGTGCCAGCGGGATGGTCGAGATAGTTCGAGACCACGCCGATCTTCTCGCCTTCGCTGACGATGCGGCCGTTGACGAGGCCATCGGCGTTCATCGCCTGCGGGTTCATGTGCATGTAGCGGAAGCGGATGTGTTCGGTCCGGCTGTTGACTTGCAGCGTCGCGGCCTGGTCCTTGGCGGTGCGGATCACGATCGCGTCGCGCACGGCGACGACACCGCGCTGCTTGGGATCGCAGGGCTCGCGCCCTTCTGCGGGCGCGGGGCAATCGGCGGCGCGAATGTCCTCGCCCTGGTGGCCGTATCCGCCGGCGCACTGCCAGACCTCGAAGCTGCGGGACTCGCAGAAATTGTCGCGCCAGGGATAGACGGTCGGGCCGTCGCTCTTGTCACGCTTGCCGTAGGATTGCGAGCGCACGAAGGCCGGCGTCTTTTCGAGCGGAAAGCGGATCTGCGCATAGGCCATCACGTTGGGATGGCCGCCTTGCTTGCGATAGCCCGTATTCGGGATGATGTCGCCGCTCGGCCGATAGCTGAAATCCGGCGAACGTGCGGCAGGACGATCGAGGACGTTGGAGGCCACGTCCATCAGAGGCCGCATCCGTTGCCCCCCGGCGACCCGTAGCGCCTTCAGGAAGCGTTCTGCGACCGGATAGGCTTCCTTGCAGGCGAGCCGCCGCGGTCTTGCGACGCTGTCGAGGCACTGGACCGACACCACATAGGCGACACCGAAGCGCGTGAAGGCGTAGCGCACATAGCCTTCCCGTATGAACCTGCGCAGTCCGGGTAGAGTGCGGCCAGAGGTTTGATCTGCTCGCCCTTGCCCCCTGAGGGATCGGCGATGTCATAGACGAGCGCCGATCCCGTGATCTGCACCTCGACCGGCCTTGCAAACACCCGGCTCGGCATGCCGTCGCCGGCGCCAGGTTCGAACGAGAAGGTCGCGTTGTAGCCGGCGGGACCGGCGTCGAACATGTCGACGGGATTGAAGTCAGCCTGGTAGCGCGACAGCGCTGTTGTAGCCGGCGCACCGTTGCGCTGCGCCTCGAGGTACGCGGCGGCGTCGAACGGCAGCAGCACGGGCACGGGGCTGCGGGCGATACCGGTGAAGAATTGCGAGGAGACCGCGTTGAGCTGCACCAGCGCAGGCATCGCGCGCGGATCAAAGCGCGGCACCGAACGGCGGGGTGCGAAAATGAAATCGTCCGCGACGCGGGGACGAGTGGTGATCTCGGAGCGGAGTTGGTCCAGCGCTGCGCGCCAATCGACGCGCAGGGCCGTGAGCGAGGGGCTGCGGAATTCATCCGCAGCCAGCGGGGTGGCAATGAGGAGCGAAAGCGACGCCAGAAGTTGCGAGACAAAGCGGAAACCGTTCCCAACCACTGTCTCGCCCCCCGGCGGCACCTGTTGCGATCGCTCTGTTCCCCGTTAGTCCTTGGCGCGTTCGGCGTAGGAGCCGTCTTCGGTCATCACCACGACGCGGGTGCCGACGGTGATGTGCGGCGGCACGGTGGTGCGCACGCCATTGGAGAGCACCGCAGGCTTGTAGGAGGAGGAGGCGGTCTGGCCCTTGGTCACCGGCTCGGTGTCGACCACTTCCAGCGTCACGCGCTGCGGCAGCGCGATCGACACCGGGTTGGTATCGTGCATGGACAGCTTGACCGTCATGCTCTCCTGAAGATACGCAGCCGCGTCGCCGACGACATCCTTGGAGACCTGGACCTGGTCGTAGGTCTCCGGGTTCATGAAGTGGTAGCCGTCACCGTCCTCATAGAGGTAGGTGTAGTTGCGCTCTTCGATCGTGGCCTTTTCGACCTGGTCGGTGGTCTTGTAGCGCTCGGAGATCTTTACCCCGTCCGAGATTCGGCGCATTTCGATCTGGCTGACCGGGGTTCCCTTGCCGGGATGGATGTTCTCGGCGCTCACGACGACATAAAGCTTGCCGTCTTGCTCGATCACGTTGCCCTTGCGAATAGAACTGGCGATGACTCTCAAAGCTGTATTTCCTGCTTGCTTGGCCCGGCACCGGCCAGGACGTGGTCAAATCGATGGGGGACTTGGGGCCTCAAATCGGACCTCGGCGCCCGTTTCGGGCCGCAACATACTGA